>JANPPM010000199.1:0-22313 GCA_031428495.1 Novosphingobium sp.
GTGGCAATCATCGAGCATCCCGATGTGCGCCGCATGTTGCTGCGCATGCGCGCGCTGACCGAAGCCGCGCGGGCACTGCTGTATTACACTGCGGGTCAGGTCGATCGAGGCACTCTCGGCGACAGCGCAGCGCAGATGCGCGCCGACCTGCTGGTGCCGCTGCTCAAGGCTTGGGGCACTGACGTGGGCATGGAAGTGACCAGCCTCAACATCCAGATCCATGGCGGCATGGGCTTTATTGAAGAGACCGGCGCAGCGCAGCTATTCCGCGACGCGCGCATTCCGCCAATTTACGAGGGCACCAACGGCATTCAGGCCGCCGATCTGGTGACGCGCAAGTTGGGGATGGAAAGCGGCGGGATAATGTCTGCGCTAATGGCCGAGATCATCCGCGATGCCGAAACTTCCCCGGCGCTAGCCGCCCTTGCCAGGGAGTGCGCAGAAATTGGTGACTGGATGGCGAACGAAGCCGCTCTGGACGACAAACTTGCGGGCAGTGTGCCCTATCTGACTATGTGTGCCGTCGCGGTTTCAGGTTGGCTGATGCTGCGCCAAGCCCACGCCGCCGGCGGGGCAGATGTCGCTGCCGCCATCGCACAGAGCAAGCCCGTCGTTGCCCGCTATTTTCTCGAACATGTGGTTCCTGAAGCGGCAGGCTTGCTGGCCGCAGCGACCGGCGGCGCAGCGCTGCTTTATGCGCTGGATGCCGAAGCGCTCGCAGGATGAGCGCAACTGACGAGCTGCTGGCGCGGATTGCCGCATCGCTTGAACGGCTCGCTCCTCCTGATGAAGCTGCGCAAGATTGGCTGACACATCCGGCCTATGTCTGGGACGGAAAGGCGGCGCGGCAGGTGGTGCGGATCGAGGCCCCTGCGCTCGCACTGCTGCGCGGGATTGACGCACAGAAGGCGGTGGTGACCGAAAACGTAACCCGTCTGGCCAAGGGCCATGCGGCGCATGACATGCTGCTGTGGGGCGCGCGCGGCATGGGCAAATCCGCGCTGCTCCGCTCAGCCATGGTTGCAGCGCAACGGGACACAGCGGCCCGCGTCGCGCTGGTGCAAGTCGCACCTGATGCACTGTCCACTCTTGCGGCGCTGTTCGGCCATCTGGGCCGCGTTTCGCTACAGTTCCTCGTCTATATCGACGATCTGGGTTTCGAGGATGGCGACAGCAGCGGCCCGCGCGCCTTGCGCAGCTGGCTTGAGGGCGGGGTCGAGGCGCGACCGGCCAATGTCCGCATTGCGGTTACGGCAAATCGCCGTGCAATCGTGGCGCGGCATCTTTCCGAACAGGATGATCCGATCAACCCACGCGATGCACTCGATGACAAGCTCGCCCTTGCTGACCGCTTCGGGCTATCGGTTGGCTTCCACAATTGCAGCCAGGACGATTACCTCGCGATCATCGCAGGCTATGCCGAGGAACACGGGCTCGCATGGGCGCAGGCCGAGGCGCTCGAATGGTCAAAACGGCGCGGCGCGCGCTCAGGCCGGGTGGCGTGGCAATTCGTCACCGAGCTGGCTGGGCGGGCCGGGATCAGTCTTTGAGACTTACTGCGAGATTTGAATCCCGTCAGACTTGAACCCGGCGCTCATCTGCGATTCCATTGAGCTGTTGAGTTCGCGCTGCGGCGGCATCCGCGCGGTGACCACTGGCTTTGGACCAGTCGCAGGTTGGGCATCCGGCGCGATCACCCGCCAGATCACCCCTGCCGTATCATCCGAAACCAGCAAGGCCCCGCCCTTGTCCCACGCCAGCCAGACCGGGCGGCCGCGCGCGTCGTTCCCCTTGCCGCTTAAGAATCCGGTCAGCACCGGCTGCGGCGCGCCCTGCGGATTGCCGTTGGCATCAAAAGCCACAAATACCACATCGTAACCTGACAAGGGCTTGCGGTTCCACGAGCCATGCCGCGCAACGAACGCACCATTGGCAAAGGGCGCGCCCATGCGGTTGCCCGCCGCCGCAAAGGTCATTCCCAATGCCGCCGTATGCGCGCCAAGCGCATATTCGGGCTTGCGCGCATATTCGGTCAGGAATTCAGGCATCGGCGGCTTCACACGCCAATCCATGACATTGCGCCAATAGACCCATGGCCAGCCATATTGCGCCCCCACCGGCACGTTGGTGAGATAGTCGGGCACCAGATCCGGCCCCAGCATGTCGCGCTCCTGCACGGTGGCCCACAGCTCGCCGCTCGACGGATTCCAGTCCATGCCGTTGGGATTGCGCATGCCATTGGCGAACTGACGGCTCTTGCCGCTGGCCAGATCAAGCTCCCAGATCGCCGCGCGGCCCTGTTCCTCGGCAATCCCGTTCTCAGCGATATTCGATGCCGAGCCGACCGCAGCGTAAAGTTTTGTGCCGTCCGGGCTCAGGACGAGATTGCGCATCCAGTGGTTACCGCCCGGCGGCAAGTCCATGATTTTCTTCGGCTCACCCACAAGTTCATTCGCGCCGGGGGTAAAGTCGAAGGACAGTACCGCATTGTGGTTGGCGACATAAAGCTTGCCCGCGCCCCAAGCCAACCCTGAGGGCGATTGCATACCCGCGCTGCGCAGCGTGAAGCGCTGCTCGGCTGTGCCGTCGCCATCGCCGTCACGCAGCAGGATAATGCGGTTCGGCGACGGGTCGCCCGCGCCGACCATGCCGATAAACAGTTTCATGAAGAACCCGGTCACCCCGCCGCCGCGCGAGGGCGGCGGCGAATTGGTCTCGGTGACCAGCACATCGCCATTGGGCAACGTCAGCAGCGTGCGCGGATGATCGAGACCGTCGGCAAAGCGCCCCACTGCAAGGCCCTTGGCAGCCACGGGAGCCTCATTCTTGCCCCAGCCAACCGGGTTGACGATCCCGACGCTGGGCAGAAATTCAGTCTCGGGCTCGACCAGGGTCGGCTCCTTGCCGGTCGTTGCGGCAGGATCGCGGTCCGAGGGATTGCCGCGCCACACATAGGCACCGAACAGCACTACGGCGAGCAGGATAACGCCCAGCCAGATGAGGGTTTTGCGCTTTTTGGTCATGCCCGGACAGATAGTCGCCCAGCCTCTTTGCGGCAATGGCGCAGACGCCTATTGATCGCTGCGATGTTCGACTTTGCTCCCGATCCCGATTTGCCCAAGGCAGAGCACTACCGCCAGCTTTGCGAGGCTGCGGCTGCGCTGACCGAGGGCGAAAGCGATTCCGTTGCCAACATGGCCAATCTGGCCGCGCTGATCTGGCACTCCATGCCGGGGCTAAACTGGGCCGGATTCTACCGCAGGATCGGCGAGGAGTTGGTACTGGGGCCGTTTATCGGCAAGCCGGCCTGTCTGCGGATCGCCCTTGGCCAGGGGGTCTGCGGCACGGCAGCAGCGACGGGCCAGACTCAGATCGTCGCCGATGTTCACAGCTTTCCCGGGCACATTGCCTGCGATCCGGCCAGCCGTTCCGAACTGGTGGTGCCGGTGCTTCGCGAGGGTCAGGTGATCGCGGTGATCGATCTGGACAGTTCCGCGCTCGATAATTTCTCAGCTGAGGACACCGCCGGAATCGAATGGCTGGCCGAGAAGATTGCGCGGGTAATCTAGCTTCCCGCGTCTGATCCATAACGGGACACCAGCAATCTCCCCTCCCCAAAGCCTTGGAATTCCCGGCGTTACGATGCTAAATTTGACGTTAAGGCCGGGAATCGTCCAGCGGCCGCCAGGGGAATGTTATGTCTCTTCGCCGAAATGCCACAATCTCAGGTGCGGCAGGCGCTTTTGCGCTCGCCCTGATGATGGCAACACCCGCCGCAGCCTCAGCTTCGGCCGGCGAATTGCCCGGTGACGGTCCGCTGATATCAGCCGCGCCGCAGTTTCCCCCTCCCGGCCCCGGCATGCCGTCGGCTCCCGCAATGCCCGGCGGACCCGACATGCGCCCGATGTGGCATGGAGCTGCTATGGACGCGCCGGGCATGCCCGATCAGCGTTCACGCGATGCCTGGATGCGCGAATGCCACCGCCGCACTGAGTATTATTACGGCGGACGCGGCAAACGCCACCACCGCCGCGATGACCGCCGCGAAAGCGGACGGGGCTATTCCTACTGTGAAGCCTATTTCGACGATTATTACCGCACCTATGTTCAGCCGGCCTATGCCCACGCCTATGTTCGCCCGATGGCGATGGTTCAGCCGAGCCAGCCCTGCATCGAAACCGTTACTACCGAATATGTGCCGACCCGCACACGCTATATTCCGCGCCGCCCGGCGCGCCGCATGGTTCCAGACAAGCGTATCCGGGTAACCCCAGACAAGCGGCTACCGATGAACTGACAACCGGTTTTGCGGCGGCGGAGCCTATATCCCGCCGCCAGTCAGGCGCTGGCAGATCAGATCAAGCTGATCGAGGGTGCGATAACGGATCGTCACCGCTCCGGAGCGGGGATCGGCGTCAGCATTAATTCGCACGGGCAGCCCGAGAAATTCCTCCAGATGGCCCTGAACCGCCGTAATATCGGCAGCATCGTCCGAGCTGCGCGCTGACCGGCTTCGCCGTTGAGTGGGCGCATCGCCCTGATTCGCGCGGCGCGCCAGCCGTTCGACTTCGCGCACCGAAAGCTGCTTGGCGACAGCACTGGCCGCAATCGCCCCCGCATCAGCCACACCGATTAATGCGCGCGCATGACCCATTGCCAACTGGCCGGTCTCCACCAGATCCAGCACATCCTCAGGCAGCGCCAGCAGCCGTTGCAAATTGGCCACGTGACTGCGGGACTTATCGACCATACGGGCAATTTCGGCCTGAGTCAGGCCTTCAGCCTGCGCCAGTCGCTGATAGGCGCGCGCTTCTTCGACCGGATTGAGGTCTTCGCGCTGCAAGTTTTCAATCAGAGCCAGTGCCATAACTTCGCGTTCGCTCAGATCACGAATTAGGGCTGGAATTTCATGAAGTTGTGCGCGCTGCGCAGCGCGCCAGCGGCGCTCGCCGGCCACCAGTTGATAGCGCCCCTCGCCCAGCGGGCGGACGATAATAGGTTGAATGACGCCGCGCGCGGCGATCGAAGCAGCAAGCTCGCCAAGCGCCGCATCATCGAAATGTCGGCGCGGCTGATCGGGATGCGGCGTGATATCTGCGATCGCCAGCATCGCGAGGCCGCTGCTGACTGGCGGCGCAGACTTTGCACCGGGCAGGACCACCAGTTCCTCGCGCCGCGTTTCCCCCATCAAGGCGCCAAGCCCCCGGCCCAGAGCCATTGGCTTGCGGCGAACAGTCGGCGCTGCGGCCATGTCCGGCTCGGGGGTGCGGATCACGCTATCGTCGCTCATGCGGCTTTCCTCCTCTCGGGCAGACGGCCAATAAGTTCGCGCGCCAGGGCCATATAGGCGCGGCTGCCCGCGCAACTGTGATCATAAACCAGCGCGGGAAGCCCGTGGCTTGGCGCTTCAGACAGCTTGACGTTACGCGGGATCGTTGCCTCAAACACGAGATCGCCCAGGCAAGAGCGCACGTCCTGCGATACCTGATCGGTGAGACGGTTACGCCGGTCAAACATCGTCAGCGCTACGCCGATAATCCCAAGGTCGGGATTGAAGCGCTGCTGCACGCGCTCGACCGTCTGGAGCAAATGGCTGAGCCCCTCGAGCGCAAAGAACTCACACTGTAGCGGCACCAGCAGTGTGTCAGCTGCCGACAGTGCGTTGAGCGTGAGCAGCCCGAGCGATGGTGGGCAATCGATGACGCAAATATCATAGCCCAGTTGCACCGACAGTGATTTGCGCAGCCGCCCGGTGCGATCATCGACCGTGACCAGTTCAATTTCTGCACCCGACAGGTCAACCGTAGCAGGAACGATATCCAGGCCCGGAATGCTGGTCGGCTGCACGCAATCACGCAGCGGAGCTTGATCGACCAACAGGTTATACGTCGAACTCAAGCGGTCCGCAGTGGCAATGCCGATTCCAGTCGATGCATTTCCCTGCGGGTCAAGATCGATTAGCAGCACGCGCCATCCGGTTGCGGCAAGCGCGGTTGCAAGGTTGATTGCTGTCGTGGTCTTGCCGACGCCGCCTTTCTGGTTGGCTATGGCAATGCTGATCACGATTTACGTCCCTTTCGGCCTAACAGGTTGCCCACGACAATACCCGCATCGGGATCGGTGAGCGACTGTTCCACGTGAAACATATGATTCCATCCACGCAAACTTTGCAACTCCTGATCTGCCGAGCGCCCCTTGGGCAACAGCCAGACTGTGTCACTTGTGGAAAATCGCGCTGACAAGCGGATCAATTTATCCATCGGTGCAAAAGCCCGCGCTGAAATTACTGCCATCGGATTGGCTTCGAGAAGTTCCAACCTGATGCCCAGAACTGAAGCCTGCTTTAGATCAAGTGCAGTACACATCTGCGTCAACCAATCCGCCCGCAGTGAGCGCGACTCCACCAGAATGACTTCGCATTCGGGACGCAGCGCCGCAATCACCAGTCCCGGAAACCCGGCACCCGATCCAAGGTCGAGCCAGGGCGAAGATGTTTCACGTGAAACATGAGCGAGCAGCTGAGCCGAATCAGCGATGTGGCGCTGCCACACCGCGATAAGGCTGTTGGCTGAAACAAGGTTCTGCTGCGTGTTTGCCTCGACGAGCATCGCTGCCAGCAGCTCCAGCCGCGCCATGGCCTCATCGTCGCATTCGGGCAGCGCACGGACCCAATCCTTTGCTTCCTCTTCTCCGGTAATCATGCCGCCCGCCGCCGTGCATGAACCAGAAGCGCGGCGAGCGCTGCCGGGGTTACGCCGGGAATGCGCCCCGCCGCTGCCAGGGTCGCAGGCTGCGCAGCACCGAGGCGTTCGACCATCTCGCGCGAAAGTCCGGGAATGTCGGCATAGGGAAATTGGTCACCCAGTCCCAGTGCCTCACTGGCACGCAGTTCGCGCAGTTCGCTGTCCTGCCGGGCAACATAGGGAGCATAGGCCGCATCTTCGGTGACCTCCTCCACAAGAACTGCATCCGTTAGAGCTTCCGAATCAATCCACGGTGCCAGACCCGCGATGTCCACGCCGCCAAACCGCAACCACTCGCGTAGGGACATGCGCCCAGCATCGCCCCGCACCGGCAAATCAGCACCGGCCAACTCGCTGGCGGAAACCGACCGCTCCAATTCGCCCTCCAGTGTTGCCTTGCGGTCCGATCGCCGGAAGAACCACTCCTTGCGCTCTGCGCCGACGCATCCTGCTTGTAATGCCAGCGGCGTCAGCCGGGTCGAAGCGTTGTTAGCGCGCAGCCGCAGCCGGTATTCCGCCCGCGCTGTCAGCATCCGGTAAGGCTCCGTAACGCCGTGCAGCGTCAGATCGTCGATCATCACCGCGATGTAACTGTTGGCTCGGTCGAGCGGAGCAGGTTCGCGGCCCATCACGGTTGAGGCTGCATGCATGCCCGCGACCAATCCCTGCGCGGCGGCCTCTTCATAGCCGGTGGTGCCATTGATCTGTCCCGCGCAGTAAAGCCCGGGGATGGCGCGGACCTCAAGACTGGGCCGCAGCGCGCGCGGATCAATATGATCGTATTCCACAGCATATCCGGACACGACCATTTCCACCGCCTCCAGCCCGTCCATCGTCCGCAGCATCGTCAGCTGGACATCGGCAGGCAGCGAAGTCGAAATGCCATTGGGATAGACCAGATGCGTATCCAGCCCCTCGGGCTCCAGAAACACCTGATGGCCGTCGCGATCGGCGAAGCGGTGAATCTTGTCCTCGATTGACGGACAATAGCGCGGCCCCTGCGCACCGATGGCACCACTGAACAACGGCGAGCGATGCAGGTTCGCGCGAATAACGTCATGGCTATGCGGATTGGTGCGGGTAATCGCACAGAAAATTTGAGGGTTAGCGCGGGTTTGCGTCAGGGCCGACATACACCAAAGGTCCGCGTCTGAATGCTGTTCCTGCAGCCGCGACCATTCAATGGTGCGCCCATCGAGACGAGGCGGTGTGCCAGTCTTGAGCCGCGACATTGGCAATTCGGCATCGCGCAGCTGGGTGGCGAGCACTTGCGCCGATGCTTCACCGATGCGTCCACCTGTCAGCCGCTCTTCACCGCGAAACAGTGTTCCGCCGAGAAACGTCCCGGTGCACAGAACCACCGCTGCTGAAGAAAGCTGCCCGCCATCGGCCAAGTGAACGCCTGCAACCCTGCCGCCAGACAGCACCAACCCAGCAGCTTCCCCCGCAATAAGAGTCAAATCGCCCTGCTCAGCAAGCAGGCGATGGATCTCGGCCTTGTACAGGCGCCGGTCAGCCTGAATACGCGGCCCCTGCACCGCACTGCCCTTTGACCGATTGAGCATGCGGTAATGGATTGCGGCGGCGTCGGCCGCACGAGCAATCAGCCCATCGAACGCGTCAACCTCGCGCACCAGATGGCCCTTGCCCAGCCCGCCAATCGCGGGATTGCAACTCATCGCGCCAACCGCGCCGAGGTCGAAACTGACCAGCGCCACCCGCGCACCCATCCGCGCCGCAACCGCCGCCGCCTCGCAACCAGCGTGCCCGCCGCCGATTACGATGATGTCGAAGGAGTTTGTGGAGCGGGGCATGTCTGCGCCCTTAGCGGAGGCGAGAGGAGGGGTCAAAAGGGCAGTGTTTCACGTGAAACATTACTTGCCGATGCAAAACCGCCCGAACAGCGAATCGAGCATGTCCTCGGTTGTTGTCCGGCCCAGCAATGCGTCGAATGCCAAACGCGTTACGCGCAGGTGCTCGGCGACTAACAGCGGATCGCCCTCGCCCGCCGCAAAGTCTAGCGCCGCCTTGGCCTCACTGAGCAAGCGGTGCTGTCGGAGGTTCAAGGCTGCCTGCCCTGCACGCGGGAGCGCTAAGCGAGCGGCAGCGACGAGATCATAGCGCAGCACATCGACGCCTTCGCCCGACAAGGCAGAAACGCGGTGACGGGGATTTGATTTCACGGGTAGTAGGTCACGGTCGATCTGCGGCTCAATTTCCCAGCATCCGCCCGGCCCCTCGCCCTCCTCCCCTAACCACAAAACCAGATCGGCAAGATCTATTGCCGCACGCGCCCGCTCCATGCCGATGATCTCGATGGAATCTTCCGAATCGATGCGCAGGCCAGCGGTATCGGCAAAACTGAACGGCACACCGGAAATTGCCACTGATTGCGTCAATACGTCGCGGGTGGTCCCAGCGATGGGTGCGGTGATGGCCGCATCATATGCAACCAAAGCATTGAATAGTGTGCTTTTTCCGACGTTCGGTGGACCTGCGAGAACCACCCGGTAGCCTTCGCGCAAGGCTTCTGCACGCGGCGCGGCGAGCCATTCGGCAATCTCATCGCCCAACGCAGTAAGTGTGGCCATGAATTCAGCTGGTAAGTCCGCTGGCCCATCCTCATCACCGAAATCGAGCACCACTTCGACCTGCGCCGAAGCCATCAGCAATCGCTCGCGCCAAGCCTCGACCTGCCGCGAAAACGCCCCCCCCGCCATGGCCATGGCGCTTTTTCGTTGCAATTCCGTCTCGGCGCTGAGCAGGTCAGCCAGTCCTTCAGCTTCGGCGAGATCTATCTTGCCATTGGCGAAGGCGAGGCGGGTGAACTCGCCGGAAGTTGCGCGGCGCAACTCTGGCAGTGCAGAGAGAGCGGCCTCGACTGCCGCCACCACTGCGCGGCCGCCATGACACTGCAACTCGGCCATGTCCTCGCCGGTCGCGGTGCCCGGGCCTGGAAGCCACAGGGCCAACGCCCGGTCGAGCAGTTCTGCCTCAGCGTCGCGCAGGCTGACCGTTACAGCGCGCCGGGCTGCGGGGAGCCGCCCGGCAAGCGCCTGAAGCGCAGCGCCTGCATACGGGCCACTTACGCGGATCACCGCAATGGCCGCTGGTGGCTGACCGCTGGAAAGAGCAAAAATGGTATCAGTCATGACGCAATGACGCGCGCAAAAGTGTGATCAGTCGCTCTTCTTCTTCGCGCCGCCCATTGCCATGGCGGCACCGCTGCTGAGGAATTGCTGGAACATTTTCATGCCCATCTCACCCATGGGCGCGATCTGCTTGGCAAGATCCTGCAACTGATCGAAACTGCCAGCGCCTTTCATCAATTTGGCCACGGCTTCGCCGTAAGCCTCGTTGGCTTTGGAGACATCGGGCAGGCCAAGCATGCGGCGTGCCTCTTCGGGAGTGCAATCGAACTCGACATTGACTTTCATTGCCCAAACTCCAGGCGGATACGGGATTTTGAAGCTGGCACGCGGGCTTGGCAAAGTCCATCATGCGCGCATAGTGACCCCGGATTAGAACACATACGCATCGAGGA
The DNA here is from genome assembly GCA_031428495.1 of Novosphingobium sp. Classification (GTDB taxonomy): domain Bacteria; phylum Pseudomonadota; class Alphaproteobacteria; order Sphingomonadales; family Sphingomonadaceae; genus Novosphingobium. Next base: position 10,288 of record JANPPM010000199.1, read on the forward strand.
GAGAAACCATGCCGACCAACACCATGATCCCCACGCTCGACGGCAAAGCCAGCTTTCCTGCACTGGTCGTCAAACCAGCAGGCACGCCGCGCGGTGCGGTCATTGTCATTCAGGAAATTTTCGGGGTGAATCCCGGCATCGCCAAAAAGACTGAAGACTGGGCCGCAGCGGGCTATCTGGCGGTTGCGCCCGATGTTTTCTGGCGCCAGCAGACGGGGCTGGAATTCAACCCCGATGTGCCCGAGGAGTTTCAGCAGGCCATCGGCTTCATGATGAAGCACGATTTCGATCTGGGCATTCAGGATGTTGAAGCAACGATCCACTGGATCCGCCGTCAGGCAGGAGTCGCCAAGGTCGGACTCGAAGGGTTCTGCATGGGTGGCAAGGTCGCCTTCATGGCGGCGGCGCGCACAGATATTGACGCTTCAGTTGGGTATTACGGGGTCGGCATCGACCAGATGCTGAACGAGAGCCACGCCATTGCCAAGCCGCTGCTGCTGCATGTGCCGACCGCTGACGGCTTTGTACCTGCCGATGCCCAAGCGGCAATGCACGCCGGGCTGGATGACAACGCCCATGTCACGATCCACGACTATGCGGGGCTGGACCATGGCTTTGCCGACACCTTCGGCGCACGGCGCGACGCGGACGGGGCTAAGCTGGCGGAAAAGCGGACGGCAGAGTTTTTTGCCGCAAACGTGGGATAAACGGGACCGAAGCGGACCGGGCGATCAATCGCCCGGTCCCACTCGTTAGCCCATGAGACTCAGAACATGCGGCTGAACCTCGTGCCAGCCCTCAAAGATCATCTTGCCTGCGACATAGACGATCACGACCAGACCGACCCAGCCGATCCAGCGGTAACGCTCGATGTACTTGGCGATGATATTGGCAGCGACGCCCATCAAGGCGACCGCGAAGATCAAGCCGACGATCAGGATGCCGGGATGTTCGCGCGCCGCGCCTGCCACTGCGAGGACATTGTCGAGGCTCATCGAAACGTCGGCAACGGCCACGCCCCAGGCGGCGGCAGCGAAGCTCTTGGCGGGCTTCATGCCTGAATGCTCGTCGCCCTCGATCTCTTCCGAGCCGGTCGATTCGCCCTCACCGTGGCCCTTGATGTCACGATACATCCGCCAGGCCACCCAGAGTAGGAGCAGGCCACCCGCGAGTACCAGACCAACGATGCCGAGCAGCCACGTGACCATCAGGGCAAAGATGATTCGCAGCACCAGCGCCGCGACAACGCCGATCACGATGACCTTCTTGCGCTGCGCAGGCGGCAGGCCTGCGGCCAGCGCACCGACGACGATGGCATTATCACCCGCCAGCACCAGATCGATCATCAGCACCTGCACGAAGGCTGCGAAAGCTGCTGGTTCGGTGATGTTCGAAAAATCGTTGACGATGGCGGCCCAGATTTCAGCTGGCCCGCCCAGGGAGGGCGCGGCAGCGGCGGCAAGGGCTAGAAAGGTGTTCACAGTACTAAGCTCCGCTTACTGGTTCATCGATGCGAAGAAATCTTCGTTGCTCTTGGAATCCTTCATCTTGTCGAGCAGGAATTCCATCGCATCGACCGTGCCCATCTGCATCAGGATGCGGCGCAGCACCCACATTTTCGACAGCTTGTCCTTCTCGACCAGCAGCTCTTCCTTGCGGGTGCCGCTCTTGCCGACATCGAGACTAGGGAAGATGCGCTTGTCTGAAACCTTGCGGTCCAGCACGATTTCCGAGTTGCCGGTGCCCTTGAATTCCTCGAAGATGACCTCGTCCATGCGGCTGCCGGTATCGATCAGGGCGGTGGCGATGATCGACAGCGAACCGCCTTCCTCAATGTTCCGTGCGGCACCGAAAAAGCGCTTCGGACGTTGCAATGCATTGGCATCAACGCCGCCGGTCAGCACCTTGCCCGAGCTTGGCACCACGGTGTTGTAAGCGCGGCCAAGGCGAGTGATCGAATCCAGCAAGATCACGACATCCTTCTTATGCTCGACCAACCGCTTGGCCTTTTCGATCACCATTTCGGCAACCTGGACGTGGCGGGTGGCGGGTTCGTCAAAGGTCGAGGAGATAACCTCGCCCTTCACCGAACGCTGCATGTCGGTAACTTCCTCGGGACGCTCATCGACCAACAAGACGATCAGAAACACCTCGGGGTGATTGTCGGTAATCGCCTTGGCAATGTTTTGCAGCAGCACAGTTTTACCGGTGCGCGGCGGCGCGACAATCAGCGCGCGCTGGCCTTTGCCCTGCGGCGAAATGATGTCGATGATCCGAGCGGACTTGTCCTTGACCGTCGGGTCAAGCGTGTCGAGATTGAGCTTCTCATCGGGATAAAGCGGCGTCAGGTTATCAAAGTTTACCCGGTGACGCACGGCCTCGGGATCGTCGAAGTTGACACTGGTCAGCTTGTTAATGGCAAAATAGCGCTCGCCGTCCTTGGGTGCGCTGATTTCGCCCTCAACTGTATCGCCGGTACGCAGGCCCCACTTCCGGACCTGATTGGGCGAGACATAAATGTCATCCGGCCCGGCAAGGTAATTGGCCTCGGGTGAGCGGAGAAAACCGAAACCGTCGGTCAGCACTTCAATCGTGCCCAGTCCCATGATTTCCTCGCCGTCCTCGGCAACTTCCTTGAGGATGGCGAACATGATGTCCTGGCGACGCATGGTGGATGCGCCTTCGATTTCCAGCTCCTCGGCCATTTCGACCAGTTCGGCAGCGGTTTTCTTTTTCAGTTCTTTGAGATGCATTGTGAATCGTATTTCCAGATAGTGGACTGGTCACTGTGACGCAGTCGATGGCAGTTCCGGTCGGTCAATGGGCTTGGAGAAAGCAGACCGGAGCGGCGCAATGACGCGCGGCTCATGCCGAAACAGTGCGTGCGCATTACCCCCGATCAGCAATCAGGTCAACGTAGGCTTACAGCTATCAGAACGGTCGAACGACAACCAGAATGACAATGACGGCCGCCGCTATTCCCGGAACCTCATTGAGCAACCGTAAATTCCTGCCCGTGAGGCTGCGTTCGCCGCGGGCAAGTTTTGATGCGTAACTCGCAATCCAGAAATGATAGGCGGTCAAAGCAAGCACCATCAACAGTTTTGCATGGAACCAGCCATGGGCGAATGCGCCAGTGCTGACAGCCAGTGCCAGACCCAGCACCCAGACCACCACCAGCGAAGGCCACAGGATAATCCGCAGCAATTTGTGCTCGCGTTCGATCCACTGGGCATTTTCCGGCGAGCCGGGCGCTGCCTCCTGATGATAAACGAAAAAGCGCGGCAGCATGAACAATCCCGCCATCCAGAAGATGACGAAAATGATGTGACCGGCCTTGAGCCAGAGATAGGTCATTGTAAGCACCTGTTCCATCGGCTGAACATAGTCATGCGCAGTCAGCCCCGCCAGCCCCGCACGATGCCCAAAAGTTGCTCGACGTGTTCGATAGGGGTAAATTGCCCGATGCCATGCCCCAGATTGAACACGTGCGGGCGGCCTACAAAGGTATCAAGGATGCGCAAGGCCTGCCGTTCAAGCTCCGGCCCGCCAGCCAGCAGCAACAGCGGATCGAGATTGCCCTGGACCGGCATCGTGTCCGGCAGATTTTGCGAGGCCCACAGCGGATCTATCGTTTCATCGAGGCCAACCGCATCGACACCAGTCTCATTGGCATAGGCAGGCAGTTTTTCACCTGCGCCCTTGGGGAAGCCGATTACCGGCACATGCGGCGCGCGCTTTTTCAACGCAGCGACAATCGCGGCATTGGGCGCAATCACCCAGCATTCAAACTCTGCTGGCGCAAGACTGCCTGCCCAGCTGTCGAACAATTGCACAGCCTCGGCCCCGGCATTGATCTGGCCGATCAGATATTCAATGGTAACCTGAGTTATCGCATCGATGATTGCCTGGAAGGCCTGCGGATCACGGTAAGCCATGGCGCGAGTCTCATGCTGATCGCGGCTGCCTTCGCCTGCAACCATGTAAGTTGCCACTGTCCACGGACTGCCAGCAAAGCCCAGCAGCGTGCGCCCAGCGCCCAAACCGGCCTTGACCCTGGTCACCGTCTCATAGATCGGCGAAAGGCGCCCAGGGACCGCCTGAAGGCTCTCCAGCGCATGATCGACAAGCTTGGGGCTGAGCCGCGGGCCTTCCCCAACCAGAAATTCAAGATCCTGCCCCATGGCATAAGGCACGATCAGGATGTCAGAAAACAGGATTGCCCCGTCAAAGCCAAAGCGGCGGATTGGTTGCAGGGTAATCTCGGCAGCGGCCTGGCTGTCATAGACCAGAGCCAGAAACCCACCCTTCTCGGCCCGCAAGGCGCGATACTCCGGCAGGTAACGACCAGCCTGCCGCATCAACCAGACTGGCCGCCCATCTGCATGGTCGCCAGCATTTTTTCCGCGCAGGGTATCAAGCAAAAGTCCGGGCATCGGGCTCTCTCTTACTAAATAAGTAATAGATTATATTAGGTTGCTGATAGCAGTAGGGCAGTGGATATCGGGGACACCGGTCCCTTGCCTGAATTGTCCCCGGCTGAACAGAGATAAGGTGCTGGCGAATCGCGGGGTGGCTGCGTCAAGCAAAGCTTATCCGCACTACCAGCTGCCTGTGGGTATCGTCATCCACATGTCCATAACTGTCCCGCTCATGCCCGTTTGCGGGGATCAAAGGCCCAGGCAAAGTTGTCAGCGCTTCTCTCCCGTGGTTTATGCCGCCTTCTGTCCACAGCCCGGCTGACCCATGCCCAGACTCCATCTTCATCTGCTTTCAGACTCGACCGGCGAGACGCTCGAAATGATTGCCAAGGCAGCGCTCGCCCAGTTCGATGATGGAGACGTTCAGCGCCATTTCTGGCCCATGGTCCGCTCGCAGCAACATCTGGACCGGATTCTCGCCGATATTGCCGCAAATCCCGGACTGGTGCTTTTCACACTGGTGAGTGCCGAAACGCGCGCGCGGCTGGAAGAGCGGTGCCGCGGGCTTGGTCTTCCAACGATTGCCGCGCTTGATGCAGTTTCTGATGCGCTCGAGAACTTGCTGGGCCAGCAGGCCAAAGCTCGGCCCGGGCGCCAGCATCTGATGGACGAGGCCTATTTTGCCCGCGTTGAAGCGATCCAGTTCACCATCGCGCATGATGACGGGGTGGGCTGGGAGGATTGGGAAGACGCGGATATTTTGCTCGCAGGCGTATCGCGCAGCTCGAAAACGCCGACGAGCATCTATCTCGCCAACCGGGGATACAAGACCGCGAATATCCCCATTGTTGTAGAAAGCCCGCCGCCGTCAGCGCTGTTCGGCTTGCGCCGTCCGCTGGTGGTCGGGCTGACCACCGCGCCCGAACGTTTGATCCAGGTGCGCCGCAACCGGTTGCTCTCGCTCAATCAGGCCCCCGAAACGGCCTATGTCGATGCGGAGAAAGTCGCGAAGGAGCTGAAGATGGCGCGGCGCATGTTTGCTGACAACGGCTGGCCGGTGATCGATGTGACGCGCCGCTCTATCGAGGAAACCGCCGCTGCCGTGATTAACCTGTTCAATGAGCGGCAAGTGGTCGGCCAGTCTGACGGCAGGGCGCTATGATCATTCTGGCTTCACAAAGTTCCTCACGCCAAGCCATGCTGACGGCAGCGGGCGTGCAATTTACGGCGGTTCCCGCGCATCTTGATGAGCGGGCAATCGAGGCCGAAATGGCCGGTGCGCCGCCCGGTGAGATCGCGCGGGGACTAGCGGTCGCCAAGGCATTTGCCGTGTCAGAGCAATATCCCGGCGCGCTGGTGCTGGGCAGTGATTCGCTGGTTGAAGTGGCGGGGCGCCGGTTCGACAAACCAGCCAGCCGCGAGGACGCCGCTGCGCATTTGCGGTTTTTCTCCGGACAGGCGATGCATCTCCACAGTGCAGCGGCGCTGATCCTGAAGGGAAATCTGTTATGGCAACACGACGTCATGGCTGTGCTGCAGGTTATTGAACTGTCGGATGCATTTATTGAGAACTATCTCGATGCCGAATGGCCAGCAGTTTCTGGCTGCGTCGGCGTTTTCCGGATCGAGGCGCGCGGGGTGCAATTGTTCGAGAGCATAGCAGGCGACCATTTCACCGTGCTCGGCATGCCGCTATTGCCCGTGCTGGGCGCGTTACGCGATCTGGGGGAGCTGCCGCGATGAGCCGGCCCTATGCAGAGGTGATCGGCGATCCGATTGTTCAGTCCAAATCGCCTGCAATCCATGGCTTCTGGATCGGCAAGCTGGGCATTTCGGCGGATTACCGACGCTCTCTCGTGCCGCCCCATGATCTGGCAGGCTACCTAGCCAATGCGTGCGCCGATGCTCAGTGGCGTGGCTGCAACGTCACCATGCCGCACAAGCAGGCGATCCTTCCGCTGCTTGGCCAGATTGATCCGCTCGCCGCGAAGATCGGCGCAGTCAACACCGTGGTCCGACAGAGCGATGGAACGCTTGCGGGATACAACACCGACGCAGCGGGTTTTCTGGAACCTCTCAAACCGCTGTTGGCGCAGACGCACCACTTCCGCATGGCGCGGGTGCTGGGCACAGGCGGCGCTGCGCGGGCGATTGTTTCGGCATTGGCTGGGCAAGGCTTCATGATCGTGCTTGCCGGACGAACGAGCACCAAGGCACAGGCTCTGCTCGACGAACTGGTGCCAGGCGGCGAGCATCATGCGGCCGAAGTCACCCACTTTGCCCAACCCACTGATTTTGCGTTCGATGACCGCGCAGGCTGTCTCGATCTGATCGTCAATGCCAGCCCGCTGGGCATGGTGGGGCAACCTGCGCTGGCCTTCGATCTGAGCCATGCACCGCCGGGCAGTGTCGTTTACGACATAGTCACCCATCCGCTGGACACCGATCTCCTGCAGCGGGCTCGCGAACGCGGGTTCGCCACCGTTGACGGGCTGGCCATGCTAATCGGGCAGGCTGCGGCTGCTTTCGAGAAATTCTTCGGCCATCCCGCTCCGCGCCAACACGATGCTGAACTCCGCGCGCTGCTGACAGCATGACCAAGCCCCTTATCCTCGGCCTCACCGGTTCAATCGGCATGGGCAAGACCACGGTTGCCACCATGTTGCGCGCGCTTGGCGTGCCGGTGTTCGATGCTGATGCAGCCGTGCATGAGCTGCAAGGGCCGGGCGGCGCGCTGCTGCCGATGATCGAGCAGGCTTTTCCTGGAACCACCGGGCCGGAGGGCGTGGACCGGCCCAGATTGGGCGCGGCGGTGTTTGGCGATCCGGCGAATCTCAAGCGGCTTGAAGCGATTGTCCACCCAGCTGTCGGCGCAATGCGCGCCGGTTTTCTCGAAGAACACGCCGCTGCGCCGCTGATTGTTTTCGACATTCCGCTGTTGTTCGAAAAAGGTGGCTTCCATATGGTCGACGCTGTGGCAGTTGTCTCAGCATCTTCTGACGCACAACGCGCCCGCGTGCTGGCTCGCCCGGCGATGACCGAGGAAAAGTTCGCCCAGATTTTGGCACTGCAAGTCCCCGATGCCGAAAAGCGCGCGCGGGCTGACTACGTCATCGACACCGGGTGTCCTGTCGAGGAGACCCGGGCGGCAGTGGCTGCACTGGTCGAAAAGCTGCGCAGGGACGAATAAACCTGCAACTGCCTATTGCTTCCCAAATTTCTGCGCCCAATATCGTCAGTGATGCGTGAAGTTATATTCGACACAGAAACGACCGGTCTTGATCCGCAGGGCGGCGACCGGCTGGTGGAAATCGGCTGCATCGAAATGGTCAACCGCGTCGAGACTGGCCGAACCTTTCACGCCTATTTCAATCCCCAGCGCACGATGCCGTCGGCTGCGGAAGCCGTGCACGGCCTGTCTGACACGTTCCTCGCCGATAAGCCGCTGTTCGCCGAACGCGTGCAGGATTTGCTCGACTTTCTCGGCGATTCGCCCCTCGTCGCGCACAATGCCGGATTTGACTTCGGCTTTGTCGATGCCGAGCTCGCCCGGTGCAAGTTGCCGCCTCTGGACCGTGCCCGCATGATCGATACCGTCGCTATGGCCCGTGTGCGCCATCCCGGTGCGAAGAACTCACTCGATGCCCTGTGCACCCGTTACGGCATTGATCGCTCGCATCGTACCAAGCATGGTGCGCTGCTCGACTCAGAGCTGCTCTCGCAAGTCTATGTTGAGTTGACTGGGGGCCGACAGATCGGTCTTGAACTGGCTGCAGATCGTCATTCGGATGCACTGGAGGCCACAGTTCAAGTAAGCGTTAAGCGCACTTTTCGGGCGCCGCGACCCCACCGGGCTAGCGAGGCTGAACTGTCCGCGCACGCGCAATTTCTCGAGACCATTACATCGCCGCTGTGGCGCAGCGGTGCCTGAATTTTTTCTACCTTACGTTTTCACAGCAAGGAGCAAGAGCCATGGACATCCGCGTATCGGGCCACCAGATCGAAACCGGTGAAGCGCTGCAAAACCATGCTGCAGACCGGCTGACCGCGATTGTCGGCAAGTATTTTGAGCGGGCGCTGTCGTCCAACGTCACGTTCGGCAAGGCTCCTGCTGGAGCATTTCGCTGCGATATCATCACCCATGCCGGGCATGGGTTGGTGCTCAAGGGCGCAGCGATTGCGCCCGATGCACATATCGCGCTCGATCAGGCGGCAGACAAGATTGATACCCAGTTGCGTCGCTACAAGCGCCGGATCAACGATCGGCACGAGCAGACCGCCCATGCGCAAAAAGTTGATGAAGCGGCCTACGTGGTGTTCGAAGAAGTGCCAGTTGAAGGTGATGCCCCGGCTGACGCGCCGGTGATCATTGCCGAAACACGGGTCGATGTCCCCCAGGCCACGGTGTCCGACGCCGTGATGATGCTCGATCTGCGCAACACCAATGCGTTGCTGTTCAAAAATGCTGGCACCGGCAAGCATAATATGGTCTATCGCCGCGGCGACGGGTCGATTGGCTGGGTCGAGCCCAGCTAATCATAGTTGGCTCTGGGGTACACGCGGTTCATCCGGTCGGTGCCAAATTTCCTTGCAGGAGGGCAAATTTGCATCGGGGGTTTCCCGGTGCAAACCTGTTTAGCCGGCGGCAACGCGCCTTTGATAGTGATGCATTTTGGATATGACCGCACTTTTCACCTTATTGCCCGAAGCTGTTGGCGCTATTCGTGCTGATGACAAAGCGGCAATTTTGCGCGCGCTCGCCAGCCGATTTGCCACTGTCTATGACCTTGAGGCCTCCACAGTTCTGGCAGGTATCGAGGACCGCGAGAAGCTTGGCAGCACCGGCTTTGGCCGCGGTGTGGCAATTCCCCATGCACGGATCGCCGGGCTAAGCCGACCGGTTGCAGTATTTCTGCGGCTGGAGGCCCCGGTAGTCTTCGATTCCGCTGATGCCATGCCAGTCGATCTGGTGTTCGGCCTGCTCTCACCTGAACAAGCGGGCGCGGCGCATTTGCATGCCCTCGCGGCCATTTCACGCACGATGCGTGATGAACGCATGCACGCGGCGCTGACCCAGGCAGCCGATGCTGAAGTGCTCTATGGCTTGTTGTGCAATGTCATTGACCGCGACGCCGCCTGAAGTTTTGGTCACCGGCGCGGCGCTGCACTGGCGGGCGCTTGAGGGGCTCTATGCTTCGGCGCCAATCAACCAGATGTTCGAATCGCATTTGACCATCGAGGCCGAGGGCAGCGCCACCATTGCCTTCGACATTGATGAGCGATGCTATCATGCGGCGGGTGCGGCCCACGGCACGGTCTATTTCAAAATGCTCGACGATGCGGCCTTCTATGCGGCGAACACGCTGGTGACCGATCGTTTCCTGCTGACCACTTCGTTCAATCTCCATTTCAGCCGTCCGGTGCGCAAGGGACCGGTCCGTGCCGAGGGGCGCTGGGTCAGCGGCCGCAGGCGGGTGCTGGTTGCCGAATCGCGACTGGTCGATGCCGATGGAGAAGAAATCGGGCGGGGAACTGGTACTTTCATGCGATCGCGCATCGCGCTCTCTGGCCTCGCGGGTTACGCAGAATCGCTCCAGGTAAGCGTATAGTGAGCGAAGCAGCGCGGCTTCCGGCGCGGCTCGAAGTCGCCAGCTTGCTTCGCCTTGCCCAGAACGGTGGCGGGTTTGCGGCAGTGCTTAAGAGCGGCGACGAGCAAGCGGGAACGATCCTGCTGATCCTGACTGAAAATGGCAGAAATACGCGGGTTTTTGAACGCATGCCGCAACTAAACGGCAGTCGCATTTGGAGCTGCTCGAAAACGCAAGACATTGAAAATAAGCATGAATTCGACGATTATCTGACGCGCCGTGGTCAGCAGGATCACGATTTGTGGATTGTTGAACTGGATATCCCGAACGGGGAACGGCTCATCGGATTAACCCCAACTGAAGATTGACTCTGCTGCAGCGCAACATCTAGGGGGGCGCCACTTCTATGCGAGGGCAGCAAGAAGACGGCATTAGGCTGTCTCGGCAAGCGCGCAGACGGGGAGCGGTCGGCAGGTCCGTGCAGTGAATCCCGATTGCCCCAGGGCAGTTGCAATCACTCAGCCTGTGTCAGTCCGTTCACCGCTCAAGAATTGAGTTGAATGTCAAATCGTCTTCGCCGCGCCAGCCATCTCGCTGTTGTTGCCACTTTTGTTTCTGCGATTGCCGCAGCCAGCGCCATCGGGGCCCAGCCCAAAGATGCTGTTGTGCTTCAGGCCGCACCCGAGCCCAGCCTCGAAATTATCTCCCCAGCAGTTGAAGTCAGCGAGCCCGCTGCACCTGTTGAGGTTGCTGAACCTTCCATCCCAGTCCCGGCGCGCGCCGCTGCGGCCACCAGCCTTGCTGGTTTGGTAACCGCCCAGCCGCAGCCCAGCGATCTTCCCCGCGAACTCAACTGCCTTGCTGGCGCGATTTATTTCGAAGCCAAGAGCGAATCGCTGTCCGGACAGCTCGCGGTTGGCCGGGTGGTTGTCGCCCGGTCGAAATCGGGGCGCTTTCCCAACTCCTATTGCGGCGTCGTCTTCCAGCGCTCGCAGTTTTCATTCGTCCGCGGGGGCGGGATGCCCGGCATTGCCCGCGCATCCCGCCAGTGGCGCAATGCCGTGGCGATAGCGCAGATTGCCCATGCTGGCAGCTGGCGCAGTCCAGTTGAAGGCGCGCTGTTCTTTCACGCCACGCATGTATCGCCAGGCTGGCGTCTCACGCGAGTCGCGCGCGTTGAGAATCACGTTTTCTATCGGTGATTGAATAGCCCGCCGTCAGGCGGGTGAAAACTGCACCCACACTGGCGCGTGGTCGCTTGCCTTCTCTCGTCCGCGGTGGTCCTTGTCGACTCCGCAGGCGATGAGCCGGTCGGCCAGTTCAGGCGACAGCAGCGCGTGGTCGATGCGAAATCCGTGATCACGCTGCCAGGCTCCGGCCTGATAGTCCCAATAGGTCCATACCCCGCCGCGCGGATTGTGGTGGCGGAGCGCGTCTGTCCAGCCATCCCCAAGCATCCGCGCGTAGGCATCGCGCGATGCAGGCTGCATCAGCGCATCATCAGCCAAAGCCGAGGGCGACCAGATGTCGTCATCTTGGGGCACTACGTTGAAATCGCCGATCATCACTGCCGGAACTTCCTCGGCCGCAATTTCGGCCATCCGCGCGCGCAGCCGCTCCATCCAGCGCAGCTTGTAGTCGAATTTCGGCCCCGGCTGCGGATTGCCATTGGGCAGATAGATCGACGCGACGCGCAACCCGAACACCTCAGCCTCAAGATAGCGGGAGTGATCGTCCTCAGGCTCACCCTCAAGGCCGCGGCGCACCTCCACTGGCATCTCGCCGTCGGCAAGGATCGCGACACCGTTGAAACTCTTTTGCCCGTGCCAGATGGATTTGTAGCCAATCGCTTCGAAGTCAGCGGCGGGAAAGCCTTCGTCCTGCGTCTTGATTTCCTGCAGGCAGGCGACCGAGGGCCGCGTTTCCGCAAGCCATTCGAGCAGGCGCGGCAACCGCGCCTTGATGCCATTAATGTTGAACGACGCGACCTTCATCAAATCGCGAAACTGGAACCGCA
>JANPPM010000200.1:0-4848 GCA_031428495.1 Novosphingobium sp.
ACAGGTGCAGCGGATGCTCCAGCGTCATGCCCATTGCGCCCAGGAACTGGTGGAGATCATAGCCGACCCGCTTTGCCGCCTCCTGCGCATGGAGCGCGGCCAATGCGGCATCCCCTGCATCGCCAGTGCCTGCCGCGCGCAGCGCCAGCCAGTAAACCCCGTTGGTAAGCACTTGCGCCTCGGCAAGCCGGTGGCGCACGGCCTGAAAAGCCGCAATCGGGCGGCCGAATTGCTTGCGTTCGGTGACATAGGTTGTGACGCTTTGCAGCCCCGCTGCCAGCAGCCCCGCCGCCTCAGCCGCAAGCGCAACCCGCCATGCGCGGTGCAGTTCATCGGGCGCGATGTCATGGCTGCGAGCATCGGTGGGGATGCTGGTGAGATAGGCCATCGGATAGGCAAACAGCACTTCATCGCCGGCGCTGCGTAGATGCTCGGCGGTCGCGGTGAAGCTGCTCACGCCGTTCTTGCCGACCACGATGACGCTTGCTCCCTCTTTCAGGAAGCGAACCGGCCTGCGCAACTGGCCTTCTTCGACAAGACACAGCGGCCTTGGCAGGTCAGGGTCGACCAGCATTCGCACCAGTGCCGATGCCCCTGCCTCAACCGCAAAGGGTAGCCGTGCCAGGCGCTCGGTCACCAGCGCAGCTGTCACCGGCCCCAGTTCCGGCATGGCCATGACATCGAGGAAGCCGCCTTCGGTGAGTTCCGCATCAAGCGCATCGCTGGTCAGCGCAAACGAGGTGTCGTGCATCGGCACGCTGGCATAGGGGCGCGTCAGACTGTCGATGAAGTCGAGGATCTGGGTCTGGTCTTCGGTAAGCGCGAGTTGCATCAGCGTGGCTCTCTGGGCAATTGGAGGACATCAGAGGCAATGATGTTGAGCTGGATTTCCGCCGCGCCCGAAGCGATCCCGGCGACGATAGCGCGCTGGTGATGCATCTGGAGATAGGCAGATCCGCCCGCCAGCGCTTCTGGCACATATTCTGCGACAAATTCTGCCACGGCGCGTTCAGCCATGACAGTAGCGAAGCGTGCCGAAGAGCTTTCCGGGCCGACTGTCAGTCCATCAACGCGCTTTTGGACAATTGCATAGATCGCTGTGCGCGCCGCTTCGCACAGTGCAGCACACCGCGCGGCTTCTGCCTTCGTAGTATCGCTGGAAAAATCGCCTGCCTCTTTCAGCATACCCACTGCGCGATCCAGCGCCTTGCGGGCAAGATGATAGCGCGGGATGCCGAGCCGCTCGTTAGTCAGCGAATAGCCGATAATCTCCCACGCCTGCCCTTCCTCGCCAAAGCGCTGGCCGATGGGCACGATCACGTCGTCAAAGAATACCTCATGGATGTCGCCCTCGCCGATCAGGCTGGGGATCTGGCGCACGGTGATGCCCGGTGTGTCCATCGGCACCAGCAGGATGGTGATGCCGCGCTTCTTGTCCTCGCTGGTGCGGGTCAGCAGGAAGCAGGTGTCGGCTAGTCCCGCGTAGCTTGTCCAGATTTTCTGGCCATTGACCCGGTAACTCTCGCCCTCCAGCTCAGCGCGGGTGCGCAAGCTGGCGAGGTCAGAGCCTGAATTGGGTTCCGAAAAACCCTGACACCACAGCATGTCGCCGCTGGAGATCTGCGGCAGATATTTGGCCTTCTGGGCTTCGGTGCCATAGCGCACCATGGTCGGGCCGATCCAGTTGACGTTCATATATTGCCCGCCGCGCGGCTCGCCAAATTCCCACATCACCTCGGCAAGGATCTGCTGTTCCCAAGGGCCAAGCCCCTCGCCGCCGATCTCCTTTGGCCAATGCGGAAACAGCATGTGGTTGTCCGCCAGCTTGCGGCAAAACGTGCGGGCAAATTCCGTCAGCGCTGGCGAGGCCGGGCCGTGCTTAGAGAATTCCTCCCAATCATCCGGCAATTCCGCCGCAAGGAATTGCTCGATCTTGCGGCGAAAGGCCTGCTGATCGTCGTTCCAGGAAAAATCCACTTACTTTCGCTCCGCAAAAACTGCCTCGGGAGCCACATAGCGCGTTGTCGAGATTCCGCCATCCACTGCGATGGTCTGGCCGTTGATCATTCCGGCTTCGTCTGATGCAAGGAAGGCGACGGTGTTGGCGACGTCTTCAACCGTGCATTGGCGATCAGAAGGGGTCAGCTCGAAATTGGTGCGCTTGAAGAAATCGAGTTCCCAATAGGCATCGGTCATCTCGGTACGAACGACTGTGGGTGCGATGTAGTTCGAGCGGATGCCCTTTGCGCCGTATTCCGCCGCCATGGTCTGCGCGAGGCCGATCTGCGCCGCCTTGACTGCGCTATAGGCTCCGCCGCCCGGCGTGCCGTAAATGCCCCATGTCGATCCGATGAACAGCATCGATGAGCCCGCCCCCAGATGTGGCAGCGCCTCGCGGCACAAGCGGAACGGCGCGCGCAGCGAGATGGCCAGAACCTCGTCGAGCATATCATCGGTGGTTTCATGCACTGGGCCGAAATTGAACGATCCGGCGTTGTTCACCACAATGTCGAGCCGGCCATAGGTGGCGATCGCGTGATCAACGATGGCCTTGGGCGCATCGGCTGCGGTTGCATCGACGGCGATGAAGGAGAACTCCATTTTGCCGCCCAGCTTGTCATTCAGCGCCTGCAACTTGCCTTCGCTGCGCCCGGTGCCCACGACCTTCACGCCCTTGGAGCCCAGCTTGCGGACGATGCCTTCGCCGATGCCGCCTGCTGCGCCAGTGACGATTGCGACCTTATCTTTCATTCCCTTACCTCCTTAATACCTCCCCGGAACGGGGAGGTGGCAGCCCCGACAAGGGGCTGACGGAGGGGTGCGGACCCCTCCACCACTCGCTTCGCTCGCGGTCCCCCTCCCCGTTTCGGGGAGGTATCAAACCCGCTGGTTGCCAGACCGTTCGGCAATGTCGTTAGCTGCGATATAGGCGAATGTCATGGCCGGGCCGATGGTCGCGCCTGCGCCCGGATAGACATTGCCAAACGGCGTGCCTGCCTGATTGCCCGCGGCATAGAGCCCGGCAATCGGATTGCCCGCGCCATCAAGCACGCGGCTGCGCTCGTCGCATTTGAGGCCGCCCTTGGTGCCCAGATCGCCCGCGTTGATCGGTACGGCATAATAGGGTGCGGTATCGATCGGGCCGAGATTGGGGTTGGGCGACACCGTCGGGTCACCAAAGAACTGATCGTAGATGTTCATCCCCTTGCCGAATTCGGGATCGATACCGGTTTTGGCGTATTCGTTATTCTTGGCAATCGTGTCTCTCAGCGCCGCAACCGGCACGTCGATTTTCACTGCAAGTTCCTCGATGCTGTTGGCACGGAAAACGTAGTGATCCCACCAGTCGGCGGGAACCTTGCTTTCGGCGGTATGCGCCAGCGGCATCAGCCCGCCCGAGCTGAACTTGCGGCGGAATTTGGTGTCGAACACATGCCAGCATGGCAGGTTTGCCCCGGTTGCTGCATGATCGCGGATCATGCCTTGGCCGAACTGGTCATAGCCGCAGGCTTCATCGACAAAGCGCACCCCGTTGCGGTTGACGCAGACTGACCACGGCCGGCCAACATCAAAGGCGGACTGATGGATCTCGTGGAAGTTGGAGGAGCCGGGCATGGGCAGGGTCATCGTCGGGATGAACCACGGTTCTTCGGTATGCTCGGTCGCCGCGCCGATCTTTTCTGCAGCGATCAGCCCCTCGCCGCGATTGCCGTCCTCGGGCGTCGATGAATGACGCGTCAGGCCGGGGAACGGAAAGAACCGGTCGCGCAGTTCCTGATTCCATTCGAACCCGCCCGCTGCCAGCACGACACCGTGCGCCGCATGGATGGTCGAACGCTTGCCGAACTTGCTGACTTCGACGCCGGTGACCTTGCCCGATGCATCGACAACAAGGCTCTCGAACTTCGTTTCAAGAACCAGTTCAACCCCGCGATAGAACACTTGCTGGTACACCCGCCCCATCAAGGCCGCGCCCTGCACAAAGCGCCGGTCACGCTTTGAAATCGCGCGGGTCGAACGATCCGTCCAATAGCGGGCGATTACCTTGGCCGCGACCTGCCGCCAACCCTTCTGCTGCATCATCAGCGGAAACATTTCGGACAGATCGAGCGAGTAGCGCCCGAATAGCTTGAAGCGGTTGAATTGCTCACGCATCAGGGCGTAGCGCTGATCGCCCAGTTCGCGGCCATCGAATATCGGCGCGATAACCGAACGGTCAGACCGTGCGCCGGGCTTTTGCGGCTCATAATCCGGCCAGGCGGCACCCATCACTTCGACGCCAGTGTCCTTAAGATAGTGCAACATCGCCGGTGCGGTATCCACGAAAGCCTCAAGCCGGGAGCGGTTCACCGGCTTGGTTATGATGGAATCGAGGTATTCGAGCGTCGCTTCGCGCGTGTCGCCCGTATCACCGCCAAGCTGGTGGTTCGGAATCCACATCACCCCTCCTGAAACCGCTGAGGTGCCGCCGAATTTCTGCGCCTTCTCGATAATCAGCACTTTGAGGCCCAGATCGGCGCTGCGCAGGGCCGCCATGGCACCCGCCGCGCCTGAACCGACCACTACGACATCGTAACCCTGTGTCTCAGCCACCAGAACTCTCCCCAGCCAGCACACATTTGCTGCGCCGCTCACGGCTATGTGCTGCGGAGCGGGCGCGGCTGCAAGTGCGGATTGCATCGCGCCGCGCCGCCACCTATGGCCCGGCGCACTTGACAGGATGGAATTACGGACATGTCCGAGAAAAGCTTTGTCGCGGCGGCGAAATTGGAAGAGGTGCCATCAGGCACGAAAAAGCTGGTGGATGTGAACGGCACCTCGATCCTGCTGTGTCACTCGCGCGACCGC
>JANPPM010000201.1:0-3789 GCA_031428495.1 Novosphingobium sp.
TCGACCACGCATATCGTGCCGCTGATGGTCGGCGATCCGGTGCGCGCCAAGCAGATCAGCGATATCCTGCTCGCCGAATATGGCGTCTATGTGCAGCCAATCAACTATCCCACCGTGCCGCGCGGCCCCGAACGACTGCGCTTCACCCCTGGCCCTGCGCACACCGAAGCCATGATGCGCGACCTCACCGGCGCGCTCAGCGAAATCTGGGAACGGCTGGAGATGAAGCAGGCCGCGTGAATTCTTAGCGCAGCAATTCGGCTAGCTAGCCGGTGGCAGATATTCGGTAAACAGCAGGCAGCCGCCGCGGGTTTCCATTGGCTGATGAGATGTTCCCGCTGGAACGCGAATGTAATCTCCGATGCCAAAAACCCTGCCGCTGATGACGAGATCGCCCGCCAGTACCAAAATATGCTCATCAAGATCGGCAGGTTGATCGTGCATTTCTTCCATAGCACCGGGATTGCAGCGTATCATCAGCGCACCATCTGACCACAACTGTTTGAACTCGATGCCGGGCCCGTGGACCTGCCAACTGCCTGACTCACAATCTTCAATCGATTTGGTTGCCAGGGCACTTTTCTCACGCGCCACAGCACCGCTGATCCGGCTCCACATGACGTCACTGACAGCAACGTCTGATTCGTCAAACTGCAACCCGCCGTAAGTCTGTTCGGTCAGGCGGATCTCCTTATCCAGCGCTGAATGATATAACCGCTCACGCGCGACGGCCTCTCTCTCCGCATCTGAGAGGGACCCCAGAACGTATCCGACAGCTTTTTCTTCGATCGTCATCATTTCCGTACTCATATCAGTTCGATGATAATACGCTCAAATCCCGAAAAATGGACGCAGCGCCACGCATCAAGCGCAAAATTAGTTCAGTCACCCTTCCATGCACAATTTGAGCGAACTGGTTCCGCGGCTGATCCAGCTTTTGACTGTGCCAATGGGAATTCCCAGATACTCTGAAAGTTCTGAATGGCTCATGCCATAGGTATACATTGTGATGATCGCCTTTGCCTGGTTCGATGGCAGGCGGCTCAGGCAACGCCCCAGCTTCATGTCAGGTGGATCGATTGCTTCGGTTGCGATCAGGGCAGCCTCGCCCCTGTCCAACTCCTCCACAGGCCTGCGTCTGCGTCCAAGGTCGAGGGCGCAATTGCGAGCGATGATGCCAATCCAGCCACGTGCCGAACCCATCTTTGGATCAAACCGGTGAGCAGTCCGCCAAACCTTGACGAAAGTCTCCTGAACGGCATCCTCGGCTAAAGACCTGTCTCGCAGAATTCGAAATGTGAGTGAATAAACCCAATTCACATTCGCGCGATAAATCGCTCCGAATGCCGCTTCATCTCCTTCAGCGACGGCGGCAAAATCATCTACCATGTGTCCTGCTGTAGCGATCATGTAATACTCTTTGAAATTCGAACACACGAAACCGAGTTCACATTTAGCACCTGCGTGCATTTCTGCAGGTTAGCAGCAGCCTTTCGCTTGAATCAACTCACATCGAAGACACTGCCCGGCGATGGGTCAAGACCAGTCAAATTTCCCAACGATTGATGGTGCATTCAGAAGCCATCAAGCATCGGCCTGGATGATAATCAAAAAAGTCTGATGCCGGTGCATCCGATCTGATCGGTCGGACCGTAACCACTCCTGGAAGGCAAGTGTACCGATGCATTTCGCCAACAGGGAGCCAAAGCGCATGATCAGCACGTCACGACACAGAAGCGCATGGGTACTCCTTGCAGGATCGGCGATGATTGCCTTGCCGCTATCCTCTGCTCAGGCAACGGAAAGCGAAAATCTGGCTTTAGCTGACAACATATCAGCAGAAGCAGAAACCACCGCGCAGTCAGCCGAACCGGCAGCGGCAATCAGTATTGCCCCAGCCACAGAATCTGAAGGACGCTCGTTCCTTGCCGGCGGCGGTCGCTTACTGCTGACTGGCGGTGTTTCAACCATTGAAGGCGCAAGCGGCGGCGGCCTGGTGCCATGGGCGCTCATTGGCGGCTATGGTACGCGCAACGAAGTTGGCATGACGGCTTTTGTCACTGGCGTTGATACCCGTGATTTCACGCTTGCCTCGTACGGCGGAGCAATCAGCTTTCGCAACCGCGTCGAAATCTCCGTTGCGCGTCAGAACTTCAATCTTCGCGAAGTCGGGAATGTTCTGGCGCTGGGAAATCGCTATACAATCAGTCAGACAATCATCGGTGCCAAGGTGCGCTTGTTTGGTGATGCCGTGCTGGAGCAGGACAGCCTTGTTCCGCAGGTCGCAATCGGCGCTCAATACAAGATCAATGATGACGCGGCAGTGGTCGGCGGCGCGCTCGGCCTGGATCGCAAAAGCGTTGATTTCTATGCTTCGGCGACCAAAATCATCCTGTCGCAAAGCCTGCTGCTCAATGCGACCGCCCGACTGACCAAAGCCAACCAGTTCGGCATCCTCGGCTTTGGAGGGCTTGGCGGCAGGGATCAGGGCTACAAGCTCCAATTCGAAGGCTCGGCAGCCGTGTTGCTGACCCGGAAGATTGCAATAGGCGCAGAGTTCCGCTCGAAGTCCAATCGGCTGGAAGGCGCGTTAGGCGGCACTTCATTTCGTGAAGAAGACGCCTGGGATGCGTTCATCGCGTTCGCGCCCAGCCGCAACATATCGGTGACGTTGGCTTATGCCCGGCTCGGCCAGATAGCACTGCGCCGTCAGGATGGTGCTTACGCATCCCTGCAGATCGGCTTCTGAACCGGCCCCCGAACAACAAGGATTTTTCCATGCTCAAGTATATCTTCCCCATTACGATTCTCGTCACGCTCGCGCCTCAAGGCGTCATGGCAGCTGTAGCCGAACCGGCTATCAGCGATCCGTCGATCAAGGCGCGCGCGCCGACCCTGCCGGTCATTACCGATGACACCAATCTCTTTGAATCATTCGGCGGGCGTGATGGGCTGACGAAAATCATGGATGATGTCATGATCCGCTGGTTGAATAACTCCCGCACCCGCCCGTTCTTTGAAAATTCGGACCAGACCAGGATCAAGGCTCAACTGGTCGAACAATTCTGCGTGATCATGAAAGGCCCGTGTGAATATTCCGGACGCTCGATGGCAGAGGCGCATCGCGGGATGAACGTCAATGAGGGAGCCTTCTTTGCGCTGGTGGAAGAGCTTCAAGTCACTCTCAACGCCATGAAAGTGCCATTTCGTGCCCAGAACCGGCTGATCGCGGCGCTTGCACCGATGCACCGCGATATTATCGACAAATGACAAAACTTCCAAACACTGCCCTGATACTCATTGCGGGCATAATGCTCTCCGCCGCGGCTCCACTTTCCCCCCGAGCCGCGGCGGCACCGCCAGCTGCAGCTGCCGCATCGGGACAGAGGCTTTATCAGGCCCGCTGCGGCAGCTGTCACAGTATCGCCGCCAATCGGTCTGGACCTGCCCACCGCAGCGTTTTTGGTCGCGCCGCTGGTATGGCTCCGGCTTACAATTATTCGCCGGCCCTTCGGAGTTCGCGAATTGTCTGGAACGCCGCCACTCTCGATACCTGGTTGCAAGGCCCCCAGAAAATGGTCAAAGGTACTCGCATGTTCATGGTTGTTTCCAATCCGGCAGAACGTGCGGCAATTATTGCCTACCTCAGAACGGAATCGCCTCGGTGATTCACTATGAACGCGTTTTCGACCAGGCGATTGAGCGGCTGCATTCCGAGGGGCGCTACCGCGTCTTTATCGACATTCTGCGCAACAAGGGCGCCTATCCCAACGCGCGCTGCTTTGCCGG
>JANPPM010000202.1:0-5369 GCA_031428495.1 Novosphingobium sp.
ATGGAAGCACTGATCGGGGCCTGCTTTGTCGGGCAAGGCTATCACGGCGCACGCGCAATGGTCCGCAGCTTGTGGAGCGAGGCCGTTACCGGCCATGCGGGCAGCATCAAGCATCCGAAGAGCGAACTTCAGGAATGGGCCGCGCGCCACAAGCGCCGGACTCCCGAATACCGCTTGATCGACCGCAGCGGGCCGGATCATGCCGCGCGTTTTACAGTCGCGGTTCTGGTGCACGGGGTGGGTGAGGCACAGGGCATGGGCGCAAGCAAGCAGGATGCGGAAACTGCCGCAGCAGCGACTTTTTTGGAGCAATATGCATGAGCGCGCCTAAACAACACTGCGGCCTCGTTGCCGTGATCGGCGCGCCCAACGCGGGCAAATCGACACTGGTCAATGCACTGGTCGGTCAGAAAGTCGCCATCGTTTCGGCCAAGGCGCAGACTACTCGCGCGCGGCTGATGGGGATTGCGCTGGCTGAGCAGACCCAGATCATACTTGCCGACACGCCCGGTATTTTCGCGCCCAAACGCCGCCTTGATCGCGCAATGGTCGCAGCGGCATGGGAAGGTGCCAACACCGCCGATGCTATCCTGCTGGTGGTCGACGCGCGCAAGAAGCGCCGGGACTACCTCGGCCCAATCCTGGAGTCGCTGGCATCCCGGCCGGAACGCAAGATCCTTGTCCTCAACAAGGTCGACGAAACGCCCAAAGAGCCGCTGCTGGTCGCGGCAGAAGAGCTGACCGCAGCCGCTGCGTTTGACGAGGTGTTTTTCATTTCCGCACTGACCGGAGACGGGGTTGCCGAACTCAAGGCGCGGCTCGCCGCCCTGATGCCCGAAAGCCCGTGGCACTATCCCGAGGAACAGGTTTCAGACGCCAGCGAGCGCCTGCTCGCCTGCGAGATTACCCGCGAACAGCTCTATCGCCAGCTCCACGACGAATTGCCCTATGACAGCGCAGTGCGCCCTGAAAGCTACACGCTGCGCCGCGATGGTTCCGTTGAGATCCATCAGCAGATCGTCATCGCACGCGATAGCCAAAAGGGGATCGTGCTGGGCAAAGGCGGCACCAAGCTCAAGGCTATCGGCGAGGCGGCGCGCAAGGAGCTGGCCGAGATTCTGGGCCAGAAAGTCCACCTGTTCCTGCACGTTAAAGTCGAGGAAAACTGGGACGAGACGCGCGAGTTTTATGACGATATCGGGCTGGACTGGGTAAAGTAGGCGCGCAGGCGCTTGCCCGATCCGCGCTCTCTCGCCATAGGCTCGCGACAAGTCATATCTCCTGCGAAAGGCCCGACATGAAAGTCCGCGTTTCCGTCAGCCTCAAGCCCGGAGTCCTCGACCCCCAGGGCCGCGCGATCCAGCATTCGCTCGAAGGCCTTGGCTTTGCCGGGGTCAGCGATGTCCGCGCTGGACGGCTGATCGAGCTGGAAGTCGATGAGGGCGTCACCGATGCCGCGCTCGACGAGATGTGCCGCAAGCTGCTCGCCAACATGGTGATCGAGAACTACCGCATCGAGCGAGTTGCAGGCTGATGTCGTTCCGCGCCGCCGTCATCACCTTTCCCGGATCAAACTGTGACCGCGATATGGCGGATGCGCTGGAGAAGGTATCGGGCGCGGCACCGCTGCGGGTGTGGCACGGCGATGCGGATTTGCCGGAGCGGCTTGATTTCATCGCGCTGCCCGGCGGCTTTTCTTATGGCGATTATCTGCGATCGGGCGCGATGGCAGCACGCTCACCGATCATGCGCGCCGTTGTCGATGCAGCCGCTCGCGGTATGCCGGTGCTGGGCGTGTGCAACGGCTTTCAGGTGCTGACCGAGGCGGGCCTGCTGCCGGGTGCGCTGATGCGCAATGCGGGCATCCGGTTCGTCTGCCGTGAGGTTTCCTTGACAGTCGAGAACGCCCTGTCACTGTTCACCAGTGGCTACCAGCGGGGCCAGTCCATCAAGCTCCCGGTCGCGCACCACGATGGCAATTATTTCGCCGACGAGGCGACGCTGGACCGGCTTGAGGGCGAAGGCCGGGTAGCCTTTCGCTACGCCGAACCAATCAACGGTTCGGCGCGCGCGATTGCCGGTGTGCTCAATGCAGCAGGCAATGTGCTGGGTATGATGCCGCACCCCGAACGTGCGATTGAGTCGGCCCACGGCAGCAGCGATGGGCGAGCGCTGTTTGCCAGTGCGATTGCCGGTCTCGTTGGCACCTAAAAGCGTAATTCAGGCTGCATTTCCCTGTCTGGCAACCCGCGCTGCTGCGCGTGCAAACAGTGCAAGACTGTCCCCTGCCGACATGGGGCGTCCAAAAAAGTAGCCTTGAATCTTCTTGCATCCAAGCTGTCGCACGATTGCCAGCTCGGCGTCGTTCTCGACGCCTTCGGCTGTGGTCGACATTTCCAGACTGTCGGCCATTGCTACGACCGCGCGGATAATTGCCAGGCTCTCGGGATTTTGTGAAGCCGCGCCCTGCACAAAGCTGCGATCTACTTTGATCGTCGAGAAGCGCAGATTGCGGATATAGCCGAGCGAGGAATAGCCGGTGCCGAAATCGTCGAGAGCGACGCTGCAGCCCAGCGCCATCACTTGCTCGAGCGCGCTGCGTGCCAGCGCGGCATCCCGCAAGAAGATGCTCTCGGTCACTTCGATTTCGAGCCTGCTGGCAGGCAAGCCGCTGTGCGACAGCGATCCGACCACCGAGGCAATAAAATTGCCGTCGAGCAGCTGTTCACCCGAAACATTGACCGCAACCTTGATGTGGCTGGGCCAGTGGGTTGCCTGCACGCAAGCCTCGCGCAGCACCCATTCGCCGATTGGCACGATCAGCCGGGTGTCCTCGGCAAGCGGAATGAATTTGGCCGGGCTGACAAAACCGTGCTCTTCGCTGTTCCAGCGGATCAGGGCTTCAAAGCTTACGATGGCTTCGCTCGTAGCGTCGACTACCGGTTGATAGTTTAGCAGGAATTCATTGCGCTCTATTGCGCGGCGCAAGGAAAACTCAAGCCTGCGGCGCTCTTCCGCGTGAGCATGCAGCGACGGCTCGTAATTGAAATGAACACCGCCCCCTTCATCCTTGGCACGGTAAAGTGCAAGGTCGGCATTGCGCATCAGCGTTTCAACCGTGGAGCCATCGCGCGGGCCAATTGCCGAACCAACGCTGGCCCCGACGTAAAGCGTGTGATGGCCTACCTCGTAAGGCTGGGAAAGCTGGTCGATGACCTGCTGGGCAACCTGTTCCACCCGGCCGAGATCCGACGAATCACGGATAACGATGGCAAATTCATCACCGCCGAGCCGCCCGCAAAGCTCGTTCTCGGTTATCAGTCCTTTGAGCCGTTCAGATACCCGCGCGAGCAACTGGTCGCCGATCAAATGACCAAGCGTATCATTGACCGCCTTGAACCGATCGAGATCGATCATCAGAAAGGCGCAGCGCGTGCGCCACTGTTCGGCATAGGACATTGCGTCGCCCATCGCTTCGGTGAGCATCATCCGGTTAGGCAGACCTGTCAGGGTGTCGTAGCGGGCCAGATAGGCGATCTTGTCGCTACTTTCACGCTGCTCCGTGACATCCGAGCCGACGCCGCGAAATCCGTCGAACGCGCCATTCTCGTCAAGCTTGGGGGTACCTGAGAGCTCCCACCAGCGATGGGTGCCATTGATTGCCACACGCACCAGCAGATTTGAAAAACTTTCGCGCCGCTTCAGGCGCTCGGCCAGATCGTGAAGGCTGGATGGGAATTGACCAGTCTCCCAAGCGCTGCCAGCAATCAGCTGGATGAATGGTTTGCCGTCAATTTCTGCGGGATCCATGCTAAGTGCGAAGGCGAAGCGCGGAGAAATTGTGCGAACCCGCCGCGCAGTATCGATCTGCCACAGCCAATCGGCCTCACCCTCTTCGAACTCGCGCAGCAGCAGCGAGACGACTTCGCTCTTTTCAGCCATTCCTGCTTCGGCAATTTTGGTCGAAATGAAATTGCGCGCGCTGGCCAGCGCGCCGACAATCACGGTGCCGCAGAACAGCAGGGCAATCCCTGCCATCGCAAAAGCTCCATCGAGCGCGAAACTGGCAATTGCTGCTCCGCCGACGACAACCGCGAACATCAGGGTGCTGACCGGCACAGCTGGCAGGACTATTGCCGATGCCGTCATCAACAGCGCAATCACTGACCACAATGTGTTTCGTGACTGCGGGTCGAGATAGGTATTGGCAGCCGACAATGGCGCAACCCAGATCAGCGCGATGGCAATCGCATTGAGGGTATACCGCTTTGTCTCATCGCGGCTCACCAGACGATGATCGACATCGGACATCTGGCGGTCAGAGCGCGCGGCGGAATGCAGCGCGCCGAACAGGAGCAAGAGCCAAGCCGCCAGTGCCAGAGGGTTTACCTGCCCCCAGGCGAGAATGACAACTTCGGCAGCAGCCAGAACATGCACTACCGATCGTGCCACGCTGGCCTTGGCAAGTCCGCCATATTGCAACGCGCGCAGCCGCTCCCAGTCCCCGCTCGCAGGGCTGGTCAGGCCAAGCACTGCCAGCGCGGGCAGCTCCTTGGGAAAGAGCGTCGAAGAGGTCTGCGTTCGTGCCACCCGCAAGCCTTACGGCGGCTTTGGTTATCAGCGCGTAAAGGTTGCGGCCCGAATGCAAATAACTCTGCGGGCTATTCCACTGTCACCGACTTGGCCAGATTGCGCGGCTGATCGACGTCAGTGCCCTTCACGCAGGCCGTGTGATAGGCGAGCAATTGCACCGGCACGGCATAGACCAGCGGCGCGATCAGCGGGTGGACCTTGGGCATTTCGATGGTTGCCAGACAGCCCTCGCCCGCCTCGTCCAGCCCTTCGCGGTCTGAAATCAGCACCACCTTGCCGCCGCGCGCGCGCACTTCCTGCATGTTGGACACGGTTTTTTCAAACAGCGGGCCTGAAGGCGCGAGGATGATCACCGGCACCGCCTCGTCGATCAGCGCGATGGGGCCATGCTTCATCTCACCTGCCGCATAACCTTCGGCATGGATATAACTGATTTCTTTCAGCTTCAACGCACCCTCAAGGGCCAGAGGATAGTCCGCCCCGCGCCCCAGATACAGCACATCGCGCGCCGGGGCGATCAGGTGGGCCATGGCCGCAATCTCATCATCATGCGCCAATGCGGCATTGAGACAGGCAGGCGCTTCGAGCAGATGCTTAACCACTTCGGCCTCTTCGGCGCGGTCCATATGCCCGCGCTTGACCGCCAGATGCGCCGCCAGCGCGGCCAGCACCGCCAGCTGGCACGTGAAGGCCTTGGTCGAAGCGACGCCGATTTCCGGCCCGGCATGGGTGGGCAGCAGCAGATCGGCCTCGCGCGCCATTGAACTGGTCGGCAC
>JANPPM010000203.1:0-1944 GCA_031428495.1 Novosphingobium sp.
CAACTCGCGCACCGCCGCCATGAAGGGGCCGATCGAGACCGGCTTGGCAAGGTAACTGTCAGCCCCGGCATCGCGGATCCGCTCTTCATCGCCGATCCCGGCATAGGCAGTCACCGCAAGCACCGGGATCGAGCGCAAAACGGGATCTGCCTTGGCGGCCTCGATCAGGTCCAGCCCCGAAACATTGGGCAGCTGGATGTCCATGATGATCAGATTGGGCACGAATTCGCGCGCGCGGCCCAATGCCTCGAGCCCGTCGGCCACCGGCTCGACAGCGAAGCCCTGGCTGCGCAGAACGTCGCAGAACAGTTTGCGATTGAGATCGTTGTCCTCGACAACGAGGATGCGCTTTGCCATGCGCGTGTCTAGGCAAGTTTCAAGGCATGTGGCAATTCTTCGCGAACCATCATCCCCCGTCGATCCTGAGGCGCTGACGCTGTCCGCGCTTGGCTGGCTGCTGGGCGACGAAGACCGCGCAAGCCGCTTTCTCGCGCTCACTGGCCTGACGCCGGACGCCTTGCGAGCGGGACTGGGTGACCCGAGCCTGCTGGGCGCAGTGCTGGAGTTTCTCTGTGCGCATGAGCCCGACTTGATTGCCGCCGCAGAGGCGCTGGGCGTCAAGCCCGCAGCGATCGTTGATGCGCGTCACAGGCTGGGCGCATGAACCGGCCGCTGGTCATTTCGGATTGCGACGAAGTGCTGCTGCACATGATCGGGCCGTTCCGCGATTGGCTGGGCGAGGCGCACGGGATCGATTTCGACATGCGCGGCGGCGAATTTGTCAATGCAATGACCCGCCGCGACACGGGGGCGCTGGTCGAGACGGCCGAAATCTGGCCGCTGCTTAACCTGTTCTTTGATAGCGAGATGCACCGCCAGCACCCGATTCCCGGGTCGATTGCGGCGATCACCACGCTGGGTGAACATGCCGATGTGGTGGTCCTGACCAATCTGCTCGATCACCGGCAGGAGCAACGCACTCGCCAGCTCGCCGATCACGGGCTGAATCTGCGCGTGTTCACCAACCAAGGTCCAAAAGGCCCGGCGCTAAAGGCGATCCTCGACGAATACCGGCCCAGCCGTGCGGTCTTCATCGATGATCTGGCGCAACATCACGGCTCGGTGTTTGAAGTTGCGCCGCAGGTCAGCCGCCTGCACCTTTGCGGCGAGCCGATCATCGCAGGCAGCATCACCTGCGCGCATAAGGCGGGCCATGCAGATGCCCGCATCGACGATTGGGCCACGGCATTGCCCTGGCTGCTGGATAGACTTCACGAGGACGCATGATGACGGACGCAGAAATCGACGCGAAGCTGGCTGAACTGGGCCTTGTCCTGCCCGAACCCGCCGCGCCGGTCGCCGCTTACGTGCCGGTCGTGATTTCAGGCGGACTGGCTTATGTGTCCGGGCAACTGCCGTTCCTCGACGATGTCTTGGTCAAAGGCCGCTTGGGTGAAGATACAACTACGGGCGAGGGATATGATGCGGCGCGGGCCTGCGGGCTGATGATCCTGGCACAGCTCAAGGCGGCGCTGGGCTCGCTTTCTCGGGTTGAACGAGTCATCAAATTGGGCGCATTCGTTTGCTCGAGTGCGGATTTCACAGACCAGCCCAAGGTGGCCAACGGCGCATCGGAACTGATGGCGGCAATTTTCGGCGAAGCAGGCAGACATGCCCGCAGTGCGGTGGGCGTACCGGTCTTGCCGCTGGGCGCAGCGGTGGAAGTTGATGCCATTGTTGCCGTCCGCGCCGCCTGACCCCCGATAGCACACATAACGTGAGCGCAGGCGGATATACCGTGCGGCTGGAGACCGCGATTTCCGGTCTTCCGCAAGAAGAATGGGACGCGCTCACTGACGGCGGCAATCCCTTTGTCAGCCATGGCTTTCTCAGCGCGCTGGAGGATTCTGGCAGCACCGGGGTGCGCAGCGGCTGGCAACCCGC
>JANPPM010000204.1:0-8069 GCA_031428495.1 Novosphingobium sp.
GCCTTGATCTTGTCGGCCTTGGTCAGCACCAGCCGGTAGCCGACTGCCGCCTCATCCAGCATCTTCAACATATCAACATCGACCGGCTTGACCCCGTGGCGGGCATCAATCAGCAGCAGTGTTCGTTTGAGAACGACGCGTCCGCGCAGAAAATCGCGGACCAGCCGCTTCCAGTTTTCGACCACCTTCAGCGGCGCCTTGGCGAAGCCATATCCGGGCATATCAACCAGCCGCAGTGCGGCCGGATCACCGACATCGAAGAAATTGAGTTCCTGCGTGCGGCCCGGCGTCACCGAGGCGCGGGCAATCGACTTGCGACCGGTCAGCGCGTTCAGCAACGACGACTTGCCGACATTGGAACGCCCGGCAAAGGCAACCTCGGGAATATCCGGATCGGGGAGAAACTGCAGCGAAGGGGCACTCTTGAGGAATTCCACCCGCCCCGCAAAGAGCCGGCGGGCCTGCTCGGTCAGCTCGGCTCCTGCTGGCTCAGACCCAATAATTTCAGGTTGATTCATCCCTTGCCCCGCGCCGTTGCCCGCTTTGCGTCAGCCGCCTCCTTGTCCGCCATCTCGCGCATCGCGGGATGCCGCGAATAGAGATATTTCTGCTGCGCAATCGTCAGCACGTTAGACGTGATCCAGTAGATCAGCAGCCCGGCGGCAAACGGCGCCATGACGAACATCATCATCCACGGCATGATCGCAAAAACCTGTTGCTGGACCGGATCTGGCGGCGCGGGGTTGAGCTTGAATTGCAGCCACATGGTTACGCCCAGGACAACCGCCAGAATGCCGATGGCAAGGAAACTGGGCGGGGTGAACGGCAGCAGGCCAAACAGGTTGAGGATGTGCAGCGGATCGGGCGCGGAAAGATCCTTGATCCACAGCGCAAAGGGTTGATGCCGCATTTCAATCGCCAGGATCAGCACCTTGTAGAGCGCGAAAAATATCGGGATCTGCAGGAAGATCGGCAAGCAGCCGGCCAGCGGATTGACCTTCTCGGCCTTGTAGAGCCCCATAATCTCTTGCTGGAGTTTTTCCTTCTCGTCCTTGTAGCGTTCCTGCAGCGCCTTAACCTTGGGCTGAATCGCGCGCATCGCGGCCATGCTGGCGAACTGGCGCTGGGCAATCGGGAACATCAGCCCGCGCACGATCAGCGTCAGCAGGATGATCGCCACGCCAAAATTGCCGCTCAATTCAAACAGCTTGGCGAGCAGCATGAAAATCGGCTTTTCGAACCAGCGGAACCAGCCCCAGTCGATCGCGAGGTGAAAGTTGGTCACCCCCGCTGCCTGATAGCGGTCGAGGACGTCGCTTTCCTTGGCCCCGGCGAACAGCCGTGTTGTCCGCGATGATTGCTGCCCCGGCGCCAGATCGGCGTCCTGATAATACAGGTTGGCGCGGAAAATTCCCTTGCCTGCCGATTGAAAGTCGCTCGTCGCCCCGGCCTTGTCGGGGATCAGCGTGCTCATCCAGTAGATATCGGTGAAGCCCAGCCAGTCGGTCTTGCCGGGGTTGGCCTGAACCCCAGCCTCTGTGACCTCGTCATAGTTGGGGCCGAATTGCACGGCGGCATCGAAGCTGCCCATCGGCCCTGCATGGACATTCCACGAATCGAGGCTGGCGGTCTTGTCGGTGCGGTTGATCTGCGCGATTTCACGCAGTCTGACCGGCGCAGTCCCACCATTGCTGACGCTTTGCGTTGCAGTGATCATATAATCGGCGTCAATCGCATAGCGGATCGCAAAGGTCTGGCCGGTGGCATTCGCCCAGGTCAGCGTCACCGGGGTCTGCGGGGTAAGCTTCGATCCCGCAGGCGCGGTCCACACTGTCGCCGGATTGGGCGCGGCAATGCCCTGTGCGCCCCAGCCAAACGCGGCAAAATGCTGTGCCGGAGTACCCAGCGGCGAGAATATCCGCGCAGGTCCGCTGTCCTTCTTGATCGTTTCGGTGTGGCGGTTGGCAGTCAGATCATCGAGCACAGCGCCGACGGGGTTGATTGAGCCTGACAGGCCCGGTGCCGCGATCGGCACCCGGCCCGGAGCAGTAAGCGCAGTCTTGAGGTCACGCGCTTCAAGCGCAATGTCCGCTTCGCTGGTGAGACCGCCTTCGCGGGTGTGCTTGACGGGCGCATCGGGCGCAGCTGCCGTGCCGGAGGAATCTGCGACAGCGGGCTTGCTGGCCTGCGGGTAATAATACCGCATCCCCGCGTCCCAACCGAACAGGATCAGCGCGGTCAGCAAGACCGCGAGTATGATATTGCGCTGATTGTCCACCAAGGCGTCCTGTTCGTCGTAGGTTCTGATCCGGATCAGGGCACCGGATCGAAGCCGTGCCCCCCCCAGGGGTGGCAGCGCAATAGACGCTTCACCGCCAGCCATCCACCCTTAATCGCACCATGCTTTTCGAGCGCCTGAATCGCATATTCCGAGCAGCTTGGCGCATAGCGGCAGGTCGGCGGCAACACGCGCGAAGGCCCCCATTGCCAAAGCCGGGCGATCAGGATGAGTATGGATTTCAACGCTTTGGCACTCGTGGCCGACGCGGGGGATCGCCCTTGCCAGCCTTGGCCCGCTCCAGCGCGGCGATCATTTCGCTGCGCAGCAGGGCAAAGTCGCGCTCGATCCCGCCTTCGCGGCCGATGAGCACATGGTCGCTATCGGCCAGTCCGTGCAGCGGCAGCAGCTCGCGCACCAGCGCGCGGAAGCGGCGCTTCATGCGGTTGCGCACCACGGCGTTGCCGATGCGTTTGGTAACAGTGATGCCGAATCGCAGGCCGTGTCCGTCATTGGGACGGACCAACAAAACCAAACCTGGCCGCGCAACGCGCAGGCCCTTGTTAGCAGCAAGGAAATCAGCGCGCCGTGTCAGAACGGCAGGCTTAGCGGAAGCAATCAGGCCGAAAGCTTCTTGCGGCCACGGGCGCGGCGGGCGCGAAGCACATTGCGGCCACCGACCGTTGCCGTGCGGGCACGGAAGCCGTGGCGGCGGGCGCGGACGAGGTTGCTTGGCTGAAATGTGCGCTTCATGGCGGGTCTCTGTATGGCTAAAATCAAACATCCGGGCCGCACGCGGGCGTCCCTCTCAAGCGCTGGGCCGTTAGTTGACTGCCAAGGCTGAGTCAAGCCGCGCGTCAAGCCGTGGGGGCAGCAACGCGGCTGCATCCAACCGCACCCATTGCCCCATATCGCGCGCGGTCAGCCATTTTGCATCGGCATTGGGCACCGAATTGGTCATCGCATAAAATCCGTGCGCCTCGGCCTCGCTCATCCCCATCTCGCGGTAATAGTCAATGTAGGCACGGTTTTCCGGGGCATTTGCGCCGTAATCCTTGGGTTCCAGGCCGAATTCATCGGCCCAGCTATGGACCGCAAATTCAGACCCCGGATCAGCGATACGCCGCGCGCCCGCAAGAAACAGTTCGACCGCGCCAGAGCGCACCGATCCGCCCGCAGGGACATGCGTGGCAATGCCGTGCGCATGGATCATCATGCCCAGCCGCAGGTTTGCCCGGTCGTCTTCGGTGCCGGGGCATTCGATCATTTCGATGGTTTTGATGCCGGGAAAAGCGCGGAGCATTGCCGTAAACTGGCCGGGGCTGCGCTCATCGGTCACATCGACCAATGCCGCGCGGCCTCCATCGAGCACACGGAACGGGCCGAAGCGCGCGATACCTTGCGGAATGCCGGGCACTGCGTGTGCCCCGACAAAGCGCTCGCTGCCGGTGGCGGGCACTTCAACGATTTCTTCGATGACTTCCTGATAGACAACCACCTGTGCTGCCAGTGGCTGGGCAGCCAGGGCAATCAGCCCGAATAGAAAGGCGGCAGTCTTTCGCATGACCGCAGCAATGCCACGCCTCGCCTTGCGCGAATCCTCATGGGAAAGGTTAAGACGGAGTTTGCCGTGTTCCCGTCGTCCCGGGCCTGACCCGGGACCGCTGGCACATTAAATACTGCCGAGGAACACCTGCCAGCGGTCCCGCATCAAGTCCGGGACGACGAATTTCTCGACACGTGCCTGTCACTCCGGCACAAACCATTCAGCTAATGGGGGAATTCTGCTTGGTCGCGCTGGTATCGACAGTCGCCTATCTTGGTCTTGAGGCGCGCAGCGTCGAAGTGCAGTGCCAGATCGCCCCGGGACTGCCTCGCTTCACTGTCGTCGGATTGCCCGACAAGGCGGTGAATGAGAGCCGCGAGCGGGTGATGGCCGCGCTGGCCGCAATGGGGCTGTCGTTCCCGCCCAAGCGCATCACGATCAACATGTCGCCCGCCGATCTGCCCAAGGAAGGCTCACACTACGACCTGCCGATCGCGCTGGCTCTGCTCGCCGCCATGGGCGTTACCGATGCCGAGCAGCTGGGTGACTTTGTCGCGGTGGGCGAACTGGCGCTGGATGGCCGCGTGATCGCCTCGCCCGGAGTGTTGCTCGCGGCGATCCATGCCAGCAGTCTGGACAAGGGGCTGATCTGTCCCGCAGCGCAAGGCGCCGAAGCGCGCTGGGCGAGCGGCGTGCCCATCCTCGCCGCGCCCAACCTGATCAGCCTGCTCAATCACCTGAAAGGCACGCAGGTGCTGCCCACGCCCGAGCCCGGCGAGGCTGAGCCGCGCATGCGCGGCCCCGATCTGGCACAGGTCAAAGGTCAGGAAACTGCCAAGCGCGCGCTGGAGATCGCAGCAGCGGGCGGACACAACCTGCTCCTATTGTATCGTAAAGACCCAAAGGGATGCGAAAGGCGTGACTGACGAAGTTTTCTGCAATCGCTGCCGCTTTTGGAAGGCCGTCGAAGATCAGGATGGACAGGACATTGGACTATGCCGCCGCTTCCCTCCGACCTATGAGGGCTGGCCCATGACCGAGGCAAACGACTGGTGCGGGGAATGGCAGGCCAATGCTTGAAGCGATAGCCGTATGCCTGGCCGTGCTTGTCCATGATGGCGACAGCTTCCGGTGCGATGGCGAGCGCATCCGTATCTTGAACATTGAAGCGCCGGAGCTACCGGGCAGTCCGAAGTGCGGAAGCGGTCGCAATGGTTGGTGCGATCATCGGCGGGGGTATCAGGCAAGGGATGCGCTGTCCGCGCTGTTCAGGACGGGGCGCGTCGGTATCGAGCGGGCTGGCAAGGATCGCTATGGCCGGACCCTCGCCCGCGTGACCGTCAACGGGCAGGATGCAGGCGAGTATCTAATTGGCCGTGGATTGGCCCGCGCTTGGCGCTAACGGGCACTCTTGGACTTTAGTCGCCTCGACGATTGTTCACAAAACACGATCCACACCACCCGAAACCTAGCCAAAATCTAAGGGCTAACAATGGCGCAGCAACGTCGCACAGGGCCTAGCGTCCAGCACTAAAGTTACTTGTTTGCGAAATGTTATTACATCATCGGTCTTAATAGCCTCTAGAATGCCCCAGGAGAGTCACACAGAGCCTTTAGGGCCTAGGGACCAACCCCAGTGGACTTGTAACGGTTTTGCGCCGGTCACCTGAGCGATTAGAGCTCGCAATAGGAGACCGATGAGATGATCAAGCATTCAGAAGAGTTCAAGCGTGAGGCGGTGCGCATTGCGCTGACCAGTGGCTTGCCGCGTGAGCGGGTTGCAGCCGATTTGGGGATCGGCAAGTCCACGCTGGGTAAGTGGCTGGCACAGTATCGGCCGACAGATTTGACCTCAGCACCACAGGCAGATCTGGCCCGCGAGAACGAACGCCTTCGCCTTGAGAACCGGGTACTTAAGGAGGAGAGGGATATCTTAAAAAAGGCCACGCAGTTCTTCGCGAGCCAGCGGCCGTGAGGTTCGCGTTCGTGGAGAACTGGCGCCATGTCTGGCCGGTCGAGACGATCTGCCGGGTGATGCGCGTCAGTCCACGCGGCTATCGCTCCTGGCGCACGCGACCGATCAGCCAACGTGCGCGCACGGATATGTCCGTGCTGGCCCATATCCGGGAGCAGTATAGCCTGAGCCTTGGCAGCTATGGCCGTCCTCGCATGACGATGGAACTCAAAGAGGCAGGCCTCGCTATCGGCGAACGCCGTGTCGGGCGATTGATGAAGGTCAATGGGATCAAGCCGGTCCGCACCCGCAGACACAAGGTTACCACTGACAGCCACCACCGTTTGGGTGTCGCAGCCAACTGGTTGGACGGTGATTTTGTTGCTGCTGCGCCCAACCAGAAGTGGGCAGGTGACATCACCTATGTCTGGACGTCAGAAGGATGGCTCTACCTCGCTGTCATCCTCGATCTGCATAGCCGACGCGTTGTGGGCTGGGCGATCAGTGACCGGATGAAGAAGGACCTGGCAATCAGGGCACTCGATATGGCGGTGCGCCTCCGCAATCCGCCGCCAGGCTGCCTTTTCCATTCGGATCGCGGCAGCCAATATTGCTCCTATGACTATCAGAAGAAGCTGCAGGCCCATGGCCTGCATCCATCAATGAGCGGCAAAGGAAATTGTTACGACAACGCCTCCGTCGAGACATTCTTCAAATCACTGAAGGCAGAGCTGATCTGGCGCCAGAAATGGCCGACCCGCAGGCAGGCGGAAGCTGCGATCTTCCAGTACATCAACGGGTTCTACAATACCCGAAGGCGCCATTCATATCTGGGCGGCATCAGCCCGCTCGCGTTCGAAGCCAAGGTGGCATAGTGAGATAGGTGACCGGCACAAAACCGTTACAAGTCCAGTCCTGATAGCCTGGACGACATACCAGTCCTTTTCGACAAAGGCTTCGTCGACTGCGAGTGCACCAGCGACTAGACCCAGTGTGCGAAGATCAGGCGCGTTCGAGAACGACAAAGTTGCCATCATAGCCGATACGACGGCGAACACGGTCATTGACGAGCAGTTTGCGTCCGGTCGGCACCTGTGTTGAACGGCCACTGTTATATGCACGTTCTGCGCTCGATTCCGCGATGGACTTGCCGAGCCGCTCCAGAGCTTCGGTCGCGAGTCGCTTGATCCCGACCAATGGGGCAGGCTTGCCGCTGAATGGGGACATCATGGCCTTGGCATAGAGGCCATAGCCAATCTGCACCAAACGCCCGGATTGGGTCATCTGCCGCAAGGCGCGGCCTACCGCATCATAGCTGCCAAGATCGGCGAAATCCTTACGCAAAAACACATTTCGCTTCGACCGGGCAACTTTGCGCTCGATGATCTCGGCAATCGAACCTGCTGACAGGGTCGCGCGACCACAGACTTTCTTGTATTGACCGCGTCCGACACGCACGAGTTTGCGCTGCCTTACCAACTGACCAAGGGCGCGGCCGACAGAATCATAGTTGCCGCCAATCGCGAGGCTAGCGCGATCAACGACGCCGCTTCCCGGAAAGCGCTCCAGAATCTGATCTGCCAAAGTCAACATTTTATCTGCCTAAATACGACGCTTCCGACATCAGATACTGCGCCAGATCCAAAAACTCAAAATCAATTGAATTTGACTGGCCAAGCGACAAATCTGCCGAATTTTGGGTAGCCCCTACCCCAGAAATCGGAATTCAATCGATCGCTCCGATCTCTTACAACTCCCGCATGTGCCGGGAGGAAGAGAGTGCGACAAGGGGCTGATGCTGAGCAACGGCTACCGGTCCTGGATTTCACGGGCTTCGCGCAGGAATTCCTCAGGCGGAACCGGGAATATCGGGCGCAATATGCCAGGATCTCAGAAGCGATAGCGCGCGACCCGCTGTCCAGGGAAGCAGGGGAGATGGCCCGAACCTGGGGCCTGATCTTTCCCATGCCAGCCAGACGCACCGGCTGATTTGGCACCTGCGGTTTGGGCAACGGAACTGTCGCCTGCGACGATAATCCTTGAGGCTGCATCTCCTGGAACTGCTGCATTGACGGTTGATCAGATCCTGGCTGGCCGCGCGGCGCTGCTGGATCGGACTGCGACGGACTGCGCCACCTAGTGTTCGCCACACCACATGGACCTTTGCGGCTGAGCATCGACAATTCCCCACCGGATGCCGGATTGAACTGCGTCATTCATACCGACAGTCTGATCGCTGTTCGCGTCGCTGCTCTACAGTGGTTTCACAATTCGATGTGGGACTCGCCTTC
>JANPPM010000205.1:0-2593 GCA_031428495.1 Novosphingobium sp.
CGCCCGGCTCGATGGCCTCATTGCCATTGTCGATTACAACAAGATCCAGAGTTTTGGCTCGGTGGCCGAAGTCAGCGACCTCCATCCGTTGGCCGACAAGTTCCGCGCCTTCAACTGGGGTGTCCACGAGATCGACGGGCACGATCACGCCGCGTTGCTGAAAGCGCTGACCGCGCCGCCGGTGTTGCCCACTCGCCCAACCGTGGTCATCGCGCACACGGTCAAGGGCAAGGGCATCTCGTTCATGGAAAACAAGCTTGCCTGGCATTACAGCAACCCCAACGATGAACAGCTGATCGCCGCGCTGGCAGAGCTCGGAGAGCAGGCATGAGAAACGAAACCATCGCCGCGCTGACCGAATACGCCACCGCCAATTCCGATGTCATGCTGCTGACCGCTGATCTTGGCTATTCTGTGCTGGAGCAGTTCGCGGAAAAGCTTCCCGACCAGTATTGCAACGTCGGGGTCTGCGAGCAGGCCATGGTCGGCATCGCCGCTGGCCTCGCGCTCTCGGGCAAGCGGGTTGCGCTCTATTCGATCGCCAATTTCCCGACGCTGCGCTGCCTTGAACAGCTGCGCAACGATGTCTGCTATCACGATCTGCCGGTTACGGTGATTTCGGTTGGCGGCGGTCTGTCCTATGGCCCGCAGGGCTATACCCACCACGGGCTCGAAGACCTGGGCATCATGGGAAGCCTGCCAAACATGGCCGTCACCTGCCCAGCCGATCCGCACGAGGCCGAAGAGCTGCTGCCGCAATTGATGGAGCGGCGCGGGCCTGCCTACCTGCGGCTTGGCCGCGCGGGCGAGCCGGTGCTGCACGATGGCGGCACGCCGGTAACGCTCGGCAAAGCGATCACCCTGCGCACGGGCAGCGACATTGCCTTGCTCGCCACCGGTCCTATATTGGGCCGCGCACTGGCCGCTGCCGATGAACTGGCCGAACAGGGCATTTCCGCCAGCGTCGTCAGCTTCCCGGCGATCATGCCGCTGGATGCCGATTGCATTGCCCGCCTCGCCGCCAGCCACCGCGCGCTGCTCACCATCGAAGAGCACAGCGCCAGTGGCGGCTTCGGCAGCCGGGTCGCCGACTTGCTGATGGAAGCCGGAACCCCCGTGCGCTTTGCCAAATGGGGCACCACCGATGCCTTGCGCGGCAAGGTTGGCAGCCAGAGCTATCTGCTGGACTTGCTGCCGTCGATCACCACGCGTGCTGCGGCGCTGCTATGAAGCTGCTGATCACCGGTGCCACGGGCTTTGTCGGGGCTAAGACGCTCGAGCTGGCGCTTGCCGCTGGTCACGAGGTCGCCGCCCCGGTGCGGCCGCAAAGTCCGGCTCGGCGGCTCGTTCAATTTGCCGGGCGCTACGAACATCTTGCGCTTGAACTGAATGACCGCGCGGCGCTCACTGCAGCGGTCGGCAAGTTCCGGCCTGATGCGATCATCCATCTGGCCTGGGCCGGGGTCGCCAATTCTGCGCGCAACGCCCAAACCCAAATCAGCGAAAACATTGATGCCGCCTGCGCGCTGGTCGAAGCGGGCGCAGCAGCGGGTTGCGGCGCCTTCATCGGCACCGGCAGTCAGGGCGAATACGGCGCGGGCAGCACCATGCTGGAGGACGCCCTGCCCCAGCCGACCACGCTCTACGGCGCAGCCAAGGTTTCAGCGCTTTACCTGACCCGGCAGCTAGCCGCACAGGCGGGCATGCGCCATGCATGGCTGCGTATCTTTTCCACCTATGGCCCGGACGACAACGCAGGCTGGTTGATCCCTTCGTTGATCACCCAGATGCTGAACGGCGAGCGGCCCATGACCACGCTGGGCACCCAGTTCTGGGATTGGCTCTATGTCGATGACGTCGCACGCGGGCTGCTTTCGGCGACAGAAACGCCAACAGCCGCAGGCATTTTCAACCTCGGTTCGGGCGAGGCGGTGCAAGTCCGCAAGGCTGTCGAGGCAATCCGCGATCTCGCCGCACCGGATATGGAGTTGATGTTCGGCGAAATTCCATTCCGGCCCGATCAGGTGATGCATATGCAGGCGAATATCGAGCGCTTGCGCACCGCCACCGGCTGGGCACCGCAAGTGCCGTTTACTGAAGGCATCGCCCGTACCGTCGATTGGTATCGCAGCCAGCGCCGGGATCTGGCCGCATGAACCTGACGCTCACCCCGTTCCTGCGCTTCGTCCTCACCGGCGCGCTCAACACCGGGTTCGGCTATGCCAGCTATGCGGCATTGGTGCTGACTGGCATGCCGCTGTGGCTGGCGGTCACAGGATCGACGTTGATTGCCATCGTCTTCAATTTCTATTCTTATGGCGGGCTGGTGTTCGGCAAGACATCGCGCGGCTATCTGCCCGCATTTTTCGCCTTCTATGCAGCGCTGGGCGTGGCCAACTATCTTGGTCTGCATGCTTTTGAGCAGGCCGGGGTCGGTCCGTTGATTGCCCAGGCGTTCCTTGTCCCGCTGCTTGCGATAAGCGGTTATTGGGGCATGCGCCTGCTGGTCTTCCGCGAGCGGGGGGCCGCATAATATGGCACGCGCCGAGACCATCGAAGAATTCAAGCCAGTTCCGGTTGAGCGCGGCAGCGG
>JANPPM010000206.1:0-6944 GCA_031428495.1 Novosphingobium sp.
CCCGGGTCAAGCCCGGGACGACGTGGTTATGCGAAGTGCATGAAAATCCATTCGGCGAGCATCGCCGGCTTTACGCCGCCCTCGATCTCGACCGTCACTTCGACAGTTTGTTGCCACTGGCCCGGGCGCTTTTCCTCCAGCTCAAGCAGTTTGAAATGGCCGCGAATGCGCTGGCCTGATTTAACGGGTGTGAGGAAGCGGACCTTGTTGAAGCCATAGTTGACCGACATCTGGACTGTCGGCTTTTCCACGGCGCTGGCCATCATCGGTGAAAGCAAAGACAGGGTAAGGAAACCGTGCGCGATGGTGCCGCCAAATGGCGTTGCTGCGGCAGCAACCGGATCGATGTGGATGAACTGGCGATCTTCGGTATTGTCTGCGAAAATATCGATGCGGTTCTGGTCGACCAGTATCCAGTCCGACGTTCCAAGGATTTCGCCGACTTTGCTCTTCATGTCTGCAAGCTGCATATGCGCCTGTCCTCTCGCTGCCCAGGCGCATTCATGGACCAGCCGCGCGAGCCGTGCAATGCTGACCCTACGGCAGGTTCATGCAGTTTTGAGGATAGGTCTTGCCGAGGCGGTCTGGCGCATCAGCTTGCGCGCCGTCGCTGCCGCTTCGGTATCGATCCGGCGCAAATAGCTCCACAGCCCGCATTGCACGCCGATCAGCATCAGGATGAACGGCTGATAGGCGATGCCGACGAACAGCGAACCGACGAGATAGATAACCTGCGCCTGTTGCAGCGCGCCCGCCAGCGGGGCCTGCCACTGCTCGCCCGGCCCGGTGCGTTTCAGCCAGCGCCCGCGGAGCCGCTCCATCTGCCACAGCCCGAGCAGTTGCAGCCAGGTCCACGCCAGAAAGCCCGGCCACCCCTGCTCGCCCAGCATCTCGAAATAGCTTGAGTGATAGGCGCGCGCCTTGTCCTCGATCACCACGGAATCGACCTCGCTGGTATTCCCTGCGCCTTCGACAGCGGTGGTTTTGAAGCGGATGCGGTTGCCGAGATAGGCGTCGAACCCGCCGCCCAGCGGGTGATCCTGCACATATTCCCAGGTCCAGCTCCAGATCGCGATGCGGCCCGAGGCGCTCTCGTCGGTCTGGTGGTTTTCAATGGTACTCATCCGCGCGGTATAGCTTGCGGGCAGGAACGGGATCGCCGCCGCCGCCGCCAGCACAATCAGCGAGACATAGAGAAACCGCCGCTTGATCGTGCGTAATGCCATCACCGCCAGCACACCGATGCAGATCAGCCCGGTGCGCGCCTGCGTGCCGATCGGGATCAGCAGGCAGGCAAAGACCAGCGCGACGGCGAACAGTTTGGAGCGCCAGTCCTCCGGAAAAATCGTGCCGTGCCGGGTCAACCACAGGATCAGCGGAATGATTGCAATCGCCACGCAGGAAATGATCGAGCTTTCATAAAGCCCGGTGTTGTCGTTGACGAAAAATGCCAGCGAACCGTAGCCGCCACCCGTCGCCAGCGTCTTGATTGCACCGGTGATGATGATCGATGCGGCCGACAGTACCATGACCAGCGCCATGGCTTCGAACCGCAGCCGCGTGCGCAGGGTCAGCGGCAGGAACAGCGCAAAAACCATCGCTTTCCACACCCACGCCCACTTGTCCGCTGCCGCAAGCGGGAAGTCGGCAGACATCGTAGTGTACCCGCAATAAAGCAGCAGAAACAACATCAGCGACTGACGCAGGGTGAACCGGCTATGCAACTTGTCGTCGGCAATCAGCCATGCGCCAAACGCGCCACTGAAGACGATCAGCGACAGCGGAATCGAGGCGAGCAGGAAATAGGAAATCTTCTGCGGCGCGACAATATCGACATAGATATAGGCCAGCACCCACAGGAACGGGCGGCGAATGCCAAGCGCCAGAAACCCGGCGACAAATCCGGCGAGCGCCAGATCAAGCACGGCGCACGGGCTTTATGCTGGCGGCCTGATCCGAAGCTCCTGCGTCGTCGTCTGAGGCAACCGGCGGGTCGCGGTCGAGATCGGCGCGCAGCATCAGACGC
Organism: Novosphingobium sp.; assembly: GCA_031428495.1. Classification (GTDB taxonomy): domain Bacteria; phylum Pseudomonadota; class Alphaproteobacteria; order Sphingomonadales; family Sphingomonadaceae; genus Novosphingobium. The sequence goes on from JANPPM010000206.1 coordinate 2,027, forward strand.
CAGGCGGCAAGCGCCAACAACCCGTGGGTAATCGCCAAGGAGAAATAATCGACCATGCAGCGGGTCATAACGAGACGCGGTTGACGGGGCGTTAAGCCTATCGGGCTAGAGCCACGGCTGGCCCAGACGAGAAGACGGACGATGATTGCTTTCCTGAAACCAGTTGAACAACAGATGCGCGCGAAGTTCCCTTCGGACACGCATCCCAACCGCGTGATCGAGCGCGAAATACTAAGTCGGCTCGATCCCGCCGCCACGGTGCTGGATATTGGCTGCGGTCGGACCGCGCCCAATCTGTCGCAGCTGATCGGCAAGGCGGCCAAACTTTACGGCATCGACGTTGTGGACTTTACGACCGACGATCCGCGGTTGCATCTGTTCGCCAACGATGTGCGCGATATGAAAGACATTCCTTCGAACTCGGTGGACCTTGCCTATAGCCGCGCGGTTATGGAGCATCTTGAGCGGCCCGAAGAGGCCTACCGCGAGATTGCCCGTGTGTTGAAGCCGGGCGGGGTCTATGTGTTCACCACGCCAAGCATTTATGACTACGGTTCGATAGCCGCATTGCTGATCCCCAATCGTTTTCATGCTCGAATTGTCAGCGCCACCGAAGGCCGCGCCGGGGAGGATGTGTTCCCGACCGTATTCGGCAGCAATTCGCGGCGCGCCATAGGCAAGCATGCGGCGATGTTCGGCCTCAAGGTCCAGCAACTCGATTATATCGGCCAGTATCCAAGCTATCTGGTGTTCAACCGGGTGCTGTTCTGGCTGGGCAGTGTCTATCAGAAGACGATAGAAAAGTTCGCGATCACCCGGCCCCTGCAAGGCTGGATATTCTGCGTGCTGCAAAAACCGTGACGCGCATCCTTCACGTCCTTGATCACTCGCTGCCGCTGCACAGCGGTTATTCCTTTCGCACGCGCGCGATCCTGAAGGCGCAAGAGGCCGCAGGCCTCGAAGTGCGCGGGATCACCGGCCTGCGGCATACCGCGCCGGGGGTTGATCCAGAAGAGGCCGACGGCCTGACCTTTCATCGCACGCACGGCGAGGCGGCGGGACCGCCCGGGGTCAGGGAATGGCGCGAGATCGGGCAACTGGCATCGGCCATCGAGCGGCTGTGCGATGAGTGGCAACCTGATGTGCTGCACGCCCATTCGCCTGCGCTGTGCGGCGCTGCGGCGCTGCGCGTGGCACGGCGGCGGGGGCTGCCGCTGGTTTATGAAATTCGCGCCTTCTGGGAAGACGCAGCAGTCGGCAATGGCGCAGGCCGCGCAGGCTCGGTGAAATACCTGCTCACCCGGACGCTGGAAAACCACGTCATCGCGGGCGCAAATGCGATTGTGACGATATGTGAGGGGCTGAGCGATGATCTGGTCGCGCGTGGCACGGATCCTGCGCGGATTGTGATTGCGCCGAACGGTGTCGATCTGAACATGTTTGGCGCGCCGCCGCTGCGTGATCCGGGCTTCGCCGCGAAGCTCGGTCTGGGCGATGGCCCGGTGATCGGTTTTATCGGCAGCTTCTATGACTATGAAGGGCTGGACGATCTGATCGCGGCCATGCCGATGTTAATTGCAGCGCATCCGGGTGCGCGGTTACTGCTGGTCGGCGGCGGGCCCTGTGAAGAAGCGCTGAAACAACAGGCTGCAGCATCGAGCGCCGCTGATGCAATCTGCTTCACTGGCCGGGTGCCGCATCATGAAGTCGAGCGCTATTATGCGCTGTGCGATATTCTGGCCTACCCGCGTAAACGCAGCCGTCTCACCGATCTGGTGACCCCGCTCAAGCCGCTTGAGGCGATGGCACAGGGCAAGCTGGTGGCCGCGTCGGATGTTGGCGGGCACCGCGAACTGATTGCCGACGGCGTGACGGGCACTTTGTTTGCGGCTGATGATCCTGCGGCCTGTGCGGCCTCGCTTGGCGCGCTACTTGATACCCGTTTGGCCTGGGAAGATCGTCGCGCTACTGCGCGTATCTACGTGGAAACACGGCACAATTGGGCGATCAACGTTGAGCGTTATCAAGACGTTTACCAAAAGCTGTTAACCCCAAAGCTTGTTCGCTCGCAGGGGGTGGCCGCGCACATGCGGTGATCGGTGCTGGGCGGGAAACCAAGCAATGGGGTTACGATCTTGACCACCCAGAATATTGCCAAGCCGCGCAGCAAACCTCCGGTAAGTGCACATCCGTTGTTTCCGGCGGTTGTCGCCTTGTGGTTCGGCGCGTTGTTTGGCCTTGGCAGCCTTGCTGTACGGGTCTCGCTCATCGAATCGCTGGTGCTTTCATTGCATTTCGATGTGATCATCCCGGCTGCTGCGCCGCCGCTGGGCTTGCTCGCCCGCATCATAGTGTCACTGCTCATGGCTGCGCTGGGGATTGCCGTGGGCGCGATCATCGCGCGCTGGATTGCGCGACCTAAGCCGGTAAAACGTGAGCGCCAGCGCAGTGCTGGGTCGATCTTTGGCGCTCGCGAGCCGCGCTCGGAACCATTACTAAGTGGTTCGCCTGTGGCCACTTTGGGAATCGATGGTGAAACGGGAGATGCCATGCCGGGCCGCCGCCGTGCACTTGCCTTGAACGAAGAGTCGCGCTCAGGTTACAGCTCCGACTACCACTTCAATGCCGCCCCGGTGCCAGGAGCTGCGCCGCAAATTCTCGATGTCACCCAGATCGAATTGACTATGCCCGAGCCTGCGCCCGAGCCTGCGCCAGAGCTGACGGGCGAGACGCATGCGGATGCGGCCTTTGATCTGGCCGATTATGAAACTGTTTCAAATCTGCCGACGCCGCATGATGGCCTGGCCGATGTCGTGGCCCAAGATTTTGGACCGCCGCAGCGGGCGGCTGGCGAGGTCCAGCCTCGCCAGGAGTTCGGTTTTGCTTCCGAAATCGTTCCCGAGACAGTTGACGTTGCACTATCGCCACCGCCATTTAGCGCCCCGGAACCCGTCCCCGCGAGCAGTGCAGCAGCCCGCATCGCCGGGGCCGATCTGGCCGAATTGTCGCCGCTTGAGCTTATCGAGCGTCTGGCGCTGGCAATGCAGCAGCGCCGTCACAGCGGTCCGGTCCCGCCGGTCATTGTCGAGGCTGCCGCTGCTTTGGGTGTACCCTATGCACCAGAACTGAATCGTCAGGATGTCACCTCTGAGGATCAACTCGAAGTCGCATCCCACGCCCTGACAGCGGAAACCGAACATACGGCGGATGCTGATGAGGCGTTGGTCCTCGATCAGCCCGAATTCAATGAACCAGCGCCATTCCGGCTTGAGTTGCCTGCGGCCCTGCGCCCGATCGACCTAAGTGAATATGAAGAGATCGGCACTCCTGACGTGTTTCCGCTGCCGCCGCGCTCATTTGGCGGTTTCATGGCGCCGAGTGAGGATGTCACCACCTTATCAGTCGATGAGCCTGCCATAGTTTCGACCGATGCGGATTCCACCGGGCAGCTCGTCGAAAGCGAAGAGGCGAAAGCCGAAGAAGAGCTAGAGGTAGAAGAAGACGCCTACAGCTCGCTGCTCGACCTTGGCCGGCCGGTTACTGTTCGTCAGCCATTTGCTCGGATTGAAACGCCACAGGCCGATGATGACGCAATCGAGCCGGTAGTGATTTTCCCCGGTCAACAGGCACGTGTCGGTACGCGATTTTCGAAACCAACCGCTGCTGAGGTGGAAGCTCTGTCCGCCGAAACCTCTGTCATCAGCGATGAAGGTGCGCCCCGATTGCGCCGGTTCGATAGCCCTGCGGCCATAGCGTCGGTGCCCGCTGCGCCAACTCCTGCCACGGCCAATGTGGACAATGGCGAGACCGAGCGCGCGTTGCGCAGCGCATTGGCCACTTTGCAGCGCATGAGCGGCGCAGGCTGATCGCGTGCCGCCGCATATTTTAGGCCTGAATACCTGCATTTGCCCGCGTGCCTTCGCGGTTGCAAAAATATCTTCCTTTCGTCATGGGGATTGTTCGCGCTCATCGTGCTGCACTTGCGGTATAGTGAGTCGTGAACAGGACCGGAATACCGCTTATTTCAGCGGCCCGGGTGATGACAGGATGGAATTTCGATGGGATTTCCGGAGACCCAGGGCCTCTATGATGCGCGCAATGAGCATGACTCCTGCGGTGTGGGCTTTGTCGCCCATATCAAAGGTGCCAAAAGCCATGCGATCGTCAGCCAGGCGCTGGAAATCCTCAAAAACCTTGACCATCGCGGCGCGGTCGGTGCTGACCCTTTGCTCGGCGATGGCGCGGGCATTCTTATCCAGATGCCGGATGCGCTCTATCGCGCATGGGCTGCGGGCGAAGGACTGACCCTTCCGGCTGAGGGCGACTATGCGGTCGCCATGTGCTTTTTGCCGCAGGATGAAGCCAGTCGGCAGTTCGTCGTCGAGAAATTCGAGAAGTTCATTGCCAAGGAAGGCCAGCGGCTGATCGGCTGGCGCGATGTGCCTGTCACGATGGATGGTCTGGGCAAGGCCGTCATTGCGCAGATGCCGGTGATCCGCCAATGCTTCGTTGCGCGCGGCGAAGGCTGCGCCGATCAGGACGCTTTCGAGCGCAAGCTGCTCTCGATCCGTAAGCAGACGCAAAACCCGCTGGCTGAAATGGCCGAAAAGCATGGCCTGCCGGGCGTGACTGAGCTTTACATGCCCAGCTTCTCCAGCCGTACGGTGGTCTACAAGGGCCTGCTGCTGGCGACGCAAGTGGGCAGTTTCTACGACGACCTGCGTGATCCGCTGTGCGTCTCGGCGCTTGGTCTGGTTCACCAGCGCTTCTCAACCAACACCTTCCCCAGCTGGAAGCTGGCGCATCCCTACCGGTTCATCGCCCACAATGGCGAAATCAACACGGTGCGCGGCAACGTCAACTGGATGAACGCGCGTCGCCGCACGATGGAATCGGAGCTGCTAGGCCCCGATCTCGA
>JANPPM010000207.1:0-5609 GCA_031428495.1 Novosphingobium sp.
GAACATAACCGTGATCGGGAAGAAGGCCGCAAATTCGGAAAAGTCGAAGCTGCCTTTGGGTGCCCATTCATCGAGCAGGTCGCCGATCACCTGCTGCATCATCGGGCGCACCTGATTGGCGCGGCGCGGGGTGAAGGCGTGGGCAACGCTGGCGCGCAGACGCGTGTGCATCTCGCCGCTGGCAGACAGCAACATGTCCTGCATGAAGCGGCCCCACAAAGTGCCCCGCATGCCATAAAAATCAACGATCGGACCGAGGCCCGGAACAAGGTTTACGTCGTCCGCAAGCAGATCGACATGTGCCTGATAGCCGTGCACCACGTAACCCTGCGTGAACCGCGCCAACCAGGGGTGCTGCGCCTGTGCCGCCTCGAGGAAAGGCTGTGGGTCGGCTGAAAAGTCCGAGCTATCTATCGGCAGCATTGGCAAAGTTTGGGCGATACTTGCCATATCAGACCGCCAACTTGTAATCACGAAACTGCTCGCGCAGGTCCTTCTTGCTGATTTTGCCGGTGCCAGTGTGTGGGATGGAATCGACGAATTCTATCGCATCGGGCAGCCACCACTTTGCGACACTGCCAGAGATCAGCGCACGCAGATCGTCGGAGCTTACTTCCATGCCCGGCTTGCAAACCACCACGAGGATCGGCCGTTCCTCCCACTTGGGGTGAAATACGCCAATCGCGGCAGCCTCCGCCACGGCCGGATGGGCGACTGCTGCATTCTCCAGTTCGACCGAGCTGATCCATTCCCCGCCAGACTTGATCACGTCTTTGGTGCGGTCGGTCAGTTGCAGCGTGCCATCGGGAAACAGCACCGCAACATCGCCGGTATCGAACCATTGCCCGGACAACACCGCGTCGGCCTCCGCCTTGAAGTAGCGCTTGATCACCCACGGACCGCGCACCTGCAAAGCTCCTGACGTCTTCCCGTCGCGCGGCAGTTCCTTTTCAGGGTCATCGAGATCGACTGTGCGCAGTTCAATACCATACAGCGGCTTGCCCTGGCGGCACTTGATCGTCGCCTTCTCGTCGAACGACAACTCATCCCAGTTGGCGGGTTCATAGGCAATTGTGGCGATGGGAGAAGTTTCGGTCATCCCCCAGGCATGGGCAATGCGCACATCGGCGCGCAGCAGGCGCTCGACAATCGCGCGCGGCATCGCCGATCCGCCGCAGACCGCACGGGTAATCGCCGTCGGCAAGGGCTTCCCCAACCCATCGAGATGCTGGAACAGGCTGAGCCAGACAGTGGGCACCCCAGCGATATAATTCACGCCTTCCTGCGCAATCAGATCACACAAATTGGCCGCATCGTTATTCGAACAGTAAACCAGCTTGGCGCCTACTGCCGCACCAGCCCAGGGGAAGGCCCAGTCGTTGGCGTGGAACATCGGCACCACCGGCAAGACGCATGCCTTAGAATCGAGATCAAGGCACTGCGGCGCAACGGCGGCATAGGTGTGGAGTATATTCGAGCGATGCTCAAACAGCACGCCTTTGGGATTGCCGGTCGTTCCGCTGGTGTAACAGAGCATGCAGGGATCGCGCTCGCTGCCAGTGACCCATTCAACATTGCCGTTCTCTGCGCCAATCCAGTCCGCGAAAAGCGGCGAATCCTTGCCGGAATCAAAGCAGATGTAGTGCTCGATGGTGGTCCAGCGTACCTTCATCCGGTCAACCAACGGCTGGAAAACTTCGTCGTACAGCATCACCCGGTCTTCGGCATGGTTAGCGATATATTCCAGCTGTTCGTCAAACAGGCGCGGATTGATCGTGTGGAGGATGCAGCCAGCACCGGTCGCACCATACCATGTCACCAGATGCGGCGCATGGTTCATCGCCAAGGTTGCAACGCGGTCTCCGGGAGCAATGCCGAGCCGCTGCAATGCCTGAACCATCTTCAGTGCATCCTGGCGAATGCCGGCCCACGTCGTACGGCTCTCGCTGCCATCATTCCAGCGTGTAACGATTTCGCGCGCGCCATATTCTCGGGCAGCATGATCGATCAGCCCCGATACGCGCAATTCCCAGTCCTGCATCGCGCCAAGCATTGCTGTAATCACCTCTGTTGCCCATTGCGGGATGTCGATCTTACGGCCCGAAGTAGCCCCTGATCAATGGAAGTTCGCTGGTGTGCCGGATTCCGGGTGCGGCCTCGCAGACGAAGGGAATGGAATTGACCACAGGATGCGCTGTCAGTCCCGGCGATACCAGCGGGAATTCCTCGGCAGTTACGGGAATGGTGATCATTACATCGAGTGGCAGGTCGCCTTCGATCCGGTAATGCAGCCCGGTATCACGCAAGTCCCAGTCTGCATCGATATCGCGCGTGACATACCAGGTCGAACAACGCCGGATGACCTTGCGATTGCCCTGCATGCCCGCAATTTCCATACGGATCGCCGCAATCGTCCCCGCCTCAATGGTTCCAGCGGCAATTTCGACCCGGTTGCACGCAAGTGCGAATTCGCGGCTAGTAACGAAGGAATCGAGCGAAATGCCCAGCGCATCTGCGGTCATCGATAGCGATGGCGGCGAGCTCATCGCCGTGCCGACCGGCTCGTCTGGATCGACCGAGGTCAGATCCGCGCCGAAATGCAGCACCTGAAAGAGCATCTCGGGCGAATTGCGCGACGACATGTCGGAAAAGTCGGTCAGCGTCAGGCAGTCAAGCCGCCGCTCCAGCGCCGAAAGGGCAAGAGGCATGGTTTCGGTAAACCAGCCCGGCGTGGAGCCACTGGCATAGAGCGAAGAGCCACCGCGCAGGCAGGCATCCTCAAGCCGCGCCAGCATACCCGGCTCCATCCGTCCGCGATAATTGAACTCCATGCGCGATGTCGCAATGTTGATCCCAGCCTCAAGCAGGCGGCACATGTCATCCACATCAGCTTCATGTGGCATATAGGAAACGCAATCGGGCTTCACGCGCAGCACTTCGGCAATATCGGTGGTGGCGAGTACGCCTGTCAGCGGCATGTCACACAGATCACCCGCATCACGGCCAGCCTTGGCAAGCGAATAGACCTTGACCCCGACCAGATCAAAATCCGGATGCCGGATCACCGCACGCAGGGCATGCAGGCCCACGTTGCCGGTCGCCCACTGGACAATGCGGTAGCGCTTTCGCTCGCTCATCAAATCGGTTCCTATGCCACCAGCCGCAAGTGATCGCCGCCGCGCCGCGCCGCCAGCGATACATTGGCGATCCCTTCGATCGTGGCCAGCCGCTCGATAAGCTCGCCGTCCAGCCGGAAATCGCGGCCAAGGCGAAGCGTAGGTTCGCCGGGGACAGTCCTCAGACGCGCGATAACCTCACCTTTGCCCGCATCGCCGGGCTGAAGCAGCAGGGCTAATTCAGCCATGGCTTCAACCCGGTCAATGTCGAGCGACAGGAGCATCCGCGCAGCACTGGTTACTTCAGCCAATGGCCGCGCACCGCGTACGGTAACACGCGGCGGCTCGTCCGGGCTGGGGGCATCAAGTTCTACCGTCAACAGCACACAGGTGCCATCCTTGGCCCAGCGCAGCATCGGCTCGACCAGTGATTCTTCAAAGCACGCAGCCGAAAACTGCCCCGAACTGTCAGAGAAATCCGCGCGGACAAAATCACCGCCCTTGCGCGTCTTGCCGCGATTCACGCCCTCGACCATGGCCGCCATGACCGCCTGCGCACGGCCGCCCTGCACGCCTTGCGCGGACAGGCTGGCATAGGACCGCGCGCCGTTCGCACTGGCAACCGTACGGAATTGTTCAACCGGGTGCGCGGCGAAGTAAAACCCGAAATTCTCGCGCTCCTTGGCCATTACCTCAGAGCGCGACCACTCGGGCACTTCCATCAGCCGCAAGCTGGGTTCGGCATGGTCGTCCCCGCCAAACAGGGCCGCCTGTCCGCTGGTGCGGCTGCGCTCGGCCTCGTCAGCCACCGCCAGCAGCATATCAGCATTGGCCATGACCTTGGCCCGGTTGGGCTCCAGACAATCGAAGGCTCCGGCGGCGGCAAGCCCTTCGATCTGGCGGCGGTTCATCGATCCGGGTGGTGCGCGGCGGAACAGGTCTTCAAGGCTGGTGAAAGCGCCATTGGCTTCACGCTCAGCCACCAGCGCGTCCATCGCCTTTTCGCCGACATTGCGAATGCCCGCCAGCGCATAGCGCACGGCATAACCCTCTTCAGTTTGATCGACTGAATACTCGGCCTCCGAACGGTTGAGGCACGGCCCTTCGAGCGCAATCTCCGCGCGGCGCATGTCATCGACAAAGCCCGCCAATTTGTCTGACTGGTGCATGTCAAAACACATCGAGGCGGCGTAGAATTCGTGCGGGTAATGCGTTTTGAGCCAGGCGGTCTGGTACGACAGCAGCGCATAGGCGGCCGCGTGGCTCTTGTTGAAACCGTAGCCTGCAAACTTGTCGATCAGGTCGAACAGCTCGTTGGCCTTGGCCTTTTCGATCCCCGAAAGCTCCTTACAGCCATCGACGAAACGCTGGCGCTGCGCGTCCATTTCCGACTGGACCTTCTTGCCCATGGCGCGGCGGAGCAAATCGGCATCGCCCAGCGAATAGCCCGCCAGGATCTGCGCGGCCTGCATCACCTGCTCCTGATAGACGAAGACGCCGTAGGTTTCGGACAGCACGCCTTCGAGCTTGGCGTGCGGGTATTCAATCGCCTCTGCGCCATTCTTGCGGCGGCCAAACAGCGGGATATTGTCCATCGGGCCGGGACGATAGAGCGAGACGAGCGCGATGATGTCGCCGAAATTGCTGGGCTTCACCGCCGACAGCGTGCGCCGCATGCCTTCGGATTCGAGCTGGAAGACGCCGACTGTGTCGCCGCGCTGGAGCAGTTCATAAACCTTGGGGTCGTCCCATGCGAGGCCATCAAGATCGATCGCAATATTGCGCCGCGCGAGCAGGTCGACCGCCTTGCGCAGCACGGACAGTGTTTTCAGCCCGAGAAAGTCGAACTTCACCAGCCCTGCGTCCTCGACATATTTCATGTCGAACTGGGTTACCGGCATGTCCGAGCGCGGATCACGGTAGAGCGGTACCAATTGCGCTAGCGGCCTATCGCCGATCACCACACCGGCGGCATGAGTAGAACTGTTACGCGGCGAACCTTCAAGCTGCATCGCCAGATCGACCAACCGCTTTACCTCAGGATCGGTGTCATATTCGCGCTTGAATTCCGGGATGCCATTGAGCGCGCGCGGCAGGGTCCACGGGTCCGTCGGATGGTTGGGCACCATCTTGGTCAGCCGGTCGACCTGGCCATAGCTCATTTGCAGAATGCGGCCCGTATCGCGCAGCACCGCGCGGGCCTTCAATTTTCCAAAGGTGATAATCTGCGCGACGTGATCGTGGCCATATTTGGCCTGAACATATCGGATCACTTCTCCGCGCCGGGTTTCGCAGAAGTCGATGTCGAAGTCAGGCATCGAAACGCGTTCCGGATTCAGGAAGCGCTCGAACAGCAGGCCTAGCTTCAACGGATCAAGATCGGTGATGGTAAGTGCCCAGGCAACCACCGAGCCCGCACCCGATCCGCGCCCCGGCCCCACCGGAATGCCCTGATCCTTGGCCCATTTGATGAAATCGGCAACAATCTGGAAA
>JANPPM010000208.1:0-17923 GCA_031428495.1 Novosphingobium sp.
TTCGATCACGCTGGTTCCTCGATCTGGTAGCTCTTGCAGGCAAACTCGGCATTAAAGCTGGCCTCAAAAAATGCAACATGGCATGTGCAATGCTGTGACGATGGGAGATATGGATATGAAAGCTGCTGTTCTGCGCAACCCAGGCCAGCGCATGGAGATCGAGCATATTTCGATTTCCAAGCCGCAGGGCCGCGAGGTTCTGGTGCGGTTGCGCGCGGTTGGCGTGTGCCATTCGGACTTGCACGTACTCACGGGCGATTCGCCGCATCCGCTGCCCGCTGTGCTCGGCCATGAGGCCGCCGGTGTGGTCGAACAGATCGGTCCTGAGGTCCGCAATGTGAAACCCGGTGACCATGTTGTGGTCTGCCTGACTTTTCACTGCGGCCACTGCGAGCATTGCCTCGGCGGCCATACGCACCGCTGCTATACGCCAGAGGCTGCCCGCAGTCCTGACGACCTGCCCCGCCTCTATCGCGGGGACGAACGCTTCGAGGCCTTCATGCGGATGGGGGCATTTGCCGAACAGATACTGGTGCATGACAGCGGCGTTGTGCCGATCCGGCGCGACATGCCGTTCGACCGCGCCTGCCTGATCGGCTGCGGAGTGACCACAGGATTTGGTGCGGCGGTCAACAAAGCGGCGATCCGCCCGGGCGAGACAGTCGCGGTGATCGGTTGCGGCGGGGTCGGGCTTGCGGCGATCAACGGCGCGGCGATTGCCGGGGCAGGGCGGATCATTGCGGTTGATACCGTGCCTGCAAAGCTTGAACTGGCGAAGACTTTCGGTGCGACCGACGGAGTTGATGGTTCGAAAGGCGATGTTGTCGCGCAGATCCGCGAGCTGACCGGAAAACGCGGGGTTGATCATGCGATTGAGGCGATCGGCCTCAAGCAGACGATCGAGGATGCCTTCAATATGCTGGTCAAGGGTGGCACTGCCACGATTGTCGGCATGGCGCGCTTCGATATGAAGGTGGAACTGCCCGCGATCATGTTCCTTCAGGAGCGGCGCATTCAGGGCTCGATGATGGGAGGAGTCCGCAATGCCATTGATATTCCGCGCTACGTCGATCTCTATATGGAGGGGCGCCTCAAGCTCGATGAGCTGATCTCTCGCCATCGCCCGCTGGAGGAAATCAACGAGGCGTTTGATGACATGAAATCGGGCGGTCTGGCGCGCTCGGTTATTCTGTTTGGCGATTAACCTGCGCAGGTTAGGTGATCAGTCATTTGGCCAATAGCGCGCTTTGAGTTCTTGCTTGTAGAGCTTGCCAGTCTCGGCTCGCGGCAATGCGGACTCAAATTCCAAGCTGCGCGGGCATTTGACATCGGCCAGCCGTTCGCGGCACCAGTCGATCAACTCGCGCGCCAGTTCGTCGCCAGCATCACCCCAGTTGGTGGGCTGAACAATGGCTTTTACTTCCTCACCAAAAACAGGATTGGGTACGCCAAACACCGCGACATCGGCGACTTTGGGATGAGTAACCAGCAGGTTTTCGACTTCCTGCGGATAGATGTTCACGCCGCCCGATATGATCATGAAATCCTTGCGGTCTGACAGGAACAGATAGCCCTCGCCATCGACGCGTCCGACATCGCCCATCGTCGTCCAACCGGGATGCCGAGAATTACGTGCAGACGCGCTTTTTTCAGGGGCGTTGTGATAGGAAAAGTCATTACCACCGCTGAAAAATATCGTCCCGGTTTCGCCAATCGGTAGCTCGTTGCCATCATCGTCGCAGATGTGAATTGCCCCACTGATGACGCGCCCCACGGTGCCTGGCCTTGCCAACCACTGCGCCGAGTTGACAGTGACAAATCCACTCCCTTCGGTGCCCGAATAGTACTCCTCGATCACCGGACCCAGCCAGTCGATCATGGCCTGTTTCACCGGGACCGGGCATGGCGCAGCCGCGTGGATCACTGCCTTCAGCGAGGAAGTGTTGTATTTCGCTCGCAGAGCTTCGGGCAGATTGAGTAGCCGCACGAACATCGTCGGCACCACTTGAGTCAGCGTTACCTTGTGCTTTTCGATCAGCGCCAGCCATTCCTCAGGATCGAATTTTTCCATCACCACCACCGTGCCGCCGAAAGCGTGGGTAGTGGTGGTGAAGCCCATCGGGGCGGAGTGATACAGTGGGGCGGGAGAGAGGTAGATTGTGCCTTGGTCGAACGGATAGAGTTTGCCGAACAGCAGTGCCCCGCCTTGCGGCTGGATAGGATCGCTACCTGATACCGGCAACGCATTGCGAATGCCCTTGGGCCGTCCGGTCGTGCCGGAGGAATAGGCCATGCGCGCGCCATTGGCCTCGTTGGCAATGGGTGTTGCGGGTTGCCCGGCACACAGAGCTCGCCAGCTTTGAAGTCCGGGAATTTCGCCGATGGCGAGGATGTGATCGAGTTGGGGCAGGTCCCCGCGCGCCTTCATCAGTTCTTGCGCGGTGTCCCCCAGATAGTCCGAGATCAGCAGGATACTTGAGCCGCTGTCGGCCAGAATATAAGCCACTTCGTCGGCCTTGAGGCGGGTCGACATCGGAACCAGCGTGATGCCCGCACGCTGCGTTGCCCAAAAGATGTCGAAGAAATCGGGTCGGTTGTCACAGGCCATCGCCACGGTGTCGCCAATCCCGACCCCCAAAGCGCGAAGCGCATGCGCGCCGCGATTGGCGCGTTCTTCAAGCTCGCCGTAGGTGACGGTCTCGCCGCTATTGGCCATGACCAGTGCAAGCGCATCTGGCCGGTTCTGTGCGTGGATTCGCGGATGCATGGTCTCTCCCGATTTAACTGGGGGATATGCCGGGGCGAAGGTTATTGCAACGGCATCTGTGCATTGTCCGCGCCATAGCGCCGGGCCAGAACCGCGCAGACAATCAACTGAATCTGGTGAAAGATCATCAGCGGCAAGATTATTGCGCCGACCTGGGCTGGGGCGAACAGCACGCCGGCCATCGGCACGCCCGAGGCGAGGCTCTTCTTTGACCCGCAAAATTGCAGTACAATCCTGTCTTCACGCGGCAATCCCATCGCGCGGCCGATCAGGTGGCTGAACATCAGAACTAGGCCGAGCAATATGCTCGAAAGCGCAATGATCAGCGCTATGTCCCCAATGGAAACCCGGTTCCAAAGCCCGGTGGTCACCGCAGCGGCAAAGGCGGAATAGACCACCAGCAGGATCGAGCCGCGATCAAGGAGGCTTAACATACGCTTCTGCCGGGTTACCCATGCCCCGATGAACGGACGCAGCAGATGCCCGGCGGCAAATGGCAGCAGCAACTGCACCCCAATCCGCTCCGCCGATTCGATGGAGATGCCGCCCGAAGGCCCGGCCATCAGCAGTGCAACCAGCAGTGGCGTCAGGAATATCCCGGCCAGGTTTGAGAATGACGCACTGCACACCGCCGCCGCAACATTACCGCGCGCCATAGCGGTGAAGGCAATCGAGCTCTGCACGGTCGACGGCAGCAGGGTCAGGAACAGCATTCCCGCGCCCAGCATCGGGTCGAGGCCGGGCAGGGCCCGCGCGCCAAGGCCGAGCAGCGGGAAGGCAACAAATGTCATTGCCAGCACCGCCAGATGCAACCGCCAGTTGAGCGCGCCCTCGACTATTGCCTCGCGCGAGAGCCGGGCACCGTGGAGGAAGAACAGCAGGAATATGGCTGCTGCGGTTACCCAGCTAACGAAGGTCGCCCCTTGTCCGCGCACCGGCAGGACAGTGGCCAGCGCCATCGCAGCCAGCAGGGCCAGCACGTAGGGATCGAGGTTCAGGCGCGCGAGCAATCTGTTCATGCGCTGCGCTCTGCCGGGTGCAATTGGCAGACGCAAGGGGCAGGGGTCAGCCGACTGTCTCCAGTTCCCGCTCAACATCGAAGGCAATCGGGAGGCCTCTTAAGCCCCATACCCCGAAGAACGGCCGCCATGCCGATGGACCGGTGCGGCGCGGGTTGTGGAGGCGCTGGGCGATCTGGTGCAGCGCTTCCTCAATCTGCGCGCGGGCGATGAACTGGCCAAGGCAGATATGCACGCCCAGCCCGAAGGCAATGTGCTTTTTGGTGTTCACGCGCTCTGGATTAAAGCTGTCGGGATCGGGGATCGCGCCCGGATCGCGCCCTGCAACACTCACTGGAAAGAACAGCAGTGTGCCTTCCGGGATCGAAACATCGCGGTATTCAAATTGCTTGGTGACGACGCGTGGGATCGTCGAGGTGGTCAGGTGGCGGAAGCCTTCTTCCATGATCTTGCGCGCAAATGTCAGGTCTTCGGCGCAGCGCTGGTAGAGGTCGGGGCGATCGATCAGCATGCTCATCGCCAGCGTGAGCGCATTTTTCGAGGTGTCGTAACCGGCAACGAACAGGAAGATGAGCAGGTCATAGAGCTCGCGTTCCGAAAGTCCGCCATCATCCTGCGTGCGCACCAGAATGTCGAGCATATCCTCCTCGCCAGCCGGGTGGGGCGTCTTGCGGCGCTCTGCAACAAGGCCCTGCACAAAGGCATCAAGCGTGTCGAAGGCGTCGACCAGATTGGGCAGGAAAGCTTTGTTCATGCTCAGGCTGAGCCCGAAAGCTTCGAGGCTTGAGCGCAGTTCGGGGATGACCGCAGGCGACGCGCCGACGAGGCCGCAGAACACGGTGATCGGGAAATAAGCCGAAAAATCTTCGAAATCGAACGCACCCTTGGGAACCCATTCATCGAGCTGCCGGGCAATCACCTGTTTCATCAGGTCGCGGTGACGGTTGGCCTGCTGCGGTGTGAAGGCCGGGGCCAGTGCCTTTCGGATGCGCTGGTGGGCATCGCCGGTCTGCGCGAGCAGGCTTTCTAGCTGAAAGCGGCCCCAGCTGGTCTCTCGCGCCTCCATGATATCAACCACGCTGCGATAGGCACCCTGCAGATTGCGGTCCATTTGCAGGACATCGCGCATGGCGTCGTATTGGGTAACCACAAGGCCGTAAGGACAGGTGGCGAGCCAGGGATGCTGTTCGCGCGCTGCCTCAAAATGCGGCAGCGGATTTGTTGCGAAGCTGGCCTCGTCCATCGGCAGGTAGGGCAAGTCGAGTGCGGTAACCTCTGGCATCGTTCAGCTCCTCTTGGCTGGATGCTAGTCTAGCCAAAGCGTGTCTGCAACATCCGCCACGCCGCGCGCAAACCCAGCGCGTCACCGCCCTTGGGTCGGCCCGGTTTGGCCACTGGCCGCCAAGCAAAGGTATCGAAGTGGGCCCAGTCCATGCCTTCGGGCACGAACCGGTCAAGGAACAGCGCCGCGACCGTCGCCCCGGCAAAGCCATTGGTGTGCGAATTGTTGAGGTCGGCAATGTCGGACTTGAGGTATTCGCGGTAACCGTCCCACAGCGGCAGACGCCAGCTCGGATCATCCGTTTCGGTTCCGGCCTGTATAAGCGCCTCGGCGGTGTCATCCTTGCGGGCGAACAGCGCAGGCAGATCCGGACCGAGCGCCCCGCGCGCTGCGCCGGTCAGCGTGGCAAAGTCTAAAATCAGCTCAGGCATCGCCTCGCCCGCCCGCGCCAGCGCATCGCCCAGCAGCAAGCGGCCTTCGGCATCGGTGTTGCCAATCTCGACAGAAATTCCGGCGCGCGATTTAAGCACGTCGCCGGGGCGAAAGGCGTTGCCCGAAACAGCGTTTTCCGCTGCGGGGACGAGCAGGTGCAGCCGCACCTTCAGGCCGCTTGCCATGATCAGCTTCGCCAATGCCAGCGCGTGGGCCGCGCCACCCATGTCCTTTTTCATCAGCAGCATGCCCGACGATGGCTTGATGTCGAGCCCACCCGAATCGAAGGTCACACCCTTGCCGACAATCGCGATGCGGGGATGCTTCGGGTCGCCCCATTCGAGTTCGATCATGCGCGGGGCCATATCGCGTGCCGCCGCCCGCCCGACCATGTGGACCATCGGAAATTCGCGTTCCAGCGCATCGCCTCGGGTAACTTTCAACTCGGCCTTGTACGCTTTGGCCAAGTGTTCGGCAGCAGCCTCTAGTTCGGCCGGGCCCATATGTTCGGCGGGGGTATTAACCAGATCGCGCACCCAGTTCGTCGCATCAGCCTCGGCCAGAGCGGCACCGATTGCCTTGACTTCGGCGCTGAGCAGGACGCGGGCACCCTCCGCTTCAGGCTCCTTGCGGTAGCGGTCAAAGCGGTATTGCCCGGTAGCCCAGCCGATCATGGCCTTCCCAGGATCGCCCCCTGCAAGCCGATATGTCCCCGCAGGCAGCACTTCGGCCAGCCTCGCCATGCACCAGCATGAAAGCGCGGCGGGATCGGCAACTCCGCCCACCGCAAACCAGCGATCACCATCGGGCACGATAGCGGTCTCATATCCCGCACCGGTGAACTTCTGCGCTGCCAGTGCCGCGCGCTGTGGTGCGCTCAGCCCCTTGAGCCAGGCGGGAAACCCCGCCTTGTCGAGCAGATGGATGAGAATTGCGTCTTCGCCCTTGTCGGGCCGGATCAGGGCGTTCTTGTCGGTCATATGGATGACAAACTAGCGCCCTCCTTGAGAAAAGAGCGAGGAGAAAAACGCGGACACTCGCAATTGGGCGGTGAAATCGCTAACTGGTGCCTTATGACCACATATCAAACCGTAACTTCCGACGAGACCCAACTGCGCGACGGCACGATCAAGCTGCACAACGCCGAAGCTTTCGAAGGTATGCGCCGTGCCGGTCGGCTGGCGGCGGAAAACCTCGATGCGCTGGTGCCGCTGGTACAGCCAGGGGTGACGACGCAGGCGATTGATGACTTCGTGCGTGAGTTTGCGCTCGATCACCGCGCGGTTCCGGCAACGCTGGGCTATCGTGGTTATGCGCACTCCTGCTGCATTTCGATCAACCATGTCGTCTGCCACGGAATTCCGTCTGACAAGACGCTCAAGGACGGCGATATCGTCAATATTGACGTCACCCCGCTGCTCGATGGCTGGCACGGCGATTCGAGCCGGATGTTTCTGGTCGGCGATGTACCCTTGAAGGCGCGGCGGCTGGTCGAGGTGACCTATGAATGCCTGATGCTGGGCGTGGCGCAGGCGCGGCCCGGCGGTCACCTGGGCGATATTGGTGCGGCGATCCAGCGGCATGCAGAGGCTAACCGGTTCGGCGTGGTGCGCGAATTTTGCGGCCACGGGATCGGGCGTCTGTTTCACGACGCACCAGAAGTGGTGCATGCGGCGCGTGCTGGCACCGGCCCTGAGCTTAAGCCTGGCATGTTCTTCACGATCGAGCCGATGATCAATGCGGGCAAGTCGGCGGTAAAGTTGCTTGAAGATGGCTGGACGGCGGTCACCCGCGACCGGTCGCTTTCCGCACAGTTCGAACATATGGTCGGAATTACCGAGGACGGGTGCGAGGTATTTACGCTAAGCCCCAAGGGGCTGGATAAACCGCCTTATTGAATTAGCCGCGGGCTGCCCTGATCGCCGCGCCCGCTGCAAAGGGCGCAATCGCTAGCAGGGCCAGACTCACCGCCGCCGTCAGCGCAATGCCGCTGGAGCCGCCGGTTGAAAGGCTGCCTGCGCCGAAAATCAGCAGCGGTACCGCCAGCGGGATGACCAGCAGTCCGGCCAGCGCGGCCCCGCCGCGCAGTCCAGCGGTGAGCGCAGCAACCATCACGCCCAGCGCAGCAAGGCCCGGCGTTCCGGCCAGAAGCCCAAGTTCAACTGAACTTAAGGTTTTTGAATCAAGCCCGAGCAGCGCGGCGGCGGGGATCGACGCAAGCATCAACGGCGGTCCGAAACTCAGCCAGTGGGCGGTTATGCGTACCGTCACAATCCACTCCTCGGAAATCCCGCGCAGTGCCCATTGGTCGAACATACCCTGTTCGATATCAGGCTCTATCAGCCGGTCCAGCGGCAGGATTGCCGCGAGCAGTGCTGCCACCCAGATCACCCCGCCACCGGTCCTTGCGAGCAACCGGGCGTCGGGACCGATGGCGAACGGGAACAGCATGGCTACGGCGAGGAAGAACAGCACTGGCAAGGCTGTGCCGCCGCGCCGCCCGCCGAGGAGCAGCATTGCAAGATCGCGGCGCAGCAGCTGGAACAGCTGGCTACTCATGCCACGAAGTCCGCCAGATCGATCCGCGCCATTCCAGGTAGTGCGAAGGGCTGGTGCGAAGCGACGATGCAGATTCCGCCCTTGGCGCAATGCTCGGCAGCAAGCGCCTCTGCGAACCGCGCGGCTTCGTTGTCCAAGCCATTGAGCGGTTCATCGAGCAACCATATGCGCGCACTCTGGCCGATCAGCCGGGCGAAAGCGGCGCGTTTGGTCTGGCCGGTGGACAGGTAGCGAACCGGGACGTCGTTAAGATGCGCAAGTCCAAGGCGCGGATCTACCGGCTTCGCAGAACCGTCGAGCCGCCGCCAGAAGTCCAGTGCGCGGCCAAGTGGCAATTGCGGATCAAGTGCTGGCCGCTCGTCGAGCAAGCCAACTGCGCCCTCGTGCTCAACTGATCCGGAAAAAGCGGGCATCAGGCCTGCCAGAATGCGCAGCAGGCTCGATTTTCCGATGCCGTTGGTCCCCGCGACTTGCAGCGCTTGGCCCGCATCCAGCGCGAGCGAAAGTCCGCGAAACAGCACCCGGTCGCCGCGACGGCAGGCAAGGTCACTGGCTATGAGGCGGCACGCTTGCATCAACGGCGGCGATAGGGGATGTCTGGCAAGCTGCCAAGGAGCCCACCCATGCCGATCCCCCGTCTAACCGATGACCAGCGCGAGGCAGCGCTGGCTGGCTTGCCCGAATGGGCGCTGCGGGGTGACGGACTGGCGATCACCCGCCACTTCACTTTCGCCGATTTCAGCGAGGCTTTCGGATTCATGACTCGCGCCGCACTGATTGCGGAGAAGGCGGATCATCATCCCGAATGGGCGAATGTGTGGAACCGGGTCGATGTAACCCTGACCACGCATGATGCAGGCGGACTGAGTGAGCGGGATATCGAGATGGCGAGGGCTATCGATAAACTGGTTTGATAGCGGCCGGGCGCCGTCAGTCCTCAAGCAGCACTGCGCCGAGCGCGGTGTCATAGAATTCGCGCATCAGGCAGATTTTTTCGCCCGAAAATTGCAAGTGCCAGCAATAGGCGTTGCGGTAAATTCTGCCACTGCGCGATAGAGCGTCTGATGTGCCGAACAGCGCAACCTCGTCGCCGTCTGCCAAAGCGCGTTCGAAAGTCAGGTTCATGCCGTCGCGCGTCATTTCGCGCACCATGCCCAGAAATCCGAGGTAGGTCGCCCGGTCATAGCGGGTGCCCGCTGCAGAATAGTCGCCTTCGGGCAGGCGGACCATTTGCTCGAGAACAAAATCATCGGAAATGATGGCTTCGACCTCTGCAACCTGACCCTGTCCCGCGTGTGAGACGAGGCGCATTGCCAGCTGCTTTCTTTCCTCACCGGTCATCGCCAATGCTCCTCACAGCGCGGGATTGTTGTAACAATGCCAGGTGAAAATCGCCAAGGCACCCCGGTGTGGCCGCCAGCCTTCGGCCAACGCTCGTGTCAGCTTTTCCGTTGGGCGCTCTTCTAGTCCCAGCAATTTGTGCAGCCCGGCCTGCACCGCCAGATCGCCTGCGGGCCAGATGTCCGGGCGCCCCTCGGCAAACAGCAGATAGATCTCTGCCGACCAGCGGCCGATGCCCTTGATCAGGGTAAGGCTGGCAATTGCCTCCTCGTCGTCCTGGTGCAAAGCGGTGAGGTCGAGTGTGCCGTCTGCCACCAGCTCGCAAAGACTGCGCAGATAGCCCTGCTTCTGGCGCGAGAGGCCGCAGGCGCGCAGTTCGTCGAAACTTGCGCCTAGCACGCGGGCAGGGGGCAGTTCCGGGCCGAGATAGTCCTCCAGCTTGCGCCACATTGATGCCGCCGCCGCCACGCTGACCTGCTGGCCGACAATCGTGCGCATCAGCGTGGCATAGCCGGGCGGGCGGATGCGCGGTTCGGGATAGCCGGCACGCGCCAGTGCGCTCGCAATACCCGGCTCGATTGCGGCAACCGCATCAAGCCCTTCGCGCAATGCGGCAGCGCTCAGACCCATCTGCGTCAAATCCTCCAGCTTCGCCTTGCATTAAGGCATCCATGCCATTAGCAGCCGCGTCAACGCGTCAGCAAGACGTCTTGGGCGCCCAACCGTGCTCTAAGGTCAGATAGCTCAGAGGACCCGAATCCATGCCGAATATCACTGTCATCAATCAGTCTGGCGAAGAAACTAGCGTTGAAGCCCCCACCGGGCGCACGCTGATGGAAGTCATCCGCGACAATGGCTTCGATGAGTTGCTGGCGCTGTGCGGCGGTTGCTGCAGCTGCGCCACCTGCCACGTGCACATTGACCCGGCATTCATGGACAAACTGCCTGCGCTGAGCGAGGACGAGAGCGACCTGCTCGATAGCTCAGATCACCGCAACGAGTTCTCGCGGCTGTCGTGCCAGGTGCCGATCACCGATGCACTTGAAGGACTGCGCGTCACGGTTGCTCAGGAAGACTGATCGACTCAAGATTGATCCCGGCGGGATTGATCAACCGGGTGCGGCAGCCTAACTCACAACAATGACCGCACCCGCCGCAAAAGCCAGCACGCTCGATCTTATCGGCAATACTCCGCTCGTTCTGCTCAAGGGGGCAAGCGAGGCGGCGGGTTGCGAAATCTGGGGCAAGTGCGAATTTGCCAACCCGGGCGGTTCGGTCAAGGACCGGGCAGCGCTGTGGATCGTGCGCGATGCTGAGACGACGGGTGCGCTTCTGCCGGGCGGCACGATTGTCGAAGGCACAGCGGGCAACACCGGGATCGGGCTGGCGCTGGTCGCCAATGCGCTGGGCTACAAGACGATCATCGTCATGCCCGAAACCCAGTCGCGGGAGAAAATGGACACGCTGCGGGCGCTGCGCGCGCAACTGGTGCTGGTCCCCGCCGCCCCGTTTTCCAATCCCGGCCATTTTGTCCACACGTCGCGGCGGCTGGCCGAGGAAACCGAAGGCGCGATCTGGGCCAACCAGTTCGACAATGTCGCCAACCGCAAATCGCATATCGAATCGACCGCAGCTGAAATCTGGGAACAGATGGCGGGTCGGATCGACGGCTTCACCTGCGCGGCGGGTACCGGGGGCACAATTGCCGGGGTCGGGTTGGGGCTGAAGGCCTATGATGAAAACGTAGTCATTGCGCTGTCCGATCCCCACGGCGCGGCGCTTTATAACTATTACGCCCACGGCGAGTTGAAGGCCGAGGGAACCTCTTGGGCCGAAGGCATAGGGCAGGGGCGAATTACTGCCAATCTCGATGGCGCGCCGATTGATACCCAGTTTCGCATTTCGGATGCCGAAGGGATCGAATGGGTAACGCAAATGCTGGCCGAGGAAGGGCTGTGCCTTGGCTTGTCTTCGGGGATCAATGTTGCGGGTGCGGTCGCGTTGGGCCGCCTGCTGGTAAGTCAGGGCCGCAAGGATGTGCGGGTCGCGACGATTCTGTGCGATACCGGTTTTCGCTATCTCTCCTCGCTCTACAATTCTGACTGGCTGCGCGCCAAAAACCTGCCGGTCTTCCCTTGGCTCGCTTGATCGGTTAGTATGCCTACAATGGCGCAAACAAGTCAGCCAACAGCACTGGTGCGGCCGGTCGCAGCACCAAGCCACTACGCACCTCCCACACCGCGGGAGCTTCGCGCGCAGGCAGTACATCGCCTGCAGATCGGACTTGCGGGCCTTGCCGGCATGCTGTTGCTGGTCGGACTTGCCAACATCATCATGAATCGCGCGCAATTGAGTGATGCCGTCTCCGGCGTGCCGGTTGCCGCAGAATCAAAAGAGGCGGGGAGCGATCCGCTCGCCGATATCGGGGTCGCCCCGGCGGCAGTTCCCAGTGGCTCCGATGCAGCTGGCAAGGCAAGCAATTAGCCGTACCGTTCGATCAGCATGGTTGCTGCTCCTGACTGGCGGGCTGGCGCTCATGGCCTGTGCCGGAGCCAAGACCGCAGACGAACGCGAGAATCGTACCGAACCTCTTGGCCTGTTCACGACCTTGCCAATCTTTTGGGCAGAGAGCGAAGACCTGCGAGGGCTGCTGGGCGATGTCCCGCCCCACTGGGTACTTGGCGCGCTGCGCAAACATGGCGAGGTCCGGCCGATCGACAGCCTGATGCCCGAACAAGCCGCAAAGCTGGACGATATCGGACTGCTGGTCATGGCCCAGCCGCGCGCCCTTGCGGCCCAAGAAAATGTCACGCTCGACCAGTGGGTGCGGCGAGGGGGGCGCCTGCTGCTTTTTGCCGACCCGATGCTGACCGAAGAATCGACCTTTGGCCTGGGTGACCGGCGGCGGCCGCAGGATGTCGTGCTGCTGTCGCCCATACTCAGCCACTGGGGGCTTGAGCTGAAATACGACGAGGACCAGGCCCGGGGCGAAAAGATCGTCCAGTTGCTGGGTGAAGATGTACCGGTGAACCTGCCGGGACACCTTGAAGTGACCGCGGGAAACCGTGATTGCGCGGTGCTTGGCGAGGGTCTGGCGGCGCTCTGCCGGATCGGCAGAGGTCAGGTGCTTGTCGTTGCCGACGCCTCCTTGCTCGAAAAGGACCGGCCTGCGGCCCCCGACGGTTACCCTGCAGCACTCGAAAAATTGCTGGGCGCATTGCCACAGGGGCGCTGAACTTCGATTCTGTTACGCAGTTTTGGGGATCGCACGGGACGTGCCGCGTGAATCGCACCAAATTACCGTAACTGACTGACTTGGTACGGAACAAATCAAAAACTTGATTTTAGGATGGTGTTGTAACTAACTGTAAATTAACTTTAAAAATAACAATCCCCAAAAATCCCCATAAATCCCTAAAAATCCCTTCCATCGGTGCCGTGCTGGGGCTAATAAACTCATCCATCGGCATAATTGTTCGTTTGCGTCCCGGAAGCGGGACAGGTCGGCGCGCGCCCGCGCGTTCGGAGCGGAGAAGTAATGCCGATTGCGTGGGGGCGGTCCCGCGATTGGGGGAATGTTGCGGTGCAGGCTTTTGAGCCCATGGGATACGGAGGGCAGGAGTTTTCGCTGAAAGGCGAAAAGGGCCGATTCGTCCTGCCGCCGCCGTTCCGCAAGGATGTAGCCAAGGCCAGCGAGGGCGGCAACATCCTGTGCCTTGCAAAACATCACCGCTGGACCTGCCTGACCGGTTTCGGAACTTCGCGTACCCAGGGCTTCGAGGCTGAGCTTGACCGCGAAGACGAGCGCGCAATGCGCCTCAGCCAGCCGTTCGACCGCGATGTGCGCTCGGGCCAGCTGTGGACCTTCACCAAGGTTCCCTTCGATGACAGCGGGCGTTTCCTGATTCCCGAAAAGCTCGTCGGCATCGCCAACATCGGCGATCAGCTCTATTTTCGCGGTGGCAGCCCGTTTTTCACGATCTGGGATCCGGTCGAGCTCGCCAAAATGGGCGAGGGCTGGGAAAGCGATCAAGTCGCCTGCGCCATCATGCAGCGCGACAGCGCCGCCAAGGCGCGCCGCAAATGAGCTCGGCACCGCACATCCCCGTCCTGCTTGAAGAAGTGATTGCCGCGCTGGCTCCTGCGCCCGGTGCCCTGATCATTGATGCGACCTTTGGCGCTGGCGGCTATACCCGGCGGCTGCTCGATGCCGGGGCGACCGTCCATGCTTTCGACCGCGATCCCGATGCCATCGCCGCAGGTCAGGCTTGGTCGGAAACTCAAAGCGCTCCGCCACGCCTTGTCCTGCATGCCCGGCGCTTTTCGGAAATGGTGGACAGCATGGCCGAAGTCGGAATCGCGCGGGTTGACGGCGTGGTGATGGATATCGGGGTTTCCTCGATGCAGCTCGACCAGCCTGATCGCGGCTTTGCCTTCGCTGCCGATGGCCCGCTCGATATGCGGATGAGCCGTGATGGGCCAAGCGCCGCCGATTTCGTCAATTCCGCCGACGAAGCCGATATTGCCAATGTCCTGTTTCGCTATGGTGAGGAGCGCCAGTCGCGCCGGGTCGCCCGTGCCATCGTCGCTGCACGCCCGCTGGGCACCACTGGCGAGCTTGCCCGCGTTGTGCGCAAAGCCTTGGGCCATCGCCCCGGCGCGCCAAAGGATCCCGCCACGCGCAGTTTTCAGGCAATCCGCATTCACGTAAACGGTGAACTGGACGAGCTTGAGGCAGGGCTGGCCGCTGCCGAACGCCTGCTGGGTAGCGGCGGCAAGCTGGCCGTTGTCAGCTTCCACAGCCTCGAAGACCGGATCGTCAAACAGTTCCTGCGCGATGCCAGCGCCACGCGCGTTGCCGCCTCGCGCCACATGCCGCAGGCCGCGACCGTTGCCCCTGCCAGCTTTACCCTGCTCGGCAAGGCGGTCCGCGCCAGCGAGGCCGAAGTGGCGCGTAATCCGCGCTCGCGTTCGGCGGTGCTGCGCGCTGCAGTTCGCACAGACGTTGCCCCGAGAGATGACACCACAGCAGCAAGGAGGGCCGCATGAACTTCACCCGTGACCGCGTTCGCTCATTCGGTTGGGCATTTGTCCTGACGGTCTGTTTTGCCATGACCATGGCGCTGATGATGCGCGTCAATGCGGTGAAGAGCCAGGTCCGGCTTGCTGAGCGTCAGGTGATTGCGCTGAAGCGCGAGAAGATTTTCCTTGAGACCGAGTTCGAGACCCGCGCGAACCAGCAACAGCTGCGGGTGCTCAACGATGTCGAGTTTGGCTATCTGGCACCCACTTCCGGTCAATATCTTGATGGCGAGCGTCAGCTGGCTTCGCTCGGCAAGCCGGCAGCGGCGGATGCGCCGCGTCCGGTTCGCGTTGCCGCTGCGCTCAGTGATCGCGACGACGCGGTGTTCACGGCAATGGTTTCGCCGCTGACCGGCAAGGCGATTGCGGCAGAGGTCCCGCGCGAAACCCGGCGCAAGCCGGTCGATACTGCCAGCCTCGACAAGCGTCTGTCACAAGTCCGCGCGCGTGAGGCAACGCAGGAATGAACACGGTCAGCGTCACCGCGACGATTGCACCTGGCAGGCGCCAGCTTGATCATGTGCGTCGGCGGATGTTGCTGACTGCGAAATTGCGTGTGCTGATGCTGCTGGCAATTTTTGGCGTGATCGGCGGTGCGGCCTTGCTCCGCGTTGTCTTTCTGGGAATTCTTGAACCGGTAGCTTCCCGGCAATCGATGGCCGATGCGCTGCTTCCACCGCGCGGGGATATCGTTGACCGCAACGGCATGCCGCTGGCGCGTGCTTTTCCCGCCTATTCGTTGTGGTTCAATCCCAAGGCGATGGGTGACGGCGGGCCGCCGCTGGTAAAGTCGCCTGCCGAAATCGCCGCGGCGCTGGTGCGGATTTTCCCCAGCGAGGACCCCGTTGAGCTGGCGGCAAAGCTTTCGTCCGGGAAGGCGGGCTATCTCAAGCGGCGTATTCTGCCCGAGGAAGCAAACCGCGTCCATGCGTTGGGTGAGCCCGCACTTGAGTCGCCGTTCGAGAACGAGCGGCTCTATCCGCAAGGGTCGATGGCAGCGCATGTGCTCGGCTTTGTTGCCGCCGATGGTCACGGGCGAGTGGGCATGGAGCAGGTTTACGATGCGCGGTTGATTGACCCCGCAAGCCGCGGAACTCCGGCGATGCTCTCGCTTGATCTGCGTGTACAGGGCGCGCTTGAGGACGAACTTCTGCGCGGTATGCGCGAGACCAATGCAATTGGTGCTGCCGGGATCGTGCTCGATGTCGATAGCGGCGAAGTGCTGGCGCTAGCCTCGCTACCGTCGTTTAATCCAAACCTGATAGACAGCGCCGGTGCGGCAAACATCTTCAACCGCTTCACCAATCAGGTTTATGAGCTGGGCTCGACCTTCAAGCCGATCACAATTGCCGCCGGGATCGATGCCGGGGTAGTTTCCGATTTCTCGCGCCGCTATCCCTCCGGGCGGCCGCTCAAGGTGGGAAACCGCGAGATCCGGGACAGCCACACTCTCGGCGCATCGCTCAATGTGCCCGAGGCCTTGATCCATTCGTCGAACATCGTGACCGCGCAGGTTGCCGATGAACTGGGCAGCGCGCGGTTCAATGCGGTGATGCGCTCGCTGGGGATGAATGAGCGGCCCTACATCGAATTGCCCGCGCGCGGATTTCCGATCTGGCCGCAAGGCAACTGGTCGCGGATCACGACAATGACTGTGTCCTACGGCCACGGCATCGCGGTGACCCCGCTGCACCTCGCTTCGGCCTATGCCGCCATGGTCAATGGCGGGGTCTGGCGTCCGGCAACGCTGGAGAAGCTCGCACCCGGCCATGTTCCAACCGGCCGCCGGGTGTTCAAGGCATCGACCAGCGCGCGTATGCGCCAGCTGCTGCGAATGATCGTCGTCGACGGGACCGGCAAAAAGGCGAATGCGCCGGGGTTCCGCGTAGGTGGCAAGACTGGTTCCGCAGAGAAGCCAGGCGCAGGCGGCTATCGCCGTAGTTCGCTGGTCGCGACCTTCGCTGCCGCGTTCCCGATGGACCGGCCGCGCTATGTAATCATCGCGATGCTCGACGAGCCGCAGGGTACCGCCGCGACGTCAGGCCAGCGTACCGCCGCGTGGAACACCGCGCCGATTGTTGGTCGTGTGGTTCCGCGTATCGGGCCGCTGCTCGGCATCATGCCGGATGACAGCCGCGATGTGGACATCAGCGACCTTTCGCCGCTGGTTGGCCGGAGTGGCGGGGAATGAAGCTTTCCGCGCTTGCGTCGCGCGCCGGGCTGGCGCTGTCGGCAAATGCAGATGCTGAGGTAACCGGCTTTGCCATTGATCACCGCAAGGTCGCTCCCGGTACCGTGTTTGGCGCGTTTGAAGGCGCGCGGGTTAATGGTGAGCAGTTCATCCCGGCCGCAATTGCCGCCGGTGCGGTTGCCGTTGTCGCGCGCGCGGAAGCAGTGGTCGAAGGCGCGATCCATCTGGCCGATGCCCAGCCGCGCCGCGCCTTTGCCCGCCTGGCTGCGCAGTTCTTCACACCCGTACCGGCACATGTCGTCGCGGTTACCGGGACCAACGGCAAGACTTCGACAGCAGAACTTACCCGCCAGCTTTGGCGGATGGCGGGCCATGCCGCGGCATCGATCGGCACCTTGGGCGTCACGACCAGCGACGAGTCGATCAGCACCGGACTGACATCGCCGGATATCGTCACCTTCCTTGGCAATGTCAGCGGTCTGGCGCGCGAGGGGATCACGCACCTTGCTTACGAAGCGTCGAGCCACGGTCTTGATCAATATCGCAACGAGGGGCTGGCGGTCGCTGCCGGGGCCTTCACCAATTTGAGCCGCGATCATCTCGATTATCATGCTGACATGGATGCCTATTTCACCGCCAAGATGCGGCTGTTTGACGATGTTGTGTCCAGCGGCGGCGTGGCGGTGATCTGGGCCGATGATGCGTGGTCTGAACGCGCGATTGATCATGCTGCCACGCGCGGGCTGCGACTGCTGACTGTGGGCGAGCGGGGCGAAGCTATCCGACTGGTCTCTCGCAAGCCCACTTTGCTCGGGCAGATGCTTGAAATCGAATACGAAGGCGCCACGCGGAAGATCGAATTGCCGCTGATCGGGGCATATCAGGCGGCTAACGCGCTGGTCGCGGCCGGACTCGTGCTGGCAACCGGTGGCGCGGTATCGGCGACTTTCGACGCCATGGCGCGACTTCAGCCAGTGCGCGGGCGGCTGGAGCGTGCAGCCATCAGTTCTTCGGGTGCGCCGATTTATATCGACTATGCGCATACGCCCGACGCACTTGAAGCAGCGATAGCTGCGCTGCGTCCGCATGCCACGGGCCGGATCATCGTTGCTTTCGGCGCCGGGGGCGACCGTGACCAGGGCAAGCGTCCGGAAATGGGCCGCGCTGCGGCGGAACACGCCGACCTTGTGATCGTGACTGATGATAACCCCCGCGGGGAGGATGCCGCTGCGATCCGCAGAATGGTAGTG
>JANPPM010000209.1:0-6399 GCA_031428495.1 Novosphingobium sp.
AAGGTTATCTGCCCCCTCCGGCGCGGCCTTTTGCACTTCCGGCATAGCCCCCATGGCGGCGGCCTCGCCAATCCCGGCCATGATGTCCGGCCCGGTCGCAGCGAAGCTTGCCGCTGTCACGGCGCTGGGCGCGTCGATCAGCGCCTGATTGCGCGCGGCGGGGGCTGCGCCTTCGTCCAGCGCATCGGGCGCGTGGTGCCGTTTACGGCGCTTTGCTGCGCTTTGGCCATAGAGCCACCAGGCCACCAACAGCCCGATGACCACCACCAGGGCAAAGCCCAGCCAGTTGGCCTCGGCAATCGCCACCAATTCAGCAAATTCCGGCATGCGCTATCCTCCCCGCGCGAACAGCAGTCGCCCTGCCCCCAGCGCCAGCACATAGGCGGCAAACAGCATCGCCGCCAGCACGGGCCATGCCGCATCGGTGCGATGGGCCATAGCGGTGGCCGCAGCAATGATGCCGGTGCAGAACAGTCCGGCGAGGTGCAACGTCAGGCGGTGGCTTTTCATGCCATGGCGATTAGAGCATTGAGCAAAAAAGTGGGAACCGGTTTTTTGCAATAATCAATGCGGCCACAAATCAGCCGCCTTCGCGGTCTTGCTCAACGCCCCTTTCGCTGCTGGTCATCGATCCTGCGAGGCCTACCAGCCGGACAAATTCCTGCCGCCAGAAATCGTTCTGCCGCCCGGCCAGTGCAGCGATCTGGGCATGGCTGTAGCCACCCAGCATCGGATCACCGCGCAGGCGCTGGCCAAAGGCGGCAACCGCAGTGGCAAAGGCAAAGTCGCCGGTGGGCCGCATGGCGGTGCGCATCAGGCTGGCGGCGACCGGACGCTCGATCAGCCGCGAGGTCGTGCCATCGGGCAACTTGTAGCGCAATTTCACAAAGGCCAGCTCACCGCCGCGCGCATCGCCTTGCGGCGCTACCTGCTCATAGCGACGCGGATCGTTCCAGCCGCGCGCGCCTGCGGGCACGATCTCGTAAATCGCCGTCACCTGATGGCCTGCGCCGATATCGCCTGCATCAACCTTGTCGTTGTTGAAGTCTTCCTCACGCAGCGCGCGGTTCTCATAACCCAGCAGGCGGTACTGGCTCACTTGGGACGGGTTGAATTCGACCTGGATTTTCACATCCTTGGCGATGGTGAACAGGGTGGAACTCATCTGCTCGCCCAACACCTTGCGGGCTTCCAGCGCCGAATCGATATAGGCGTAGTTGCCGTTCCCCTTGTTGGCGATCTGCTCCATCATCGCTTCGTTGTAATTGCCCTCGCCAAAGCCGAGCGTGGTCAGGGTCACGCCGTTATCACGCTCGCGCTCGACCATCTCGATCATCGACTTTGTATCGGATACGCCGACGTTAAAGTCGCCGTCAGTCGCGAGCAAAATGCGGTTGACCCCGCCGGTGATGAAATTGTCGCGCGCTACCTGATACGCAAGCTGAAGCCCCGCCCCGCCTGCGGTCGAGCCGCCCGCGCTGAGCCGTTCGAGCGCCGAGCGGATCTTGCCCTC
Source organism: Novosphingobium sp. (assembly GCA_031428495.1). Lineage (GTDB taxonomy): Bacteria > Pseudomonadota > Alphaproteobacteria > Sphingomonadales > Sphingomonadaceae > Novosphingobium. Next base: position 1,514 of record JANPPM010000209.1, read on the forward strand.
GTCGCTGGTCGGCTCCAGCACCAGACCCGCCGCCCCGGCATAGACGACGATCGACACCTTATCGCGCGGCGACAGTTCACCGGCGAGACCGGCCAGCGCGGTCTTTACCAGAGGCAGCTTGTCCGCGCTCGACATCGAACCCGAAACATCGACGAGGAATACGAGGTTGGCGGCCGGGCGTGCGCTGCGCGGCAGATCATACCCGCGCAGGCCAATCCGCAGCAGCCGGGTGTCGGCATTCCACGGGCTGACTGCAACATCGGTGCTGACCGAAAACGGCGCGCCCCGGCTTTGCGGCATTGTGTAATTGTAGCGGAAATAGTTGATCAGCTCTTCACTGCGCACCGCGTCCTTGGGTGGCATGCGGCCAGCCGTCAGAAAGCGCCGGGTGTTGGCATAGGCGCCGGTATCGACATCGACCGAGAAGGTGGAAACCGGATCGGTCTGGGCAATCTTTACCGGGCTGATCTCTTTACCGTCATAGCGCTCGCGTCCCGGATCGGTCGGCACGATGACGGGGCGGACATAGCTGCCGGAATAACGCTCCTGACGCATAATCTTGCCTGCAGGGGCAGCGCGGCTTGCGTCGGCCATGACTTGCGGACTGTAAACGGGCGAGGTTGGGTGCGGCGGCGGAGGCGGAGGGGGCGGCGGATAGCCCGCCGTGCCGCCCACGCTCTCGTTTACCCGGCTGGCCGTGGTGACGATTTCATCGCTTCCGGCCTTTCGCTGAGTGGCGCATCCCGAGATGAGTGCGGCGATACAGGTCGCGGTGATTGCCGAGGCTACCGGGCGGATGCGGCGCATATGTATTCCCCTCTTCCGAATATGAATTCCCAATACCGAAAAGGCCGCACAGGCGCTGAACCGCGACTGAATGCCCTGTCGCTGCGATGAAAGGAAAGCACGCGATGTAACCGCAACTTCGCTAACACCTTGACGAACGACTGGTTCGCAGAGCATGACAGCCGCAAGGCGGGATGATCTGTGGAGGATGAAATGGCTGAACTGGCGGTTGGCGACTATGTGTCGCTTGCTGAGGGTGTCTATCTCGAAGGCCTTGCGGTCGATCACGCCCGTAATGTCATCTGGTACAGCGATGTCATCGCGGGCGGCATCCACGGTGTAAGGCCGGACGGCAGCAAAGTCTGCTCATTCAACGACAGCCGGATGTGGACAGGCGGGGTGATGCTGAACCACGATGGCGCGGTGCTCTCCACCGGTCAGGGCGGTATCATGTGGAATAACCCTGACACCGGGAAATCAGGCTGGCTGCTGGACACTCTGGAAGCCCAGCCGATCAACGGGATCAACGAGATGTGGCCCGATGGCACCGGCGGCATCTATTTCGGCACCAATGACATCGACAGCATCATTGCCGCCGAAGATACCAAGGGATCGGCGCTTTACCGGCTGACCGTGGACCGCAAGGTGATCCGCATGGATGCCGATATTTATTTCTCCAACGGCATCGCCTTTGATCCGGCGCGACGCAAATTCTATTGCAGCGACAGTTTTCGCAAAGCCTGGGCCTTCGATGTTACCGAAGACCTGTCGCTGTCGGGTCAGCAAGTGCTGCTCGAACGCGATGACTGTGATGGCATGGCGCTTGATGTGGACGGCAACATCTGGATTACCGGTTTCCGCTCGCCGGGCATCCTGCGCCGCCTTGCGCCGGATGGAACAACACTTCCCCACGTGCCCACTCCGGCAGGATCGACCACGCAAGTCCGCTTTGGCGGCGACGGGCGTGACTATTACATCAATATCGTTCCGGCCGATGGTGGTGACAGTCTGAAAGAGGGAAAGCCGCTCGCCAGTCCATCCTGCCTGTATCGCGGGCGCAGCGAAACTGCGGGTGTGCTGATCCCCCCGGCGCGGTTCCAGCTCGATTGATCAACCCGATTGATCGCGGGTGCGCCGCGTTTGGCGGTTGATTTGCACCGCGATTGAGTCAATCAAGGTCAGGTGGGGAATCGCCTGCGAATCCCATGGGAGAATTGCATCATGAAAATGGAAGATATGGTCCTCGTCAGTGTTGACGATCACATCACCGAACCGGCCGAAGTGTTTGACAACCAGCTGTCGGGCGAGGCGCTGGCAACCGCGCCCAAACTGCGCACCGGCCCCAATGGCAAGAACTATTGGGAATATCAGGGCATGCAGCTCGCTTCAGTCGCGCTCAACGCCGTGGTTGGTCGCCCGCGCGAGGAGTACGGCATGGAGCCGACCTCGCTCGATCAGCTGCGCAAGGGCTGCTATGATGTCCATGCTCGCATTGATGACATGGACGTCAACGGCATTGCCGCCTCGATGAATTTCTCCAGCCTTGGCGGGATGGACGGCGGCCCTTTCTTCCGCGCAGAGGACAAGGCGCTCTCGCTCACCCATCTTCGCGCCTATAACGACTGGCACATCGACGAATGGTGCGGTGCCTATCCTTCGCGCTTCATCCCCATGGGCATGCTGCCGCTTTGGGATGTGCAGGGCATGGCAGATGAGATCAAGCGGCTGGCAAACAAGGGCTGCCATTCGGTGGTGTTTAACGACAATCCGCCCGCGCGCGGCCTGCCCTCGATCCACGATGAACATTGGGAGCCACTGTGGAAAGCGGCGACCGATTGTGCGACGACGATCAACCTGCACATCGGCTGCGGCCATGTTTCGCCGCATGCCTCGATGAAGTCACCAATCGAAGCGTGGATAACCACCATGCCGATGGCGGTTGGCTTCGGCACGTCTGACTGGCTGCATCTTGATGCCTTCAACCGCTATCCGACGCTGCGCATCGGCCTGTCGGAAAGCGGGATCGGCTGGATTCCCTACTTGCTGGAGCGTGCCGACTATACCAACAAGCAGCACAAGGCGTGGACCCATTCGGAAACCTACCTGGGCAAAAAGAAGCCCAGCGACGTGTTCCGCCAGCACTTCACATCGTGCTTCATCGATGACGCCTATGGCCTGCGCAATGTCGATCTGATCGGCGAAGACAACATCTGCTTCGAAGTCGATTATCCGCACTCAGATACGCCATGGCCCGAATCGCCCGAAGTGCTGTGGCCTTCGATCACGCACCTGACCGATGTCCAGATCGACAAGATTACGCACCTCAACGCGATGCGCGATTACAAATTCCCGATGTTCGAGCGCCAGCCGCGCGAAGAACTGACGGTGGGCGCACTGCGGGCCAAGGCCAAGGCCAAGGGTGTCGATACGTCGGTGCATACCGGCGGCGGCGGTGCGGCCCCGCTGGCGCCGGGCGAAAAGCACCGTGCGATTGTTTCGGGCGACATCGCGCAGATGTTCATGAAGCACGAAGAGACCGAAGACGCTTAGGGTCAGTGCCCCTTCCCCCTTGATGGGGGAAGGATATGAAGCCTTGGCCCTGCAAGGGCTTAGGCGAAGTTGGATGGGGGTGATCGTGCCGCCAAGCACGGCCTAAACCGAGGGCACACCCCCACCCAACTACGACTAGCGAGCAAGCTCGCAAGTCTGCGTATCCATCCCCATCAAGGGGGAGGAGAGAAATCGAAAATATGCCGGGGAGCCTGTAAGCCGGGTTCTGTAGCGCGATCCGTTTCCCTTTCGGGACATAACCGCACTGGCAGCCATTCCTCTTGGCCTTGCGTTGCCGCAAGGCTCCAGCGACCAACCCGGGCGATCGGTGCGAAACACACCAGCCGCTGCTTGCGCAGCGACGCGCCGCCCCTATTCGGTCTTGCTCCGGGTGGGGTTTGCCATGCCGCAGACGTTGCCGCCTGCGCGGTGCGCTCTTACCGCACCCTTTCACCCTTACCTTCCGACCCGCTCATCCTGAGCTTGTCGAAGGGCGGTCTGCTCTCTGTGGCACTTTCCCTGAACGCAGGTCGAAACCAACGCCCGGCGGGCGTTACCCGCCACCCTTATTTCGTGGAGCCCGGACTTTCCTCGGCCTTCAACCCGCTCATGCTAAGCTTGTCGAAGTACGCGGCTGCCCGGCTCCCCGGCACGTGGCTCACCTAGCGCGTCCCTGATCGCGGTCCAACAACAAAGCGAACAGGATCGCCGAAGTCTCGCCATCGATCACGCCATCGATCGTCTCAGGCCGCCAGCGCCGCTGGAAAGCGCGCACGGCAGCAAGGCCGTCGGCAATGTCATAGCCAAAGCGTTCGAGCGCGAGATAGAATGCGCCGTCGTTGGGAAATGGTGAAGGCATGGTCACCTTTGGCCTCGGCAGCGCAAGCTTTAGTGCAGCCAGACGCTCCCACTCGAAAAGCTCGCCCGGGTCCTCCTTACGGGCAGGCGCTATGTCGGAATGGCCGACGATATTGGCGAACGGCATCTTGTAGCGTTTGACGATGGTATGGAGCAGCGGGATCAGGCTCTCCATCTGCGCATCGGGAAAGGGCCGATAGCCCCATTCATGCCCTGGATTGGCCAGTTCAATCCCCACGCTGGCCGAATTGATGTCGGTCAGCCCGCGCCAGTAGCTCTTGCCCGCATGCCAGGCGCGTTTTTCCTCGGGAACCATCTGTGTGACCGTGCCCGCCTCGTCGATCAGATAATGCGCGGAAACCTTGGCCGCCGGATCGCACAGCCGATCCAGCGCACCGGCGGCGTCGGGCATGCCGGTATAGTGCAGCACCACCATGGTGACCGGCAGTTCCCGCTCATCCCAATTGGGCGATGGCGCCTCGTGGTGGATCAGTTCGGACATCAGCCGCGCCTGTTCATCAGCTTCCGGGCAGCACCGCGCCCAGCACCAGCGCATCATCGCCCAGCGCATATTGCAAACCGCCGCCCAAACCGTCTGCCAACTGGTGGATCATCGCGGCAGGCGCGGTGCGGCTGGACAGTTCGCTGGGGTCGAGCGTGCCTTCGAGCGCCTGTCCGATGGTCTCATCAAA
>JANPPM010000210.1:0-10687 GCA_031428495.1 Novosphingobium sp.
AGAAGCAACGGCAATAGCCGTGCGGTCAGCGCGAAGTGGCCGAGGTGATTTGTCGCGAACTGAGCCTCGAAGCCATCGCGGCTCACGCGCCGCACAGGCGGTGACATGATGCCCGCATTGTTGATCAGCAAATCAATCGCCTGCTCCTCGGCCAGCAAGCGGCTGGCAAAGGCTTCCACGGAACCAAGGTCGGCAAGATCCAGTAATTCGAACCGCACCAATCCGCCATTGGCGTGGCGGGCGATGTCTGCGACTGCCGCTTGTCCTTTATGGGCGTTTCTTCCCGCCACCACCACGCCGGCGCCGTGCCGTGCGAGTAGCCGAGCGGTCTCCAGACCAAGGCCGCCAGCGCCCGTCACCACAGCGAGCTTGCCATGCTGGGGTGGATAGGATGTACTTTCGCTCTCAATATCCGGCTTCATCAATCGCGCTCCCTATCGGTTGTCCTTGCGCATTTTATATTCCACAGTGTAACATAAAATCAAATAACGATTCTGGGAGAATTTGGACCATGGGTAAAGTTGCCGATAGCTTGCTCGCCCACATGCCTGCGCGCACGGGCTTCGATCAGCCATATGCAGACGTAGCCGAGCTACAGGTCGCGGCGATCAATGAGCGATTTCAGGAATTTGTCGGCCCGATTAAACTGTTGGGCCAACGAGCCGCGACGCCGGAATTAGTGAAATCCGCTCGCTTCAGGATGTGGTGCCACTGCTGCTTCCGCACACGGCCTACAAGAGCTATCCTGAGAGCTTCCTGACAGGAAAGCGCTGGGATCGGCTGACGAAGTGGCTCGGCACGGTTTCAACTCAGCCGACCGACAACATTTCGGTTGAGGGTGTGGAGGATGTCGACAGCTGGATTCGCGCATGCGAGGCGGCCGGGCACTATGTTTCATGCACCAGCGGCACAACTGGCAAGCCAGCGATGTTACCGGCAGCCAAAGCAGATCTCGAATTTGCAGCTCAAGAGGGGGTCGAAGCGGTCCAGTGGGGTTCGGGGATCCGCGTGGGCGATGACAGAACTCTCATCAGTTTCGGCGCTATCGCGCAATCGCCGCGCAACGCTGCAACAGGAATGGCCTTGGTCGGTGCCTTTGCCGATTTCGCGAAGCTCGCAGCGCCTGGCGATGGGCCTTCGATCACGGTGGGTTCGATCACCCGGATGATTGAACTGCGCAAGACCATCGGCGATGGAACTGCCAGACCCGAAGAGATCGCCGAATTCGAACGCGAAAGTGCCGTGCGCCAAGAGGCGCTCGATGCGACTCTCGAAAAGGCCGTGGACCGCATTATTGCACATCGCGGCGATAAGCTGCTGATTATGGCGATGTGGGGCCCACTCTACCAATTGGCCGAAGCGGTTCGAGGCCGCGGATACAGCGCCAAGGATTTCAGCCCCGAAAATGCCACCTTCCTCGGAGGCGGTCTCAAGCGCGCGAAGGTTCCAGAAAACTACCGGGAAATTATCTTCGAGACCTTCAACCTGTCACCTCGTTTCACTTACCAAATGTACGGCATGCAAGAGACGCAGACTTCGATGCCACGTTGCAACGAAGGTGGACGCTACCATATCCCAGCCTGGATGGTCTGCTTGCCACTAGACAAGGAAGGCGACAATCTCTTGCCTTGCGGCCCTGGGCCGGTCGTTGGCCGAGCTGCCTTCTTCGACCTGTCAATTAAAGGACGATGGGGCGGAGTAATTTCGGGCGACCGCATCGAGGTTGATTTCGGTCCTTGCGCATGCGGCTCACCTTCACCCTCGATCCGCGATGACATCACCCGCTATGCCGATCTCGATGGAGACGACAAGATCGCCTGCTCAGGAACTGTCGACGCCTATGTGCGCGGCCTCACCTGATCTGCAGACTTGCTTCAAACCGAGAGGTAGAAAAATGAACAAGCAAATTTCTATTGCAGCCGCCAACTCCAGCGATTCGCCGCCTGACGCCGCCCCCTTCTTCATCCGCGGCATGCTTGTCGAGGGGGCGGACGATATCCATCGTTCGCGCGACCTGGGTGTCAGTTTTGCGACCCCGAAGCTCGATCTCAATGCGCTGGTGCGCCCGCGCACTGAATTGCCGCCTCTCCTCAATGTCCCGCTCGCCGAAATTATCGATTTTTTGGCAGAAGCCGGCGAACAGCTTGGCCGCAAGTCAAACGTACATGTCGATGCCTGTATTGAGCACATGGCGAAAGTGAGCCTTCAGCCGCGCACCGCCGTCGAATACATGGTCAAGTCAGCGGCGGAATACCTCGACCCGAAATCACTGCGCGAAGTGGTCGAGCAGAACTTCCCCAATCCCGAAGCCTTGGATGGTTGGGTGCCCCACACCGACCATCAGGGACGACGCAGCTTCATCCGCGCCTATCCTCCGCGGCTGATCCATGTGCTCCCTGGCAATGCTCCGGGCCAGGGCATCCGCTCGATTGCCCAGTCCGCGCTGGTCAAAGCGGTCAATGTGTTCAAGATGGCTTCTGCTGACCCATTCTCGACCGTCGCATTCCTGCGGACCATGGCGGATATCGATCCCGAACATCCAGTCGTCAAATCGATGTCCGCGGTCTATTGGCCGGGCGGCGCCGAGCAGGTCGAGCGTGTCCTTTACCGGCCGCAGTACTTCGACAAGCTGGTCGCATGGGGCGGCGGCGACGCCATCACCAATGTGATGAAATATATCGGACCGGGCTTCCAGCTGATTTCCTTCGATCCCAAGACCTCGATCTCAATGGTTGGGAAGGAGGCTTTTGCCTCCGACGAAGCCATGGCCGAAGCAGCAACCCTCAACGCTGCGGACGTCGCCATGGCCAATCAGGAGGCCTGCGTGTGCAGCCGCTTCACCTTCATCGAGGCGACCCCTGAGCAGGCAGACAGGTACTGCCAGATCCTTGCCCAACAGATCCGCATCGACCGGATGGGCGAGGGCGCGCCGCGTCCGCTCGAAATGGACCTGCGTGAACAAATCGAAACCCTGCGCCTGCTCGACGACGACTTCGCAGTGTTCGGCGAACTCGACGGGCGCGGGATTGCCATCCGTTCGGACGAGCCGGTCGATTTCCATCCGCTCCGCAAAACATCGAACGTGGTCTGTGTCCCCTCGCTCGAAGCGGCGTTCAAACACGTCAACGTCGCTACACAAACCGTCGGAGTCTATCCGTTCGAACGTATGACAGATTTGCGCGACTATCTGGCGAGTTGCGGCGCTCAGCGCGTGGTCCGGCTGGGTGAGGCAGGACCGAGCGCCATCGGCAATCCGCACGACGCGATGTACCCGCTGCACCGATTCGTGCACTGGATGGCCAACGAAGACGGTTGCGAGGACCCGCGCTGACGGTGCTTACGGGCTAGTCCGCGCCGGTTCGTCGAGCGGTATCGAAGCTAACCGCACAATCAGGATTTCAATGATCCTGACGACTTTTTCGATTGGGTAGTCGTCGGGCTGACTTAACCACCAGGCCAATATCTCGAAAAGGCCGGAGACGACAAATGCGGCCGCTAGATCGGTGGGAAGCCACGGATTGGCAGGCTGGCGGGTGCCGCCGATTTCCCGTGCAATGCGTTTGAATTCGTCCCGCATGATCGGCGCAGCCCCGCCGGTCAGCAACTGCGACCACAACTGGCGGTGATCGCTGACATAGGCGCAAAGCGCCCGCACCGATTCTTCCTGCTGATCCGCGTCGAATATCGGGGCCGTCAGCGAGAGCAATTTGCGCACTTCCTCAGTGGCAATATCTCCCAGCAATTGTTCCTTGGCCGCATAACGCCGGAAGAACACAGGATAGCTCACTCCGGCGCGGGTTGTGATGTCGCGAATCGACACTTGGTTGAATGGGCGCTCTTCAACCAGCGACAACAGTGCTGCTTGCAGTGCCTCGCGTGATTTCAACGCGCGCGCGTCATTTGGGCGGGACATGCGCTGATTGATCATTCCGTGATTGCTCATGATGCCCTGTACTGCCTCCGTTTGCGGGCCTAGCCTGCGAAGCGTCACTGTCAAACTGGCATTTGACTGCGTCTCGCAGAATCTAACGTGCAGCCCCGCTGCCGTTGCGCTGGTCCCGCTTGCGGGCTTTTCCGGGACCCTGCCTGGTCGGTGCGCAAGCAGCCGATGCCCTGATCCCGCAATTGCAGCGCCCAGACTCTCACGGGAGCCGGTAGCGGTAAACCCCATATCCTTCGCCGATGTCGCCGCTCGCGCTGTTCGAGCGTTGGAAAACCAGCCACTTGCCATCGGGGCTAACGATTGGATTGCTGATGTCGTCGGTCGATCCCGGCGTGCGGCCGCGCACGAGCACGGAGAGGGCGCCATTCTCGCGAAGCTCCAGCCGGCAGATGTCCAGTTCGGGCAGTCCCGGCTTGTCCTGCTTGCCGCATTCCACAGCGGCCCACGCGCCGTCCGGCGCAATACCCTCGACTTCGTCGTACTCTCCGGCTTTGCGATAATAGGTGACGTTGCGGTCACTCGCGAGTGTGTTGCCCATCACGGAGATCAGGATGCCGCCGCTGGCCGTCAATCCCATGCAGGAATAGACCAGCTCGGCATCATTCTCGCGGAAATCCTGGGGCTCGATGAAGCTGCATTCGCGCGGCAGGGTGGCCATAATCTCGCGCTTGTTGGCGATGCGCGGACTGCCATTTACGTATCTGATCTCGGCCATGTAGCGCTTTGTAGGGCGGACAAAGGCAAGCTGCCAGTTCTCGCGCGAGCCAAGGGCTGGCTCGATAACTGTCCAAGCGATCAGGTTGCGCTGGCGCGAGACGGCAATTCCCTCGAAAACCTGTTCGCCGAGTGGCCGAAGTCCGCGCTCGACTGTCTTGTCGAGCAGCCACATCTCAAGATGCGCGCGCGTATTCGCCCCGTTGTTGATCCGGGGCGCGGTGACCAGGAAGTTTCCGTCGGGCAGATACTGGATGCGCATGATGCCCTGATGCGGGAAGCCGCGCGTGAGGTTGCGAACCTTGCGAGTGGCGAGGTCGATCTCATAGGCATCGGCATAAGTTTTGCCGACAAAGGCGATCTTTTTGCCGTCCGGTGAGAACGCCGCGCGCCCGCCGAATGGGCTAAGCATTTCCGCTTGGTCAATGCTCGGTGAGAGCGTTCCAACCTGCGTACTTTCTGCTGCGGCAGAGACGGTAAGCAATGCCGCCAAACAACTTCCGATCAGACCGAAAAGGTGCAACTTCCGCATTTGTGAATCTCCTCAAGCGCGCAGCTGCGACAAGTAAGTGAAGGCACTCGCTGCCGCAGCCATCGGTGCGGTGCCCGGCTGAGGTTCTTGTTCGACGAAAAAATGCCGCGCGCCTGCACGGTGTGCGGCAGGCAGGATACGTGCCCAGTCGAGGCTTCCAGCACCGACAATCGGTGAACCCATCGCAATGCGATAGCCCTGCGGCTGGCTGGCGGAGATGTCGCGCACATGCAGCAGCTTGATGCGCCCACGCGCTTTCTCGATGAAGCCCACCGGGTCGAGCCCGGCCAGCTTCACCCAGCCGATATCCAGCTCGAAGTCGACCAGATCCGCTTGCGTCTCGCGCCAGAGAATTTCCCAACCGGTCGTTTTGCCAATCGGTGCGAAATCAAGGTTGTGGTTATGATAGGCCACACCAATGCCGAGCGGACGCAAGGCTTCGCCCGTCCGGTTGAGCGCCTCGGCGCTCCGCTTCCAGATATCTTCACCGGCGGCGGCGATGGTGCGCGCAATGGTCGCCTCAAGGCTTTCGCCCGGCGCGGGACGGAAATTGGCCGGAAACAGCAAGATTGGCGCAACCGCCCACTTCGCGCCCAAAGTGCCCATAGTATCGGCAATCCGCGCCGGTTCGCTGAGCATCGAGAGGCTTGTCGCTCCGCCCATCCCCTGAAGCGGCAGATGGAGGCTGGTGATTGTCAGGCCGGCCCGGGTCGCTGCCGCAGCCCATACCGCTGGCTGCAAGCCGAGCAGATTGGGCAGTTCGATCTCGCGAAAGCCAATCTCTGCCACTTTCGCCAAGGTCGCGTCGATGTCGCGCGCCGCAATGGCGCCCAATGCGCCCACCTGCAGGCCGATAGGCTGGTGGAGCCGCTCGAACAGTCCTCTACGGGCACGGCCCAGCGCTGCCGGGGCAGCGATAGCCGCAGCCGCTGCGGCGCCCAGCCCACCCAGCAGGGCTCGTCTTGCCATTGACCTCATTTCAGGCGCTCTCGCCGGCGTCGACGACCAGTGTCGTGCCGGTCATGAAAATTGACATGTCCGAGGCACAGAACAGCACTGCGCGAGCAATATCATCCGGAACGCCGACCCGGCCGAGCTTTGATGAAAGCATCGAGGGGATATGTTCGGCAGCCGCCTCGGCGATGCGAGGGTCCTGCTGCATCATTGCCATGTTGCCTTCGGTCACCATGAAGCTCGGTGCGACGGCGAGCACTCGGATGCACTGCGGGGCACATTCGAGCGCCAACTGGCGGGTGAGGCCGACAACAGCGTGTTTGGAACTGACATAGGCGGCGAGGCCCGGCGAAATGCCGTTGAGGCCAGCAAGCGACGCGATATTGACGATGACCCCGCCCCGACCTCGCGCCGTCATCGCGCGCACTGCCGCTTGCGCGCCGAGGAAGGTTCCCCGGGCATTAACGGCGAAAACATCGTCCCACTGCTCAACTGGCATTTCGGTGATGGCAATGCTCGGAAAGATGCCGGCGTTGTTAACCCAGATGTCTATCCCGCCGAACTCTGCCTCGGCCTGTGCGGAAGCGGCGGCTACCGAAGCGGCATCGCAAACGTCCATGGCCAAGCCGATGACCTTGCCGGCAGACTTGCTGCCGATATCGCCTGCAGTTTGGACTGCAAGCTCGCCATTGCGGTCGCCGATCAGCACGTTGGCACCAGCCTCGGCAAGTCGGCGGGCAATGCCCTTGCCAAGACCCTGAGCCCCGCCGGTGACGACTGCAGTGCGGCCTTCAAGTGAAATGAGTTCGGCTAGTGTGCGGTTGGTAACGTCGGCAATGCTCGCCACAGGTGTACTCCATAATTCTGGCGCAGGAATGCGCTCCGCCACCCAATCGGGCAGGTGTCGGCCCGATGGGGTGGGCTGCGTTACAACTTCATCGTGAGCCGAGCGCGAAGCGCAGATTGATGCCGAATTCGCGCGGCAGGTTTGTGGTAACCTGCGAGTAGGTCGAGGTAAACGTCGTCCCCGCTGTGGTGCGGAATGTGGGCGGCTGAAGTTCCTGGAACGAAGTCGCCTGCGGGACAGTGAAGCGCGTCGCCTTGACCGTGTTAAACAGGTTGCGGGCAAAAAGGTTGACTTCCCAGCTGCCGTTGGATGCGCGCAGTCCGCCAAACAGGTTAAACAGGCCATAGGAACCCAGATCGTCGAAGGACAAGGTCGGATCGACCTTTGACGAACCGTAGTAAGTGAACAGGCCGCGGGCAAAAAATTCAAGCCGGCCTGAAATTGGATGCTTGTATTCGGCTTGCGCGGTAGCGCTGAACGGAGACTGCTGTGTCGAACGCTGCGATACATTGCACGATCCGATGTTGTTGGCACCATAAGCGGTCTGCAATTGCGCCGCAGTCAGTCCTGCGGGAACCGAGCCATCGGGCACGCCATCGCCGTTCAGGTCATTGCACGGAATGACGCCGTTGCTAATCTGGCCGTCAGAGTAGGACGCGACCAGGCCGAAGTTGAACCGGTCGGACGCCCGCCATGACAGCTCGGCCTCGATACCTTTGACGGTCACCGGAACCCCGGCACCGAACTGAGCTGACCTGCCGACCGAGGGCACGAGGGCGTTACTCACGAATGCAAAGTCAAGAAAGTTTATGTCATTTGTGATCTTGTAGGGAAAATTATCGAACTTCTGGTGATACAGCGCGACATTGAAGATCAGGCGGCTGTCCAGCCAACTGCTCTTGAGGCCGACCTCGTAAGACGTCGATTCTTCATTGCCCAGATTCAGGAACGAGAGTTGCCGCGGCGACTTTACGATTGCGCTGTTGAATATGCTTGGCCCGCCGCGGAACGAGGTGCCGGTGCTGGCATAGACCATGAGGTCCGGGTTGATCTTGTACTGCACCGAGCCGGTGTAGATCCAGGCCTTGTCATCGCCTCCGGCATCGAAGAGCACGGAATTGGCCCCGATGACCAGCAGCGTCCGCGCCGAGTGCAACTTGATATGGCGCACACCGGCTGAAATCTGCATCTTGTCGCCAATATAGGCGGTTACATTGCCGAAGATCGCGTTTTCCGAGTTTTTGCCGTCACGGTTGCGCGTGATCGGCGTTAGCGCCACGGCCTGAATGCCGCCGCCAAGGAAGCCCGGCAGCGCGACCGGCGTTTCCTGAATCAGATTGATATCGGTGGCCGCATTGGTGTGGTAATACCCGACGATATAATCGAACAGGCCCGCCACCCGTTCTTCGTTCTGCAAGCGGATTTCGTGCGAATTGTCTTTCGAGACCGTCCGGTTGGTCTGGTAGAAATCGAAATTGGACCTGAAGTTCGCAACGTCCTGATTGACCTTGGAATCGTTGACGAAGGAATTGTGCGAGCCCTGATAAACCAATTTCTGGCCAGCAAAGCGCACTTCGCCGCGCCAGTTGTAGGTATTAAAAACCGAGTGTGCGACGCGCGGTGATTCCCATATCGAACGGAAATCGCTTGGCGTGATCAGCACCGGACTTGGTGTGGCCGACGGTTGCACGAGGCTGAACGAGGCATACTGATCGAAGCCGCCGCTCTTGTAATCCTGATGCTGATACATGCCTTCCACTTTCAGCCAGTCGGTCGGCTGAAACACGGCCGATACCCGGCCGGCGTATGTTTTGGCATAGGGCTGGGTTATCTGGGGGTTGGCAAAAGTCGCAGTTGAAATCGGGGCGTTCGAAGTCACCAGATTACCGCGATTCTTGTCATAGACACCTGCCACACGAACGGCGAGCATATCCTTGATCAGCGGGACGCTGACGGCTGCATTGACGTTGACATGATGCGCATCGCTGTAGCTCAAAGAGCCCGAGCCACCAAAATCGACAAGGCTAGGCTTGCGTGCTGTGTAAGTAATCGAACCTGATGGCACCGAAGCCCCGCGAAGCGTGCCCTGCGGCCCGCGCAGCACCTCGACTTGGCCAATATCGAAAATCTGGCCGAGCAATACATTGGCGCCGATGGGCGCATCGTTCAGATAGAATGCCACCGATGGCGATGCCGATGAGTTGATATCGTACTGGATACCGCGCAACTGCCCGGAAGCGCCGATACCATTGGCCTCGCTGCGCAGTTGCAAACCGGGCACCAGGCTCTGCAACTCCTTTGAATCCTGAATGTTCAGCTTGGCGATGGTTTCAGCGGGGATGGCATTCACGACACTGGGAACATCCTGCAGACGTTCATCACGCCGCCTGGCGCTCACGATGATATCGCTAGCGTCATTCAAACCAGCCTCTGCCTGCTGGGCATAAGCCGGAGTGGCAAGTGCAATAAGGCTCGCCCCGCAAAACACGAACTTGTTCAACTTTACCATCTGCAAAACTCCCCCTGAGATTTCGTTCCTGTGGAACTTCTGATCATTTACGCTATAGATTGTCGCACAATGTGTCCAGACACTATGCGCCATCATATCGCGGAAATTGGCATTACCAATTCTGGTCATTGGCTATTTTTTTATGGATCCTGGTGGGAAAGGCGGGAGAGCGAGATCTGTAAGGGTAATTCACACAGCTCTGATACGGTTTGAAAAGTCCGTCAGAGTCGGTCGGTGTCCGACACAAGCTGACCTGAAATAAATACGCCCGGTCAGGTTCCGTCTGCAGCTGCCAACATCGCGCGGTTACAATAAGTCATTCTCGATACCGATGCCGGTCGGATATTGGTCAACATACCCGAGTTCGGTGATCGTTATCCGCTGCAATGTGCGCACGAAGGTCCCAGCAGCACTATGTGCGCAGTCTGGCGATTCAGTGATTAAAGCTGCCGACACGCACCAGATCGCGCGGTGATGAAGAGCGCCCGAGCCAAACTGTGAACTGTCCTTTCGGCACTACCCATTGCATCTCGGCTTCGCTCCAAACGCCTAGAGGGTGGTTGCTGGCGTCAGGATTGATTGTCACAGCGACGTCCTCCGATGCGCCTGGAGCCAGTTCGACCTTCTGGAACCCGACCAAGCGCTTGGGTGGTTGCTTCGCGCCGTATCCACTGGCGCTGGCGGGAAGCGAGAGGTACACCTGAACCACTTCAGCACCGGACAGATTGCCGGTGTTGGTTATCCGAGTGCTCGCCCGGTACGCTCTAGTTGCCACATCGCGCCTCAAGAGCGGACGCGCAAAGGCAAAGCGTGAGTAGGATAGCCCGTGGCCGAACGCGAAGGCGACGCAGGGGTTCCTGCCTCTGACTTGAGCACATTGGCCACCGGCATTAGCGTCGTACCAGCGATAACCGATGTTGAGCCGCTCCGAATAAGTGACGGTCTGGGCCTTGCCATCAGCCCCGGGGACGCCTGGAAACTGGGCAGACGCGATGGCATCGAGGAAGCCTTTGCCTGCATACGGGAACGTCACTGGCAGCTTGCCCGAGGGATTGACGAGGCCGAACAGCAGGTCGGCGACGATGTTGCCGTCCTCCTGGCCAGGAAACCATGCCTCAAGAATCGCCGGCCCCGCCGGGCCGACCAACGCCCGATCAAGCGCGACGCCGGCATTGTCCTTGAGCACCA
>JANPPM010000211.1:0-8991 GCA_031428495.1 Novosphingobium sp.
TGTCGCGGTCGGCGGGCTCGCCTGCCTTGCCCACCGCCATGACAACACGGCCCCAATTGGCGTCCTCGCCAGCGATAGCGGTCTTGACCAATGGCGAGTTGGCGATGGCCAGTCCGATGCGCCGCGCGCTCTCATCACTGACCGCGCCGGTGACTTCGATGGCGATGAATTTTTGCGCACCTTCGCCGTCGCGGACCACCTGATGGGCAAGGTTCTGGCAGACGTCTTCTAGAGCTGCTGCAAAGGCGTCCGCACCTAGGCTGTCAAACGAGGCGAGGGGTGCGTTGCCCGCTTTTCCCGTGGCGAAGGCAAGCACGGTGTCGCTGGTCGAGGTATCGCTATCGACGGTGATGCAGCTGAATGTTTTCAGGTTCGCAGCGGACAGCAACTGTTGCAGGAATGCAGGTTCGACCGCCGCATCGGTAAAAACGTAGCCTAGCATCGTCGCCATGTCGGGCGCGATCATGCCGCTACCCTTGATGATCGCGCCCAGCGTGACGGTGCGGCCATCGACCACGGCTGTTGCCAGCGCACCTTTGGGGAAAGTGTCAGTGGTGCCGATGGTCCGTGCGGCGTCCTCCCACGTGCAGGGCTCAGCCTCCAGCGCCGCCGCGACGCCCTCGCGCGCTTTGTCCAGCGGCAACGGCACGCCGATCACACCGGTCGATGAGACGAAAACTTCGCCCGGCGCGCAGCCAAGCTTTGCGGCGACCTGACCCATGATCTGCTCAACTGCCGCGCGCCCGCGATACCCGGTGAAGGCGTTGGAATTGCCCGCATTCACCACCAGCGCACGCGCCTCGCCTGCCTTGATCTGTTCGCGCCCCATGTCGACTTCGGTTGAGCTGCAAACGTTGCGGGTGAACACACCAGCCACAGATGTGCCTTCTGCCAGTTCAACATAGGTGAGGTCGCAGCGGCCCCAATCCTTGTAACCGGCGCGGGCAACTCGCGGGGTCACTCCGGCGATTGTCGGTATGGCAGGGAAGGGCACGGCGAGCGGAGAAGTGGCGTCTGACATGACCCAGTGCCTTAGGTTCTGGCAGCGCTCGCGTCCACGATGTTTGTCCGCACTGGACGAGCGACTCGCCAACGCCTATCTATACCTGTGAATGACGCGTCTTCTGCTCACCCTATTGGCACTGCTTACTGGCCTTGCCGCGCATGTCGCGCCGTCGCAGGCGCGCATTGTCGGTGCTGCGGGTGCCGAAATGGCGGTTCAGCTGCCTGTTGCGGGCAAGCGCGTGGCAGTTGCATCGGCGATTGCCAGCGGACCAAAGTCGTTGGCGGAGCGGACATTCGTCCGGCGCGCCATTGATTTTACCCCGCAAGCTGTTGTCATTCAGCCGGTCCTGCAAGGCATCGACCGCGCGCGCGAATAGCGCGCCCTCGCATTTTCGCTATTCTTCCGGGTCGGCAAGCCTGCGCTTAGACGCCGCGCCAGACCGAACCCCGCCTCACCGATAATCACAGGAATTCAGTATGCTGGGCGCACTTGCCAAGGCCGTTTTCGGCTCATCGAATGATCGCTACGTCAAATCGCTCGACAAGATTGTCCAGCAGATCGCCGCTTTTGAACCCAACATGGAAGCGATGACCGACGAGGAACTGTCCGGTCAAACCGCGAAGTTCCGCGCGATGCTGGCCGAGGGGACCGAACTGGACGACTTGCTGCCAGAAGCCTTCGCGACGGTGCGCGAGGCCGCGAAACGTGTGCTCGGCATGCGCCATTTCGATGTGCAGATGATCGGCGGTATCGTGCTCCATCGCGGCGAGATTGCCGAGATGAAAACCGGCGAGGGCAAGACGCTGGTGGCGACGGTTGCGGTCTATCTCAATGCGCTTGAGGGCAAGGGTGTCCACGTCGTCACGGTCAACGATTATCTGGCGCGGCGTGATGCTGACTGGATGGGCCAGGTCTATAAATTCCTCGGCCTGACTGTCGGCGTGATCGTGCCCAACCTTGTTGAGGAAGAACGGCGCATCGCCTACGAATCCGACATCACCTACGCCACCAACAACGAGCTTGGCTTCGATTATCTGCGCGACAATATGAAGCACGAGCGCAGCCAGATGGTCCACCGCCCGTTCAACTATGCGATTGTCGATGAGGTCGATTCGATCCTGATCGACGAGGCGCGCACGCCGCTGATTATTTCGGGGCCGACAGACGACAAGAGCGAACTCTACATCTCGGTCGATGCGGTGGTGAAGCAGTTGGTGCCCGAGGATTACGAGGCTGATGAGAAGACCAAGAACATCATCCTGACCGAAGATGGTGTCGAAAAAGTCGAGCGGATTTTCGAGGATGCCGGGCTGCTCGTCGGCTCGAACCTTTATGACGTCGAAAATACACAGGTGGTGCACCACCTCGATCAGGCGCTGAAAGCCGTGGTCATGTTCAAGCGTGATACTGACTATATCGTCAAGGACGGCAAGGCGGTGATCATCGACGAGTTCACTGGCCGGATGATGGATGGTCGGCGCTGGTCGAACGGGCTGCATCAGGCGGTGGAGGCCAAGGAAGGTATCCAGATCGAGCCAGAGAACCAGACCATGGCCTCAATCACCTTCCAGAACTATTTCCGTATGTATCCGAAGCTATCGGGAATGACCGGCACGGCGGCGACCGAAGCGTCCGAATTCTTCGACATCTACAAGATGAATGTCGTCACCATCCCGACCAACGTGCCGGTGGAGCGGATCGACGAGGAAGACGAGTTCTACAAGAATACGCTCGATAAATTTGCCGCGATTGCCAAGCGGATCAAACTGCAAAGTGATCTCGGTCAGCCGGTTCTGGTCGGTACTGTGTCGATCGAGAAGAGCGAACTGCTCTCGGAATTTCTGGAAAAGGAAGGCGTGAAGCACAATGTGCTCAACGCGCGGTTCCATGAGATGGAAGCGCACATCGTGGCGCAGGCGGGCCGGCTGGGCGCGGTGACCATTGCCACCAACATGGCCGGGCGCGGCACGGACATCAAGCTGGGCGGCAACCTTGAATTCCGCATCGACGACGAATTGAAGGACATGCCCGAAGGCGCGGAGCGCGATGCTCTGATTGCCCAGATGTCTGCGGAAATCGAGGCGGAGCGGCAACAAGTGCTCAGCGCTGGCGGACTGTTCGTTCTGGGCACCGAGCGGCACGAAAGCCGCCGGATCGATAACCAGCTGCGCGGCCGCTCGGGCCGTCAGGGCGATCCCGGCCTGTCGCGCTTCTACCTGTGCCTCGAAGACGATCTCTTGCGCATTTTCGGGCCTGAGACGCTGTTTTCCCGGATGATGAATTCCAACTTGGCCGATGGTGAGGCGATTGGCTCAAAATGGCTTTCGAAGGCTATCGAGACCGCGCAGAAGAAGGTTGAAGCGCGCAACTACGATGTCCGCAAACAGGTTGTCGAATACGATGACGTGATGAATGATCAGCGCAAGGTGATCTACGAACAGCGCGCCGATATCATGGACGCAGACACGGTGGATGATGTCGTCGTCGACATGCGGCATGACACGGTGAACACGCTGGTCGGCGATGCCTGCCCGCCGGGATCGTACCCAGAGCAATGGAATCTCGACGGCCTGCGTGAGCGAGCCAAGGATGTGGTCGGCATCGATGTGCCAGTTGATGCTTGGCGGGCCGAAGATGGGCTTGAACCCGATACCATCGCCGAACGGATCATCGCCATGGCCGATGAAAAGGTCGATATCTTGCGCGGTGGCAGCGATAATGATGTCTGGCGGCATGTCGAAAAAAGCGTGCTGCTGGAACGGCTGGACCATTACTGGAAGGAACATCTGGCCACGCTAGATGCTCTGCGTCAGGTGGTTTTCCTGCGCGCCTACGCACAGAAGCAGCCGATCAACGAATACAAGCAGGAAGCATTTGGTCTGTTCGAGCGTATGCTCGATGCCATTCGCGAGGATGTCACTCGGATTCTGTCGACCAGCGAACTCAGCATGGAATCGGCCCCCGAAATGTCGCTTCCTGATCTTCCCGATTTCCTGACCGGCCACATCGATGCTTACAGCATAGACGATGATATGCGTGTGGCGACACCCGGTGCCTTGGCAATGATGGGGTCACTGGGATCGGGCGTGGCCGTGGCGGGCGAGGATCCTTATGCCGATCTCGGTCTGTCACGAAATGCGCCGTGTCCGTGCGGATCGGGTGAGAAGTACAAGCATTGCCACGGCGTGAGCGGCTAACGCGGCGAAATCTGGAGGGGGGCGATGGACTGGCTGCCGTTCGGCTTTTTCGGTACCGCGCTGCTCTATGCCTCGGTGGGCTTTGGCGGCGGGTCGACCTACAACGCACTACTTGCGCTGGCGGGTACGGATTTCCGAGCGCTGCCGATTATCTCGCTCTCCTGCAATATCCTCGTCGTCTCGGGCAGCTGCATCCGATTTACGCGGGCGAGGCAGGTGCCGTGGAAACAGGCGCTGCTTTTGGCTGTGATCGCAGCGCCACTTGCCTTTCTGGGCGGTCTGACGCCGATCAAGGAAAAGACTTTTCTTTTGACGCTGGGGGCGAGTCTGGTTTTTGCGGGGCTCGCGCTCTTGCTTCCCCGCGCACCAGAACGGGAGGCGCAATCAACCGCTCTCGCCAAATGGATGCCGCTGGCTGCCGCGCCGCTAGGCTATCTCGCGGGATTGGTGGGCATTGGCGGAGGCATTTTCCTAGCCCCGTTGCTCCACCTAACCCGGTGGAATAGCGCACGCCGCATTGCGGCCACCACCAGCCTGTTCATTCTGGTAAATTCGGTCACGGGACTGGTCGGGCAATTGGTCAAGGCAGGGCCGGAACGTTTCGCCGAAACCCTGTCATCGAGCGCGTTTCTGTTGGTGGCAGTTGTCATTGGGGGGCAGCTCGGCAGCCTTATGGCGCTGCGCATCTTGCCTGAGCGGGTAATTCGTTGGCTGACAGCAGCGCTGACGATCTGGGCTGGCAGTCAGTTGCTGCTTCGTTAGAAGTCGCGCAACTAACGAAAAAGCCGAGAAAATTTGGCTCCCTGAGTAGGATTCGAACCTACGACCAAGTGATTAACAGTCACCTACTCTACCGCTGAGCTATCAGGGAGCAGCCCTCTCGGGCAGGGGCTGGCGTATAACAGCGTGGCGGCGTTTGGCAATACCGGGAAAACAAACTTCCCGGCGGTTTTGCACCTGCGCCTCAGACCTGGAACTGTTCGGAGAAAATGCGCTCGTCGAGGCTGCTTCCCGGGTCGAAAAGCAAGGTCAGCTGCCGCGTACGCGCGATGGCAATACGCACGCTGGCGATGTCGCGCACTTCCTTCTGATCGGCCACGGCGGCAACCGGGCGCTTTTCGGAATCCAGTACGCGAAATTCAACCTCTGCCTTGTCGGGCAGGATCGCGCCGCGCCAGCGGCGGGGGCGGAAGGGGCTGATCGGGGTGAGCGCCAACATATTGCTGCCCAGTGGCAGGATCGGGCCATTGGCGGAGAGATTGTAGGCGCTCGACCCGGCGGGCGTTGCGACGAGAATGCCGTCGCAGGCGAGTTCGGCCATGCGGACCTTGCCATTGACCCGTACTTCCAGCTTTGCCGTCTGCCGGGTTTCTCGCAGCAGCGAGACTTCGTTGATCGCGAAATAGCTGTGTTCGCTGCCGCTGTTGGTCTTGGCGGTCATTTCGAGCGGGCAGACTGCAATCGGTCGGGCGCGGCCAACGCGTTCGCCAAGCGACCGGCTGCTCTTCGCCTTGTTCATCAGAAAGCCCACGGTTCCATGGTTGAGGCCGTAAACCGGTAGCACTGCGTCCAGATCGAGCATCCGGTGCAGCACGTGGAGCATGTAACCATCGCCGCCTAGCACCACCAGTGCCTCGGCGTCCTCTGGCCGGACCCAGTCATGCGCACTGGCCAGCGCGGCGGCGGCCTCCTGAGCGCGGGCGTCGTCTGATACGACGAGAGCGAGGCGGGTTGGTTTGGTCATCGCGGCGAACTGATATGGCGGCGTTGACGCTTTGGCAAAGTGTTTGGCGTATCGATGGCAGGATGAGCGAGGCCACTATCGGCGAAATCGAGGCCCAGCGAGACGCCCTGACCGGCCTGCCTGGTATCGCAACCGTGCGCGCGCGGCTGGAACAATGGGTCGAGCAGAGCAAGTCTGACGTCGAAGACGCGCGGCTGCACGCGTTGCTGTTTGGTCTGCGCCGCTTCGATACGGTCAACCTAGCCTATGGCCATGCGGCGGGCGATGCGGCGCTGGCGGCGGTCGCCGCGCGGCTTGTCCAATTTGCCGCGCGTGAGCTTGATGGACCTTGGCTTGCGGCGCGCGCCGGGGGCAGCAATTTCATCCTGATCGCCAACGAAGCCTGCAGCCGCGAGCGCTGGCAGCTGTTTGCCGGACAGCTCGCCGACATGCTGGCGCGGCCTATCATCATGCCGGGCGCGGTCTTGCGCCTGTCACCGCGCATGGCCTTGTTGCGCGGGCTCGGCGGGGAAAGCGCCGAATCGGTGATCGACCGACTCAGCCAGACATTCGATAGCATGGGCCAGCAACATGGCCGCCGGATCGCCTGGGCGGATGGCGAGAGCACCCGGCCGGGTCGAACAGCGGCACAGCTTGAGGCGGATCTGCTCCATGCGATTGATGGTGCCGAAATCGAAGTGGTGTTCCAGCCGCAATTCTCGTTGCCTGCCGACGTGGTGACCGGTGCGGAAGCCCTGGCACGGTGGAACCACCCCAAATTAGGCCGCATTGGCGCAGGCACGTTGTTTGCTGTGGCCGAACGCACCGATCACACTGCGCCGCTCTCGCACCATATTGCGCGGCTCGCGCTGGAGGGCGCCAAGCCGTGGTGTGAAAAGCTGCGGCTTTCGCTTAATGTCACCGCCTTTGAACTGGCGGCAGACAGCTATGCCGACGAATTGCTCGCCATAATCGCCGAGATCGGATTTCCGGCCAGCCAGCTGACCCTTGAAGTGACCGAACAGGCACTGTTGGCAGACATTCAGATCGCGGCGCGCTCGCTGGACCGGCTTAGCGCGGCGGGGATACGCATCGCGCTGGACGATTTCGGCGCAGGCTTCTGCAACTTCCGTTACCTCAAGCTGCTGCCTCTCGATTATCTCAAGCTCGATCGCTCGATGGTCGATGGCATTACCGGCGACGGTCGCGATCTCGCAGTGTTCCGCGCCATTCTGGCCATGGCGCGCGCGCTGGAGATCGAAGTGATTGCGGAAGGTATCGAGACTGAGGCGCAGCGTAAGCTGATCACAGAGGAGGGCTGTCAATTCTATCAGGGCTTCCTGCGGGCCAAGCCGTTAAGCGGCCTTGCCATTGCTGCCCTGGCCGCTCGCCTTCCGCGCAATCGCGCTCAGCCCCTTGGTTAATTGATACAGCCCGTGAAGCCGCGACTTGGGATCGCCCCATACCCTCGTGATGACGATCTTGTTGTCGGGGCGCAGGCGGATTGTGCCTTCGAGCCGCTGGGCATAGGCGACCAGCCCCATGGGATCGGGGAAGCTGTCATTGTGAAAGCTGACCAGCGAACCTTTGGCGCCGACATCGATCTTGGCGATGTTCGCGGCGATAGCCTGGTGCTTGATCTGGATCAGCTTGACCAGATTGGCGGTGGCATCAGGCAGGGCCCCGAAGCGGTCGATCATTTCTGCGGCCATGGCTTCGATCTCGTTCTGGTCCTTGGCATCGTTCAGGCGGCGGTACAGCGCCATGCGCACTGCTAGGTCGGGCACATAGCTTTCCGGGATCATGATCGGCGCATCGACGGTGATCTGCGGGCTCAGCGCAGAGCTTTCACGCTCAAGCCCGAAATCGCCGGCCTTGGCGGCAAGGATCGCGTCTTCGAGCATCGACTGGTACAATTCGAAACCCACCTCGCGGATGTGGCCCGATTGTTCGTCGCCCAGCAGATTGCCCGCGCCGCGAATGTCGAGATCGTGGCTGGCAAGCTGGAAACCCGCCCCCAGCGAATCGAGATCGCCCAGCACTTTCAGGCGCTTTTGCGCGACTTCGGTCAGCGCGGTGTCGGCGGGCGTGGTGAGATAGGCATAGGCGCGCAGTTTTGACCGGCCAACCCGCCCGCGCAGCTGATAAAGCTGGGCGAGGCCAAAGCGGTCCGCGCGGTGGATGATGATGGTGTTGGCGGAAGGGATATCCAGCCCGCTCTCGACGATGGTGGTGGAGAGCAGCACGTCATATTTGCCCTCATAGAACGCGCCCATCCGCTCCTCGACCTCGCCGGGTGACATCTGGCCGTGCGCGGCGACGAATTTAACGTCGGGCACGGTCGTGCGCAGCCATTCTTCCAGCTCGGGCATGTCGGCAATCCGCGGCACGACGATGAAGCATTTGCCACCGCGATGATGCTCGCGCAGCAGGGCCTCGCGCATCACCATGTCGTCCCATTCCATCACATAGGTGCGCACCGCGAGGCGGTCGACCGGCGGGGTCTGGATGGTGGATAGTTCGCGCAGGCCCGACATGGCCATTTGCAGCGTGCGCGGGATTGGCGTGGCTGTGAGGGTCAGCACATGGACATCGGCGCGCAGCTGCTTGAGCTTTTCCTTGTGGGTGACGCCGAAGTGCTGCTCTTCATCAACGATAACAAGACCAAGCCGCTTGAACTTCACTGACTTTGACAGGAGGGCATGCGTGCCTATCACCACGTCCATCGTGCCATCGGTCAGGCCTTCGCGGGTGGCGCGTGCCTCGCTTTCGGGTACCAGTCGTGACAACCGCCCTATGTTGAGCGGGAAGCCGGCAAAGCGCTCGACGAACCCGGCGTGGTGTTGGCGGGCGAGCAAGGTCGTTGGCCCGATCAGCGCCACCTGCTGCCCGGCCATCGCCGCGACGAAGGCGGCACGCAGGGCAACCTCGGTCTTGCCGAAGCCGACATCGCCGCAGACCAGCCGGTCCATCGGCTTGCCCTCGCCAAGATCGCTGAGCACCTGCTCGATGGCGCGTTCCTGGTCCTCGGTTTCCTGCCACGGAAAGCGTTCGGCAAACTGATC
>JANPPM010000212.1:0-2973 GCA_031428495.1 Novosphingobium sp.
CTGCAAGGGCAGCACGCCCATGCCGACCAGATTGCTGCGGTGGATGCG
The DNA here is from genome assembly GCA_031428495.1 of Novosphingobium sp. GTDB lineage: Bacteria > Pseudomonadota > Alphaproteobacteria > Sphingomonadales > Sphingomonadaceae > Novosphingobium. The sequence goes on from JANPPM010000212.1 coordinate 49, forward strand.
CTCGAAGCTCTCGACGATCACCGCGCGCACGCCCAGCAGGTTGGTGCCCTTGGCGGCCCAGTCGCGGCTGGAGCCGGTGCCGTATTCCTTGCCCGCGACCACCACCATCGGGGTGCCGTCGGCCTTGTGCTTCATCGCTGCGTCGTAAATCGGCATGACTTCACCGGCATAGCGGCTCATCCCGCCCTCAATGCCGGGGACCATCTCGTTCTTGATGCGGATGTTGGCAAAAGTGCCGCGCATCATCACCTCGTGGTGCCCGCGCCGCGCGCCGTAGCTATTGACATCGGCCTTGGCGACCTGATGCTCCATCAGCCATTTGCCTGCGGGGCTGTCGGCCTTGATGTTGCCTGCGGGGCTGATGTGGTCGGTGGTGATCGAATCGCCCAGAATGGCCAGCGGCTTGGCCTCGATGATGTCGGTCACCGGGGCCGGGGTCATCGACATGCCCTCAAAGTAGGGCGGGTTGGCGACATAGGTGCTGCCTGCGCGCCACTGATATGTTTCGCTGCCGGCGACATCGATGGCCTGCCAATGTGCATCGCCCAGATAGACGTTGGCATAACGCGCCTGAAACATCGCTCGGTCCATGCAGCTGGTCATGGTCTGGGCGACTTCCAGGTTCGTCGGCCAGATGTCCTTGAGATAGACGTCCTGACCGTTGCTGCCCTGGCCGATCGGGGTGGTTATGAAGTCCTCGATAACCGTGCCCTTGAGCGCATAGGCAACCACCAACGGCGGCGAAGCGAGGAAATTGGCGCGCACATCAGGGCTGACGCGGCCTTCGAAATTGCGGTTGCCCGAGATCACCGAGGCAGCAACGATGTTGTTGCCATTGATCGCGGCGCTGATCGGCTCCGCCAAAGGTCCGGAATTGCCGATGCAGGTGGTGCAGCCATAGCCGACGAGGTTGAAGCCGACGGCGTCGAGGTGCTGGGTCAGACCGGCCTTGTCAAAGTAGTCGGTAACTACCTGGCTGCCGGGAGCGAGGCTGGTCTTGACCCAGGGCTTCGGCTTGAGGCCCAGCTCATTGGCCTTCTTGGCGACGAGGCCTGCGGCAACCATCACCCCAGGGTTCGAGGTGTTGGTGCAACTGGTAATTGCCGCAATAACTACGTCACCGTCGCCGATGTCAAAGCTCTTGCCTTCGACCGGAACCCGCGTTTGGGTTTTGTTGTAAATTCCGGCGAGATCGGCGTTGAACACATTGTCGACTTCAGTAAGCGCCACCTTGTCCTGCGGGCGCTTGGGGCCGGCGAGCGAGGGCACGACCGTCGCCATGTCGAGTTCGAGCGTGCTGGTGAAGATCGGATCGGCAGCGCCGGGGACGATCCAGAAGCCCTGTTCCTTGGCATAGGCCTCGACCAGCGCGATCTGGTCTTCCTCGCGGCCCGTCAGGCGCAGATAGTCGAGCGTCTTGTCGTCGATGCCGAAGAAGCCGCAAGTCGCGCCATATTCGGGGGCCATATTGGCGAGCGTTGCGCGGTCAGCGAGGCTGAGCGAGGCGAGGCCCGAGCCGTAATATTCGACAAAGCGACCAACCACGCCGTGCTGGCGCAGCATGTTGGTGGCGGTCAGCACCAGATCGGTGGCGGTAACGCCTTCCTGCAATTCTCCCGTCAGCTTGAAGCCGACCACTTCGGGGATCAGCATCGACACCGGCTGGCCGAGCATTGCGGCCTCGGCTTCGATCCCGCCGACGCCCCAGCCCAGCACGCCAAGGCCGTTGATCATTGTGGTGTGGCTGTCAGTGCCCACGCAGGTATCGGGATAGGCGACCAGCGCGCCCGACTGGTCGGTGCTGGTCCACACCGTCTGCGCGATGTTTTCAAGGTTCACCTGATGGCAGATGCCAGTTCCGGGGGGGACCGCGTAGAAATTGTTGAGCGACTTCGAGCCCCATTTGAGGAAGTCATAGCGCTCCATATTGCGCTGGTATTCGATCTCGACGTTCTGCTCGAAGGCCTTGGGATGGCCGAATTCATCGACCATCACCGAGTGGTCGATCACCAGATTGACCGGCACCAGCGGATTGATGCGGCTGGTATCGCCGCCCAGCGTGGCGATGGCATCGCGCATCGCCGCCAGATCGACGACGCAGGGCACCCCGGTGAAATCCTGGAGCAGCACGCGGGCCGGGCGGTACTGGATTTCGTTTTGCGATTCGCTGGGGTTCTTCTGCCAATCGACCAGCGCCTGAATGTCGGCCACAGAGACCGTAAAGCCGCCGTCTTCAAAGCGCAGCAGGTTTTCCAGCAGGACTTTCATCGAGAAGGGCAGGCGCGATACGTCGCCCAGCTTGGCGGCGGCCTTGCTCAGTGAATAATAGGCAACATGCTTGCCGCCTGCCGACATCGTGCTGCGGGTGCCGAGTGAGTCCTGTCCGACCTGGGTCATGCGCCTGTTTCCTCACTGGTATGGTCACCCGCGCGGCATGATTATGCTGCACTGCGGGAATGGAATCGTCGTGCCGCCGATGCGCGTTAGCTTGGCGCAGGTCAAGGGCTGCGGGCTTTAGTGCGTGGCGGGGCCGTATGGCTTTCGCGCGGCAATACCGCAGCCGATGACAATCAGCGTGGTTCCGGCGAGCGTTGCCATGGTTACTTCTTCGGCAAACCACAGCCAGCCCATCAGTGCCGCCCAGATGAACGCGGTATATTCGATCGATACCAGCGCCTGCGCCTCTGCCCTGGCATAGCCCCAACTGAGCAGCATCAGCGCGATCACCGTTAATCCTGACGCGGATGCTATCGTGCCCAGCATTTGCGGCTCGGGCCAGACTGCCAGCCACGGTGCAGCAAGCGCGAAGATCAGGGCAACCCCGCCGGTCTGGAACAGAGCGATCTCGCGCGGATCAGCAATCTGCGCCTGCTGGCGCTGGAGGATCAGGTTCCACGCATAGAACACTGCCGAAAGCAGGATCGC
>JANPPM010000213.1:0-2355 GCA_031428495.1 Novosphingobium sp.
TCGCGGAGCAGAGCGAGATGCTGGGAAAGTGCGGACTGGCTGAGGCCAACGCGCGGCTGGATTTGCCCGACGGGAAGTTCGCCATCGGCAAGCTGACATAGGATCATGAGCCGCCGCTCATTCCCGAGCAGGCGCAGGAGCGCTGCGGCGCGGGCGGCACTGGCCTCCAATACGGCAAGGTCGAATTTGGCGAGATCGAACATGACCTCATTATATTCATTGAATCTAATTTAGCAATATCTTATATAAAGGTCCTCAGGGAGATTTCATCATGCGTGATTCCGGCCTCGTGCCCTACCCGGTCGTTCAGGGCTTTTTCGATCCTGCGACCAATACCGTCAGTTACATCGTTCATGATCCTGCGACCAAATCTGCTGCGATTATCGACCCGGTTCTTGGCTTCGCTGCGCGCAACGCCCGGACGAACACCGCGCGCGCGGACGCGTTGCTGGAGGTTATCCGAACCCAGGGCCTCGATCTCAAATATCTGCTCGAAACCCATGCTCATGCCGATCATTTGTCGGCGGCGCATCATCTCCGTGCGCAGACGGGCGCGCCGGTGATGATCGGCGCGCATATTACGGCCGTGCAGAAAATCTTCGCCGATCTGTTTGAGGCGGACGATGTCGCATGCGACGGTGGTGCGTTCGACCGCCTCCTGGACGGCGGGGACATTTTACCGCTGGGCGCGCTCGATATCCATGTTCTCCACACACCGGGACACACGCCGGCTTGTGTGACTTATGTGATTGGCGATGCCGCCTTTGTCGGAGATACCGTCTTCATGCCAGACTACGGCACGGCGCGAGCGGATTTTCCCGGTGGCGATGCAACGACACTCTATCGCTCGATCCGGCGGGTACTTGACCTGCCTCCTGAAACCCGCCTGTTCACGGGACACGACTATCCGCCAGCCTCACGCGCAGAACCCGCGTGGGAAGCCAGCGTGGCTCAGCATCGCCATGCCAATATTCATGTCCATGATGGCGTAAACGAAGCCGAATTCGTCGCGATGCGGACGAAGCGTGACGCAACGCTCGATGCGCCCGTGCTGATCTTGCCCGCCTTACAGGTCAATATCCGTGCCGGTGAGATGCCGCCAGCTTCGATTGGCGGGCATGTCTATCTGCGGCTGCCGGTGAATGCGATCTAGCATCGGAAAAGTCAGCAACGGCGCCATGCTGTTGCTCTCTTGGCTCGCTAATTTCGAGAGGGCCAATCCGGGTGAAAATCGTCGATCACAAAAACATGGGCTTTGCTCTTTCCACCTTCATGATCTTCACGCAGATGATCGTGGCCGGGCGGAAGGTCGTCATGGCTATGCGCCAATAATTCCGGGTCATGAGATGGCCACAGCCATAACGCCGCAGCGGTTCCAATGCCGGCGACCAGCGCCAGAACAGCAAATGCCGCAGTCTGGCCCACACCTGCCCCAATCTGCCCGGCCAGCGGATAGGTGATCAGCCAGCAGCCATGGCTCAGGGCAAATTGCGCTGCAAAAACGGCAGGTCGGTCTTCGGCATTGGCCGAACGGCGCAAAAGCCTGCCCGATGGCGTAACGCTGGCCGAATAGGCAATACCAAGGACGAACCAGCCCGCCAACAGCAGCAGCCAATAGCCCTCGCTCGTACCGAACAGCGCGGTAACGGCGGCCATGACTGCAAGACCGGTGGTCAGAATCGCGGCAGCGATCGTCATCAAGGGCCGATCGCTAAGCTTGTCCAACAAGCGCGGGATGAAGAATGCAGCGAGCATCGAGCCGCTTCCATATGCCGCAAGCGTTAGCGCCACTTCCCTTTGGCCAAATCCGAGTCCCCCGCGCACGATAACGACGGTGTTCACGATCACCATCGAAATGGCCGCTGCTGAAGCAAGGCTGAGCGCCAGCAACCCTTTCAGACGGGGCGTCTTGAGGTAGATGCGCAACCCGCGCGTGGTCTTCGTCCAAATCCCGCCTGCGCGTGGTTTTGCAGGGGATCGCGGCAGGACGACCGACACCACAAATAGTGCCGAGCAGATGAAGCCGATGGAAGTTCCGGCAAACAGCCAGTGGAAGCTGATGGCCGAGAGCAAGGCTGCCGCCAAAATCGGACTGGCGAGACTTTCCATGTCATAGGCAAGCCGCGAGAGCGACAGCGCGCGAGTGTAATCAGCTTAATCGGGCAGCACGTCAGGGATCGTGGCCTGGAAAGTCGGGGTGAAGGCGGCCGAGGCCGATTGCAGTACGAAGATCAGTACATAGATCTGCCAGACCTGATCAACGAAGGGCAGACTTAGTGCTACGACGGCGCGCACAAGATCCATGGCGATGAGGAATGCGCGGCGCGGAAGGCGGTCGGCAAAGGCGCCTACCAC
>JANPPM010000214.1:0-7696 GCA_031428495.1 Novosphingobium sp.
ACCTGTTGCGCTACGTAATAAACGCCTACTGCCGTGGGCGTTGCAAACATGCCGAGAATCGCAATGTCCAACCGCCGCGAACCCCACTCGATCCCTTCGGCAAACGAAAGCGGCAGATTGGCCCGGGCCAGCCTGAACAGATGCATAGGGCGCGGGCGCCAGTGCTGCGGCAGACCATAGGAGCGCACCATCGGCACCAGCGCGACGACCGCCGCCGTCAGGCACGAGAGGATGAAAGCGAGTGCCAGTCCGCCTTCCGGAGCCACGAACCAAAGCAGCCCGGCAGCGATTGACAGCGTCCACGGCTCAACCACCGAGCGCGCCCGGACGGTGGTGGCAATGTCAAAGCGATAGGCAAGCGCAGCGAGCGCAATATCGGTCATCGCCAAGGGCACGATCGCCAAGGGCAGCAGCAGATCGTAGCGCGAAAATTCGCCGCTGGGAAACATTGGCCAGGGAAACAGGAATAGCGCAGCAGTGACTATCGAGCCGACCACAATGCTGATCGTCATGGCATCAGCAACACTGTTTGCCGGATGCTCGGTATCCTCGGTCAAACGCCGTGCCAGCCCGCGTTTGAGCCCGACCGAGCTGAGCAGCGCAACAAATTCGATGATCACCAGCGCGGATGCGAGCTTGCCCAATGATTCGGCACCGTAAAGCCGCCCGGCAATGAACAGGAAGGGTATCCGCGCCACCAGCCGCAGCGGAAAACCGAGCAGGTTGGTGCGCCCGCCCTTGGCGATGGCCGCAATATCCTCGCGCGAGGCAGCTTCCGTCAAGATGCTGCGCCCTGTTCCGAGCGCAGCGGGCGCGCCAGAAGATCCGCGACGACCGCAGAGGCTGGGGCCTCGCCCCCCAGCAAGCGGCACACCGCCGCAACGATGGGCATGTCGATAGCGCCCTGCTGCGCCAGCTCAGCGAGCACCGGCGCGGTTGCCGCGCCCTCGGCTACACTGCTTTTGCCCGAGAGTGCCTCGGCAGCGCTCTTGCCCTCGCCCAGCGCCTTGCCGAGCGCGAAATTGCGGCTGGAGGTGGATGAACAGGTCAGCACCAGATCGCCCAGCCCGCACAGGCCCGACAGCGTCTCCGCCCGCGCGCCTTTGGCGAGGCCAAAGCGCAGCATTTCGGCATAGCCGCGCGCGATCAGGGCGGCGCGGGCATTCTGGCCCAAGCCCAGCCCCTCGACCACGCCGCAGGCAATCGCCAACACGTTCTTCACCGCGCCGCCGATCTCTGCGCCGATCACGTCGTCTGAATAATAAGGCCTCAGCGCGGGCCGCGCGAGCAGCGGCGAAAGCCTTTGCCACTGTGCCTCGCCGCCCGAACAGGCGAGCGTCACCGCCGTGGGCAGACCGGCGGCAACTTCGTGCGCAAAGGTCGGTCCCGAAAGCACGGCGATGCTGGCGGCTGGCGCGGCGGCGGCGGCGACATCGCCCATCAGCCTGCCGCTGCCCGCCTCGATGCCCTTGGCGCAGAGCACCAGATCGCGCGGCGTATCGGGCAGCGAGGCCAGCACCGATGCCAGAAATTGCGCCGGGACCACCGCCAGCAAGACCGGCAATTGCGCCATTTCGGCCAGATCGCCGGTTGCCCGGATGGTGTCCGCAAGTTGTGCGCCCGGCAGGAACAGGCTGTTGGTGCGGCTTCGGTTGATTTCGTCCACCAGCTCGGCCTCACGTGCCCAGATCGTCACTGCGCTGCCATCGCCCGCGAAAGCCTGTGCCAGAGCCGTGCCCCAGGCACCTGCGCCGATAACCCCGATCTTTTTGCTTTGGCCAGTCATGCTTTTACTCCGGCCCCGCGCACCGGCGCAGCAGCTTCATCGAGTGGCCAGCGCGGCCGCGGCGCAAAGTCCAGACTGTCATTCTGCCCCATCCGCAGTCGCTCGATCCCCGCCCAGCCGATCATCGCGGCATTATCGGTGCACAGCGCCATTGGCGGGGCGACGAAACGCAGGCCGTGCGAGGCGGCAAGCTGTTCGAGGGCAGCACGAATGGACTGGTTGGCAGCGACGCCGCCCGCAACGACCAGAGCGGTCATCGGTCCGGCGCAAGCCAGCGCGCGCGTCGTTCGGTCAAGAACACAATCAATCGCGGCCTGCTGGAACGAGGCGGCGATATCGGCATCGGTATATTCGTCGTCCCGGACCTGATCCGGGACCGCTGGAGTTTTTACCGCACCGTCGCCCAAACCGGCCACCGGTCCCGGATCAAGTCCGGGACGACGCTGTTTCTGCTTCGCACGCAGTACCGCGCTTTTCAGCCCGGCAAACGAGAAATGCGGCTCAGCGCTGCCTTTCAGCGGGCGCGGCAGTGACACAGCGCGGGCATCGCCCTGCGCCGCCAGCCGTTCGAGCGCCGGTCCGCCGGGATAACCCAGGCCGAGGATCTTGGCGCTCTTGTCAAACGCCTCGCCCAGCGCATCGTCGATAGTCGTGGCAAGGCGGCGATAGCGGCCAACACCCTCCACCACGAGCAACTGGCAGTGCCCGCCCGAAACCAGCAGCAACAGGTATGGAAATTCGAGACTGGCATCGGCGAGGCGCGGCGACAGCGCGTGGCCTTCCAGATGATTGATCGCGATCAGGGGCTTGTGCGAGGCCATCGCCAGCGCCTTGGCCGTCACCAGCCCTACCATGACCCCGCCGATCAGTCCCGGCCCGGCAGTTGCGGCAATCGCATCCACCTCGCTCAGTTCCATCCCGGCCTCGGCCAGCACCTCTGCGATCAGCGGGGTAAGCCGCTCGACATGCGCGCGGGCAGCAATCTCGGGCACCACGCCGCCATAGGGCCGGTGCGCTTCGTCCTGCGAGGCAATGCGCTGCGCCAGAATAACCCGGTCGCCGGTCACCAGCGCCGCTGCCGTTTCGTCGCAAGACGATTCAATTCCGAGAACGATCTCCATCCCCGCTTCCACTTAAAGACATTGCCGACTAGCACAAGCAGCCCATGCCCGATCAAACTCCCAGATTTCCCATGCGCCTCGGCTCCCGCCGCTCACCGCTGGCCCTTGCACAAGCCGAGGAGGCTCGCGCGCGGCTGATCGCGGCCCACGGCCTTGATGCGGGCCAGGTCGAAATTGTGCCCGTGACCGCCAGCGGTGACCGCGTTCAGGGCCGACCGCTCGCCGAAATTGGCGGCAAGGCCTTGTGGACCAAGGAGCTCGACGCCTGGCTGATTGCCGGGGAAATCGATTTTGCGGTCCACTCGGCCAAGGATGTCGAGACGATCCGTCCGGCAGAACTGTTTATCGCGGCAGTTCTGCCCCGCGAGGATGTGCGCGATGTCCTGATCGGTGCGGCATCGATAGCCGCCCTGCCGCGTGATGCCCGCGTTGGCACCAGCGCCCCGCGCCGCGCCGCGCAGTTGCTTCATATGCGGCCCGACTGCCGGATCGTGCCGTTTCGCGGCAATGTCGCGACACGGCTGGCGCGGCTGGCGGCAGACGAGGCCGATGCAACGCTGCTGGCCGCTGCCGGGCTGAACCGGCTTGGCGAGCGTGGCACCGGTCATCCGCTCGATCCGCATGAATGGCTTCCCGCCCCCGGTCAGGGTGCAATTGTCATCGAATGCCGGGCCTCCGATGCTGCGACTATCGCCCTGCTCGCGGTCATCGACCATGCGCCCAGCCGCGCCGCGTTGATGGCCGAACGGGCGCTGCTGGCGGCGCTGGGCGGTAACTGCCACAGCCCGATTGCCGTACTGACCACGCTGGACGACGATATGCTGACGCTGCGTGCCGAATTGTTCAGCCCCGACGGCACCGCGCGCTGCGAGGGGGAGCTGCGCTTTGCCGCAAACGATCCAGGTGGCCCTGCGCAACTTGCCAGCGACCTGCTGGACCGCGCCGCGCCCGAGATAGCCGAGCACTTTTCTGGTCCCTCACCCCCCTGATGGTTCCCGTAGTTGTCATTCGCCCGCAGCCCGGCTGCGATGCGACAGTTACTGCCGCGCGCGAACTGGGGCTTGCGGCCCGCGCCTTCCCAATGTTCGAGGTGCACGCGCAGGACTGGACTCCCCCCGATCCCGACAGTTTCGATGCTCTGCTGATTGGCAGTGTCAACGCACTGCGCCACGGCGGCGCTGGACTGACGACCTATCACAGCAAGCCCGCCTATGCCGTCGGCGCAACTACCGCGCGCGAGGCGCAAGCGGCGGGGTTTGAACTGGCAGGTGTTGGCGAAGGCGGATTGCAGGCCATGCTCTGCGCACTTGCGCCCGGCCATCGCCGCCTGCTCCGCCTTTCGGGGCGCGAGCGGACCGTACTGGTGCCGCCGCCGGGTGTGACCTTGGTCGAATATACTGTCTATGTCAGCGAGCCTTGTCCAATGCCGGGAGACCTGATCGACCTTTTGCGAAACGGCGCATTGGTTCTGGTCCACAGCGGCGAGGCGGCTCAGCATTTTTCCGCGCAGTGCGATATGCACCGGATCGACCGAAGCGGGGTTGCCATAGCGGCCCTCGCCCCGCGAATTGCCGAGGCGGCAGGACACGGCTGGCACAGCCTCGAAACCGCCTCCGCGCCGCGCGATCAGGCATTGCTGGCCTTGGCCCAGCAGATGTGCCAAAACCGGGGCGGGTCAGATGCATGAAAATCGGGGCGAAATGCAGGACGAATTAATCGAAGCACCGCTTGCCCCGCCGCGCCGCACAGCGCGCAGGCTGCTCGTGGCGCTGGTGCTGTTACTGCTGATTTTCGGCGGCTTGCTGATTGCGGCGTTGAACTATGATCCCACCAAACGCCAACTTGCTGGATGGCTCGGCTTTGAAATTGCAGCTGTGCGGCTCGTCAACTCGCCGCCGCAGCCATTGCCTCCACCTACGATCGCTGCGGCAGCCAATACCACTGCTGTGCTGCCCCCCGCCCTGCCAACCTTTGCTCCGGGCGGTCTCGATGCGCGGCTCGCACTGCTTGAGCAGCGGCTGGCCCGTCTTGATGTTCAAACCGAAGCGGCGTCAGGCAATGCCGCGCGCGCTGAGGGCTTGCTGATCGCCTATGCCGCGCGCCGGACGCTCGATCGCGGCGCACCGCTAGGCTATCTGGAGGACCAGCTGCGGCTGCGCTTTGCCGATGCCCAGCCCAACGCCGTGCAGACTTTGATCGAAACCGCCGCAACGCCGGTGACGCTCGACACGCTCTACGCCCAGCTCGATGCCTTGGCTCCCGGCCTCACGGGCAGCGCCCCGCAATCGGACAATTGGGCCTGGGTTAAAAAAGAAGTCGCCGGTCTGTTCGTCATCCGTCACCAGACAACTGCTGGCATGCACCCCGAGGACCGGCTGGCTCGGGCCAAGCTGATGCTGGCAGCAGGCCGAACTGGCGAAGCGGTGAGCGAGATTGAAACCCTGCCCGGCGCGCGTAGCGCCCAGCCGTGGATCGCCGCCGCGCGCCGCTATGATGCCGTCCAGCGCGCACTTGACCTGATCGAGACGACCGCGATGCTCGATCCGCACCGGCTGAAGGACAGCAAGGGCAGCTCGGTCGAGCAGCCCAGTCCGTTGGCGGGGCCTGGCTGAGCGCTTACCCCCGCAGCAGCGCGGGCAAGTTACCCGACACCCCGCGCGCCTCGTCCATGAAAAAGCGCTTGAGCGCAGGCAGCCGCTGCACCGCGCCCATGCCGAAACGGCGCGCAGCAGACGGCAAAAGTCCGGGAATGCCGAAAAGCCGCGTGATTCCATCGGTTACCGCTGCAACCGAGAACGTATCCAGACTGCGCCAGCGCTCGTACCGGCTGAGCAATTGCGCGTCGCCCGGCTCCAGTCCGATCCGCATGCCCCCGGCCAGCACCTCGACCAGCGCGGCGGCATCACGTAGACCCAGATTCAGCCCCTGCCCGGCAATCGGATGGATACCGTGGGCGGCATCACCAACCACGGCGAGCCGCTGCGCGGTGATCTTGGCGGTATGATGGAATGACAGCGGATAGTCCTTGCGTGGGCTCGCCAGCGTGATTTCGCCGAACATACCGCCCATTTTCGCGCTCGCCTCAGCCAAGAACGCGCGCTCGGACAGCGCCAACATGGCCGGGGCATCCTTGGCCGCGACGGTCCACACCAGCGCGCTGCGGTGGCGGCCATCCGGCGCATCGAGCAGCGGCAGCAGCGCGAACGGCCCTGCTGGATAGAAAATCTCCCACGCAACATTATCGTGGGCCTTCTCATGAAACAGCCCGGTCACGATTGCGCGGTGGCGATAGTCCCAGCGCGCCGATGTGATCCCAGCCTCCTCCCGCGCAGGCGATTGGCGGCCCTCGGCAGCCACCATCAGCGCGCCGGTGAACTGGCGGCCATCAGCAAGTGTCACCGAAACCCCATGCTCGCCGCGCGTCCGCCCAGCCACTTCAACGCCGGTATGCCAGGCAATCGCGGGTTCGGCCCGTGCTGCTGCGAATAGTGCAAGCCGCAAATCGCGGTTGGCGAACATCCGGCCCAGCGAGCCCTCGCCGGGTTCGGGACGAAAATCGATCCGGCCGGGCCGCATCGCGTCGGTCACCGCGATGGAGTCAATTGGGCAGCCGAGGGGCTCAAGCTGCTGCGTGAGGCCGATATTACCGAACAGGTTCCAGCTCGCCGTAGAAATCGCCGAAGCGCGGCCATCAAAACCATCAGCGGTCAGCTCATCGGGATTTGCGGGGTCAATGACATGGCTGGTCAGGCCGCTTTTGGCCGCTGCCAAGGCCAGTGTCATGCCGACGAGCCCGCCGCCAAGAATGATGAGATCGCGTTTGTCGGTCATGGGTCAGTATCTAGGCTTGGCAGGGTGCTTCGACAAGCTCAGCCCCGGACTACTTCCCTTCCGCGCAGGTATTCCGCGCTCCGCCATCCAGATCGAGACAGCGCCCGTCAAAATCGCCGTCGGTGACATCCAGTTTAAGCAAGGCCGCAAGGCTGGGCGCTATGTCGACGGTCTCGATCGGCGCGGGCTGTTCAAAGCCCGCCATACCGCGCCGCCAGAACAGGATGGGCACGCGCCGGTCATAGTCCCACGGGCTACCGTGGGTGGCGACAAGACCGCGATATTCGGGCGGCAGCGGCATCACCGCACGGTCCAGCAAGACAACGACATCGCCCGAGCGCTGCGCATCGAATGACGCGCGGGCACGGTCCTTGAGGCTCCAGTCCTGCGGCGAGGCCGAAGGTAGAGGTGTTTCGGACAGCTCTTTCGCAGTAAAGACTGCGGCGACCTGCGGGTGTGCCTTCAGCCGCGTGACCAGCGCGGCGGAAACCCGCGCCCGCTCACCCGATGTGAGCAGCCGCGAGATATAACGATCTCCCCCCAAACCGTCGCCATAAAGCAGAGGTCCAGAAGGTGCAGCGATTCCGGTGCTCTCGCCCACAGCTTTAGCCAGCTCACCAACCCCGAGCGCCGCATCACCGCGCACGCCGCGCGGATAGGCCTGCTGTTGCAGCCGCTCTACCGCATCGAGCCCGCCATGATCGGCAGTCAACACCACAACGTAATCAAGTTTGCGGGCATCCAGCTGGGTAAGCAGACGACCGATAGTGCGGTCCAATTCGGCCATCTGGATGCACATTTCCAGCCCGCCGTGACCGAGTGTGTGGCCGATGCTATCGGTGGCTGACAAGCCAACCGTCAAGACATCTGGCACCGCATCGCGGCCCAACTCGAGATCGTCAACGAGCGCAATCGCCAGACCCGCCACCGCGGCGTCCATGCGCGGCGATGCGGTGAA
>JANPPM010000215.1:0-80913 GCA_031428495.1 Novosphingobium sp.
CACCTTGGCCGGTGTGCAGCACCGCTTTGCCGGGCCGGGCCGCTTTGGGGCCGCATCCCAATCATCAGCAGTCCATTCCCAGACATTGCCGATCATATCGAACAGGCCAAATCCGTTTGCCGGAAAACTGCCCACCGGCGAAGTTCGCTCCCAGCCATCGTCCAAAAGATTGGCCACCGGAAAGCGCCCTTGCCAATAGTTTGCCAGCATCGCGCCCTGCGGTGCCAGTTCATCGCCCCAGGCATAGTCTGCGCCATCAAGCCCGCCGCGCGCGGCAAATTCCCATTCGGCCTCGGTTGGCAGCGCCTTGCCCGCCCATTCGGCATAGGCCGCCGCATCGCTCCACGAGACATGGACCACCGGGTGGTCCGCAAGACCATCAAGCGAGCTGCCCGGCCCCAGCGGATGACGCCAGTCTGCGCCAGCAGCAAAGCGCCACCAACGCAGGGGGTCGGACAAATCGAGCGTCGCGCACTTTTCGAAAACTGCCGATCCGGCAAAGATCACATCTTTCGCAATCCCGGGATAGTCATCCGGATCAGGCGCTATCTCAGCAGTGGTCACATAGCCGGTCGCCGCGACAAACTCCGCAAACTGGGCATTGGTCACAGGAACCGGGTCGATCCTGAAAGGCGCCACGGATACGCGCCTGACCGGCGCTTCTTCGGGGTAGAAACGATCCGATCCCATCGCAAACCTGCCCCCTTCGATATGGATCATGGCGTTTGCGTAGGTTTCAGGTCGACCGTTACCGAGCGCAACACCCCGTCATAGGGGGCGGGCACGCGGTAATCATCGACCAGCGGCGTGCCGGTATCGTGTCCCACCGAGCCGCCTTCAGGCGCGAACTTGTAGGCAATCGTTCGCTCAATGCGTGTCTGCCCGGCTGACTTTCCGTCAACAATCATTTCCAGCAGCCCTCCCCGGCCAAGCCCTGAGCCGTCCAGCGTGAAATTCACACCAACCCGGTGTGCACCGGGGTTAAGCGGCGCGGCAGCCGAGAGCCTGGTCAGCGCCGCGTCAGTGTCACCAGTGCGGTAGAAAAAAGTGGGCACTCCGCCAAGCATCGCCAGCCCCCAACCCGAAAACCGGCCTCCTTCGGTTATCAGCACCCCGTTGCCTCCCCCGGCAGGCACATCAATATCGGCCTCAATCGACCAAGATCGGTTCTTGATGTTGGGAAAGGTACTCTCGGTATAGCGGAACGGCGATGGCAGCATGACATGCCTGCCCGGCCTTGCCAGCGCTTCGGGCCGGTTTTCCGGGAGCAAGTGGAGTGACATGTTGCCTGAGATCGGCAGCACGTGATTGCGGCGCGCCTCTGCTTCGAACACCGCGCGCAGCCGCGCAAGTTTTGCCGGGAAACGCGCCGCGAGATCAATTGTCTGACTGCTATCATTGCGCAAGTCGTAAAGCTGCCACTGCGGATCCAGGGCAGGTGGCGGGGCACCCGGCGGTCCACCAAACTTGACCGGAGAAGCGGCCAGCCAGCCGTCCTGATACAGTGCGGCATGTCCCCCGACCTCAAAATACTGGGTCCGGTGCCGCGCCGGTGCCTGCGGCTTGTCGAACGAATAGGTGAAGCTCACGCCATCAAACGGCTGTTGACGCACCCCGCCGATCTCGCGGGGCGCAGGCAATCGCGCGGCTTCCAGAACGGTGGGTAGCACATCGACAAGGTGCGTGAATTGGTCGCGGTCGCCGCGCGCCGGGATGCCTTTGGGCCACGAAATCACCATGCCATTGGTCAACCCGCCAAGCCGCGATGATATGGTCTTATAATAGGGAAACGGCGTATTCATTGCGACGGTCCAGCCCATCGGCGCAATCGGGTAAGACCGCGGGCCGCCGATTTCATCAAGCCGACGCAGCGCATCTGCGGTCTGATCGCGCGGACGGACGGCGGCGGAATTGAGCACTTCGGCGTAGTTGATTGCGCCGGTCGGTCCGCCTTCGGGTGACGCGCCATTATCGCCCTGAATATAGATGATCATCGTGTTGTCGAGCTGGCCCGACTGGCGCAGCGCCTCAACAATTCGGCCAATCTGATAGTCGCAGTGTGCCAGTGCGGCAGCATAGACTTCCATGTAACGGGCATAGACCTTGCGCTGGTCGGCGCTGAGGCTTTGCCACGCAGGCACCCCAGGCGGCACGGGTGCGAGGGTGGCATTGGCCGGAATCACCCCCATCCGCTTCTGCCGCGCAAAGGTCTCCGTGCGCAGCACATCCCAGCCGCCATCGAACTGGCCGCGGAACCGCTCGATCCATTCCTTGGGTGCATGCAGCGGGGCATGCGCAGTCATCGGCGTATAATGGAGCAGGAAGGGCTTGCCGCCGCTCGCCACCTTTTGCGCTGCGATCCAGCCAATTGCTCGGTCAGCGAGGTCCTGATCCAAGGTATAGCCGGGCTGCTGCGGTGGCTCGATCGTCGAGTTATTTTCAATCAGCGGCGGAGAAAACTGGTCCGCCGCGCCGCCATGGAAGCCATAGAAATAGTCAAAGCCCATCCCGCTTGCCCACTGGTCATAGGGGCCGAGCGGGCCGTTTTGCCAGGTAGGCACAGTGTGATTCTTGCCGAACCAAGCAGTGACATAGCCATGCGCCTTGAGGATCTGGCCGATCGAGCCGGCGCCCTTGGGGATCACGGAATTGTACCCTGGCTCGTCGCGGGCAGAATCCGCGACGCCGCCAAACCCCACCGCGTGCGCATTGCGCCCGGTGAGCAGCGCGGCGCGGCTCGGTGAGCACAGCGCATTGGTATGAAAATTGTCATAGCGCAGGCCGTTTTCCGCCAGCCGGTCCATGGTCGGCGTCGGGATTGCGCCGCCAAACGTGCTGCCCGATGCAAAACCAACATCATCGGTCATGATGACGATAACATTGGGTGCCCCTGTGGGAGCGGATGGCATTTCGGGAAAACCCCCGACGGCAGGCTTGGCCGATACTTGCCCGGCCAAAGCAAGCAATGGCAAGGCTGCAATTGCCATTGCCTTCGTTCGCCTTGCCTTAATGGGAACCAGGGCCTCAATGGGAAACTGGCCACCTTTGCGGTCGTTCATGCCAATCATCCCTCCCGGGTTATCGCATATTTCCCGCACCATAGTCGACGATTGAAGAACCAATCAACGATTGCTGTTCAAACCTTCTGACATGTGTGCCCGCATCGCGGTCCATGTCACCAAATGGGGAATTAGGTCCCGGCGCAGATATGCGAGATACCATGCAGCAATAATAAGCATCGGTGATTCGGGAGAGTACAGGTGGATCTGCAGTTGAAAGGCCGCCGCGTGCTGGTCACGGGGAGTAGCAGCGGCATTGGTGAGGCCATTGTCAGGCTGTTCACTGAAGAAGGCGCGCGCGTTGTGGTCCATGGCCGCAACCGTGAACGGGCCGAGGCGGTCGCTGCCCAGATTGGCGCGGCGGGCGTTGCCATTGGCGAACTGGCCGAGGACGACGGGGCAGCATCTGTTCACGGCGAGGCAGTTGCCGCGCTGGGCGGCAATATCGAGATCCTGATAAACAACGCGGGCGGCAATTCCGAAGGCAACACCTCAAAGTCTCCGGCCGAGATTTCGGCCGCCGATTTTCTGTCGAACTACAAATCAAACACGCTGGGCGCCGTGCAGCTCTGCCAGCTGTGCGTGCCCGCTATGGTCGCGGCGAAGTTCGGGCGGATCGTCAACGTGTCCAGCGCTGTTGCCATGCAGCCCAATTTCATGGGTGCGGACTATTCAGCGGCAAAGGCCGCGCTCAACAACTATACCGTCAGCCTGGCCGGATCTCTGCGCGGGGTGAACGTGACTGCCAATGTGCTCACCCCAGGGGTGATCATGGTCGATGGCCTGGTGCGCTTTGGACGGCACAAGTTTGGCGATCCCGATATGACTGCCGAACAGGTCAACGACCGCCTTGCCGCAGAGGCCGTGTTTGAGGTGCCGCCCGCAGGCCGCTTTGGCCTGCCGCGCGAGCTGGCAATGGTCGCGGCTATGCTCGCCAGTCCGGCCAACGGTTTCATCACCGGCGCGAACTACCGCGTCGACGGCGGGCAGGTCCGCGGGCTTAACTGAGGAATTTCGACATGACGCAAAAGACGTACAAGGTCATCCAGTGGGCCACCGGCACAGTCGGCAAGGCCGCGCTAAAGTATTTCATCGAGAACCCGGTGACCGAACTGGTCGGCGTGCTCGTTACCAATCCGGAGAAGGTCGGCAAGGACGCAGGCGGCATAGTCGGCCTGCCGAATACTGGCGTGCTCTGCACTGATGACGAGCAGGCCATCATCGACATGGAGGCGGACTGCGTGCTGTTCGCGCCTTCGATGATGACCCCGCCGATTGACATGGTTTGCCGCCTGCTGGCCTCGGGCAAGAACGTCGTCTCTCCGGCGGGTCCTTTCCTGCCCAACAAATTCATCCCGGAACATGCGGAGCGCGTCGAGGCGGCGTGCAAGGAGGGCAACAGCTCGTTCCATGGCTGCGGTATCCATCCCGGTTTTGCCGGTGACATCCTCCCTTTGACCTTGGCCCGATTGATGAGCCGGGTAGATTGCATCGAAGTGACGGAGATAATCGACAAGGTCCGCAATCCAATGATTTATACCGAAATCATGGGCTTCGGCACGGACTGTGATGAACTGCTCGCCAACCCGCGCCGTTCGCCGGAAACCTACAAGCACTTCTATTCGTCGATGACGGTGATCGCTGAGGGTCTCGGAGTTGAAATTGATGAAGTGACCGTCAAGTTCGAGGTCTCGAAAGCCAAGGTCGATATCGCCCACGAATTCGGGCTGATCAAGGCAGGCACCTGCGGCGGTCAGCACTATGAATGGACTGCATGGTGCCAAGGCAAACCATTGATTGTCTATCACTTCTACTGGCAGCTTGGCACCGAGATCGAGCCCATGTGGGAACAGGGCGAGGCCAAGTACCGCGTGCGCATCTTTGGTGATCGGCCGATAGAATGCCACTTGATGGCGATGGAAGATGCTGACGGGCGCCACCCGTTTCTCGGCATTCCCTGGACAGGACTCGTCGGCTGCACCGTGGTGCCGGATGTCTGCGATGCGCCTGCGGGGGTAGTGACGCACTTCGATCTTGGTGTCGTCAAACCCAAGGGCTTGGTCCGTCGATAGGCACTTCTGTCAGGGCAGATATGAACTCCGCTATGGGGTTATGGCGATGCGAGGATTGGCTGAGCAATCAGGCATTTCGCCGCTTCGCTTACCTGCACTTCCATCAGTGAGGCGGCAAGCGCGCAGCTGCCGGGAGCTATCGCCGCACCGCCAACATGGCACCCGTCGCTTCGCGGAATGACTAGCACCGGCAAGTCGCCATAGCGCGCCTTGACCGCATCGCCGGGCGGCCCATCAAGCCGGTCAAGCCGGAACAGCGGCCCGTCGACGAGACAGACATGCCCATGATCCGGCACGTGGCGGCGCAGCGCGGCGGGATGGGGCCCGCCCAGGGCCACCGCCAGACCCGCATCGAGATGGAGCTCGCGCGGGCGGCCGTAATCGTAAAGGCGGTACGTCACCTCGCTGGTCTGCTGAACCTCGATCAGGCTCACCCCGGCACCGATGGCATGGACCGTGCCCGCCGGGATGTAAAAAAAGTCGCCCGCCGTGACCGGGTGCCACACGAGCAATTGTTCGATGCTGCCATCGCGTGCGGCCTGACGTATCTGCGCGTCGCTCAGCAGCTCTCCGAACCCGATCCCCAGCGCCGCGCCGGGATCAGCGGCGATAACCAGCCAGCACTCCTCCTTGCCGTGGCCCGGCAGTTGCGCATCCGAGGGGTGGACCTGCACCGAGAGTTTTTCCGAAGTGAAAATGTATTTTACCAGCAGTTCAGGCAAGGCTGGGGGCGGCTCAAACCACACCTCGCCGATCCGTTGACCTGGCGGCGCAATGAAAGGCGCAGGCAGCACATCCTGCCCCCATGGCTTTTCAACCATCCGTGTTGGCAGCAGAGCGTTCACTGGCCAGAACTCATTGATTGACCGCCCCGCCGAGCTTGCCGACCGCCTGCACGCCATCGGCAGACGTGATCATGACTTCACCGCCATCGACCACCACGATCACGTTTTCGAGCCCGATGACTGAAACGCGTGGGCCATCACTGTCGACCAGAACATTGCGGCAATCGACCAGTTCGGCATTGCCGGTCACGCTGTTACCAGCCGCATCACGCTCGCGCGCTTCATGCAGCGCCTGCCAGTTGCCGATGTCCGACCACGCCATGTCAGCCGGCACCATCGCCGCGCGGTCGGTATTTTCCATCACCGCATAGTCGACCGATTCGCCCTCGATCTCGGCAAATGCGGCGGCATCGGGGAAAAAGCATCGCCCCTGCTCGCTGCCGCCGCGAACCGCGCGGCTGACGCTTTGCGCGATTGCCGGGCGGTGCCGTTCAAGTTCGCCCAGAAAGTCCTTGACCCGGAAGGCGAAAATTCCGCCGTTCCAGGCATATCCGCCCTCGGCGAGGAACGCTTCGGCGCGGGCCAGATCGGGCTTTTCGACGAATTGCGCGACGCGGAAACCGGTCTCATCAATTGCCTCGCCGCGCTTCAGATAGCCGAAACCGGTTTCCGGGGTCTTGGCCTCGATCCCGAAGCTGACCAGCCAGCCTTGCGCTGCGAGTTCCGCAGCCGCGCTGGCGGCAGCGGCAAAGGCCCCGGGATCGCCGATGTGATGATCGCTCGGACAGACCAGCATTACTGCATCGCCCGGCAGGCACAGCGCGGCAAGAGCTATCGCCGCAGCCGTGTTCTTGGCCGCAGGCTCAACGATGATGCTCGCCCCGGGTCGCTCGCCCAACTGGGCCTCGACATGATCGAGGTGCGCCTTGCCAGTGACAACTACCGGCGGGGCGAAGGTGGCGCAACGCGCCAGTGTCGCTTCGAAAAGGGTGGAATCGCCAATCAGCGGCAGGAACGGCTTGGGTTTGCTGGCGCGGCTTCTGGGCCACAGGCGGGTGCCGCTGCCGCCGCACAGTATGACGGGAATGATCACGGGCATGGCGTCCAGATCCTTAACTTCTCCAGCGACGGTAACCTAATTTTGCACCTGCGAAAAGAACCACCACGGCCACTTGCTATAATTCTGCCAGACAGGCCTTCGGTTGGCTTCAGTGGCCGCGAGATGCGAACCTGATGTCTCATTTTTGCATTATTGCATTGCAGCAAATGCTGGACCGCCAAGCGCTAATCCTGTAATCTTGCTGTTGCAGCCCGCCCGAACGTGGCGGCGCGCTTTCGACTGTTAGTGAAGCTTTGGGAAAGGTCTTCATACCGCGATTTTCGCGCAGGAGAGTGCTATGGTTGCATTGCCCGCTGAACAGCACATCGCCGGGGGCCGGGCATGACCGTCCAGCAAGCAATTCGCGCCTATGCCGCAGACACTGCGCTGGGCATCCAGCCCGACCTTACCACCGGCAACTGGTCGTCGATCCCGGCGATGATCGCCGAACTTGCCTATATCGGCGCAAACACCGTGCGCGTCACCGCACCCACCGCCAACAACTGGGTCACCGCCTACGGCTACCTCGATCAGCTGGCCAACGCCGGGCTGAAATTCGATTTTGTGGTCGATACCAGCAGCACGCCGGCCGCCAATGCCGCTGCCATAGCAGTGTTCATTGCAGCTCATCCGGGCAGCGTGGTGCTGGTCGAAGGGCCCAATGAGCCGAACAATTTCCCGTTCAACTATGGCGGGCTAAGCGGCGATCAGGCGGCGCTGCTGTGGCAGCAGGAATTCTTCGCGGCGATGAATGCCAATCCGGCAACCGCGAACCTCACAATCGCCGGTATTTCATCCTACCCCTACACCGCCGCCGCGAGCGATGTGAACAACCTGCATATCTATCCCAACTTCGGCGATCAGCCCTATGACCTGATCGTCCAGTCGATCCAGAACCAGAACGCAGTCGATCCCGGAAAGCCGTTCAGCATTACCGAGATGGGCTGGTTCACCGGCCCCGGCCTGACCGCACCGGGCACCTTTTGGGCGGGGGTGGATGAGACCACGCAGGCCAAACTTTTGCTTAACGCCTATCTCGACGCGGTCAGCCTGGGTGCCAGCGGCATTGGCCTGTTCAACCTGCGCGACTGGCCGGGCAGCGAGGCAGTCTCGCATTTCGGGCTATTTAATAACAACGACACACCCAAACTGGCCGCCACCGCGCTGCACAACTTGCAAATGCTGCTCGGCGACAGCGGCGCGGGCGCTGCGACCTTCGCGCCCGGCACGCTCGACTATACGCTGACGGGCGCTGCCGGGGTGCACTCGCTGCTGATGCAGAAATCAAACGGTGAATTCGTCCTCGCCCTGTGGCGTGAGCCGGATATCTGGAATGAAGCCGCAGGCACAGCAATCGCCGCGACGCCACAGCAAGTCCAAGTTTTGCTCGCCGCTGCTGCCAATGCCTCGGTATTCGATCCGCTCGCGGGAGACACAGCGCTCTCATCAACAGCCTCAGCCATGGCCATCAGTGTCGCGGTGACAGACCATCCCGTTTTCATCGTGCTTACGTCCCCAACCGGAGGCGGGACGCCGACGCCAACACCCGCGCCGACCCCGACCCCAACCCCAACACCGCCCCCAACGGCAGGCGGCACCATCGGGACCGGGCCTGACACGCTCGAAATCAAGGTCAGTGAGCAGGCGTTCCAGGGCCACGCCCAGTTCACCGTCATGGTCGATGGCGTGCAGGTCGGCGGAGTCCAATATGCCACCACCGCTTTCGGCGCGGGCAGTGACACACTGCTGGTCAAGGGTGACTGGGCAGCAGGCAATCACACGCTGACCGTCAACTTTATCAACGACCTCTACGGCACTTCGTCGTCCGAAGACCGCAATCTGTTCATCGATTCGATCACCTATAACGGCGCGACCGTGCTGGGCGGGGCGATCGGTATGTTCAACGCCGGTCCGCGCAGCTTTGCCTTCACCGATAGCGGCGGCACACCCACGCCCAGTCCTACTCCGACCCCAACCCCAACCCCAACCCCAACCCCAACACCGACTCCCACTCCAGCGCCGACCCCCACACCAACGCCTACGCCCAGCAGCGGGTCGGACACACTCACCATCAGAGTCAGCGAACACGCCTACCTCGGCCATGCACAATTTACCGTCGCGGTGGATGGCGTGCAGATCGGCGGGGTGCTCAGTGCCGCAACCGCTTTCGGTGCGGGCAGCGACAGCTTCATCTTGCACGGGGACTGGGCCGAAGGGCCGCATCTGGTCACCGTGTCGTTCATCAACGACCTCTACGCAGGGCCGGATCAGGATCGCAATTTCTTCATTGAAGGCCTGGACTACAACGGCGCTAGCGCCTTCACCGGCCCGGCAGGCCTGTTCGGCGCAGGCTCCCGTGATTTTGTAATCACTGACACCGGAACGGGCAGCCCAACGCCTGCACCGACGCCGAGGCCTACCCCAAGTCCAGCGCCAACACCCAGTCCGACACCTTCACCGACACCCACTCCCACTCCCACTGCCACTCCGGGCAATGATACTCTGGTGCTCAGGATCAGCGAGCAAGCCTATCTGGGCCACGCAGAATACACCGTGAAAGTCGATGGCGTGCAGATTGGCGATGTGCGGACCGCAAGTCAGTCGTTTGGCGCGGGGAGCGATGTGGTCACCCTGACCGGCAATTGGGGCGCGGGGCCGCATGCGATCACAGTGACTTTCCTTAACGACTTGTGGGGCGGATCGCTCAGCGCAGACCGCAATCTTTTTATCGACGGCATTGCCTACAACGGCGTCGAGGCGCTGCCGGGCCCGGTTGGCCTGTTCAGTTCCAGCGCCTTCGACGTGATGGTCTGACGCTGGATGGCGGGCACACCAAGCCCGGAACGATTGACTGCGCCGCTGCGCCAGTTGTGGCGCATCACTGGCGCGCCAAGGCATCTGCTCATCCTCGTCATCGCAACAACCGCCATGCTCAACGTGCTCCTGCTCGCGGGATCGCTTTATCTACTGCTGGTTTACGATTCGGTGCTGCCCAGCCGTTCACTGCCCTCACTCGCTGCCTTGTTCCTGCTGGTCCTGTTTTGTTACGCGTTGCAAGGCCTGTTTGATCGGCTGCGCAGCGGTATGCTGGCCGACTTCGCCGCAGCTATCGATGAAGTGCTCTCGCCGCAGGTCCAGCGCGCAACGCTGGAGGCAAGCCTGCGCGGTGCCCGGATATCGGGAGACGGGCTCGGTGCCATGCGCGACCTCGATCACCTGCGGCACTTCACAGCGACCGGCGCGGCGGTACTGATCGATCTGCCGTGGATGCTGCTGTTCATCGCCGCACTGTTTGCCCTCCATATGTGGCTTGGCGTGACAGCCGTAGTCGGAGCGCTGGGCCTCTTGGCGCTCGCCTGGTTCACCGATGCGCGAACCCGGGCGATGTCCCTGAGCGTCGCTGACCTGACCGCCCATCGCAATCTGCGTGCCGCTGCGAACCTGCGGCACGGCGAATTGCTGGCGGCGCTCGGTATGCGCGAACGCATGCTGGCGCGGTGGCAGGCGGTAAATGCCGAATACGGGACGGCCCTGGCAAGGCTCAACACCGCCGTCGGCACGCTGAGCGGGTTCAGCCGAGTGCTGCGACTGGTGCTGCAATCGTCGATCCTCACGGTTGGCGCGCTACTGGTTATCAATGACCGCGCGAGCGCCGGAATCATCTTTGCTGCCTCGATCCTCGTCGGCCGCGCCTTGGCCCCGGCGGACCAGCTGATTGCCAACTGGCGCGGACTGGCGGCGGCGCGCGACGGACTGGCGCGCATATTCGCTTTGCTCAGCGAAGTTCGCCCGGACACTGCGGTGCGAACCCGCTTGCCGCTTCCCCGCCGCGAACTGACAGTCGAGGCGCTTGCGGCAGGGCCGCCCGGCTTGCCGTTCCTGGCGATTGAGGGCGTCCAGTTCGCGCTTTGCGCCGGGCAGACCTGCGGGGTTATCGGGCCAAGCGGTGCCGGCAAGACCACCCTCGCCCGCGCGCTCACCGGCATCTGGCCGCCAGCACGCGGTGCGATCCGCCTCGATGGCGCTACGCTCGACCAGTGGGAGCCTTCGGAGCGAGGACGGCTGATTGGCTATCTGCCCCAGCAGGTCGAACTGCTCGATGGCACCGTTGCCGAGAATATCGCGCGGTTCGATGGCGCGGACGATTCCGCCGCCGTCATCGCAGCCGCACAGGCAGCCGGAGTCCACGAGCTGATCGTCGGGTTGGATCAAGGCTATGACACGCCAATCCGGGCCGACAGCGGCATGCTTTCGGCGGGACAGCGGCAGCGCATCGGGCTCGCCCGTGCACTTTACGGCGAGCCCTTTCTCGTCGTGCTGGACGAACCCAATTCCAACCTCGACGTTGCAGGCGAGCGCAGCCTGCAGGCCGCAATCGCCGGTGTGCGGCGGCGCGGCGGGATCGCGGTGATCATCACGCACCAGTTGGGCGTGCTCACGCAGGTCAGCCATGTGCTGTGCCTCAACGCGGGACGCATGGAGGCCTTTGGCCCGGCACCCGATGTGATCCAGCGGCTTGCGCCAGAACCGCGCTCCGGGGACAGCAGCGAAGCCCCGCAGACAGAGGAAAGCCCGGCCTGACATGGACAGCTCGCGCGCACTCGTACCGGTTATGCCATCACCGTTGGCACTGTCTGGCCCCAAGGCTTGGCAGCGGCAACGCGCGAGCATGGCTGCGCTCGTCCTGACGCTTGCAGTGTTCGTAGCAGGCGGCTTGCTGGTGCCAATCGGCGGTGCGGTGATCGGATCGGGTAGTGTAGGCAGCACCATGCGCGACTGGCAGGTTGCCCACCCCACCGGCGGTGTCATCGCCGAGGTGCTGGCCACGCCGGGGCAGCAGGTTCGCAAGGGCGAAGTGCTGTTGCGCTTCGACGATGCAATTTCGCGCACCGACGCCGCTGCATCCAGCCTCAACCTTGAGCAACTGCTCGCCCACCGCGCAAGGCTTGAGGCTGAACAAGCCGGAATGCCCTCGATCCTGTTTCCCGCTGCGCTGCGCCCGGACGAGCCGCAGGCGCGCCGTGCCATCGAAGCCGAGCAAGGCCTGTTCCGCAGCCGCCTTGCCGAGCAGCAAGGCATTTCCGCGCAACTGCGCGCCCGGTCAGCGCAGTACGAGCAGCAGATCCGCGGGATCGAGGCACAAATCGCGGCAGTCGAGGCGCAACGCCGCCTAATCGTTCCCGAACTTGAAGGCCTGCGCCAGTTACGTGAAAAGGGGTTGGTGACCATCGGGCGGCTTAACCAGGCCGAGCGTTCCGCAGAGGATCTGCGCGGATCGGTCGGCGCACTGCAGGCCAGCATTGCCCAGGCGCGCGTCGGCATTGCCGAGATGCGCGAGCGCTCGATCCAGCTGACCCAGACCGCGCGGGTCGAGGCTGGGCGCGAACTGTCCGAAGTCAATCAGACGCTGAGCCAACAGCAGGTGCGCAGCATCGCCGCCGAGATTGCGCAGGATCGCGCCAGTTTGCGTGCGCCACATGATGGCGTGGTCGACAAGCTCATGGCGACTTCTCCGGGCGCGGTAGTACGTCCCGCTGAAGCAATTATGGAAGTTGTGCCTGACACCGATCTTGCCGTGATCGAGGGCATGGTGCAGCCCGGTGATGTTACCCGCCTGCGAACTGGGCAGGCGGTCCGCGTGCGCTTTACCGGGCTTGTCGGCGCGGCGAGCCCTGAAGTGACGGGCCGTCTGCAATTCGTTGCAGCAAACAAATCGAGCGATGCGCAGGGGCTGACGAACTTTTATCCGGTTCGTATTGCACTCGCCGCAGAAGATCTTGCCAAGCAACCCGGGCTTCGCCTGCGCGCGGGCATGCCGGCAGAATTCTTCATCACCACTGGCGAGCGCAGCTTGCTGTCATACCTGACCAAGCCGCTGCGCGATCAGTTCGCCCGCGCCTTCCGGGACGATTAGCTCAGGCCGGAACTTTTGTTTCCTGATCAATGCCCAGCAGCCGGAACGCCATAGCCCGCACCTCTTCGGCCATATCAGGACGTTCCAGAGCCAGAGCCAGAGTCGCCTCGACGAAGCCCGCTTTTGAGCCGCAATCAAAGCGGCGACCGTTGAAAGTGACCGCGTGGAATGCCTGCTGGCCAATCATCCGCGCCATGGCATCGGTCAGCTGGATTTCGCCGCCCGCGCCTTTTTCCTGATTTTCCAGCGTGCGCATCACCTCGGGCTGGAGGATGTAGCGCCCGGAAATGATCAGGTTCGACGGCGCGTCTTCGACCTTGGGCTTTTCCACCAGACCCAGAACTTCGGTCAGAGCGCCTTTGCTCGCACCCGGTGTGATTACGCCATAGCTTGATACTTCCTCGCGCGGCACTTCGAGCACGCTAATCAGGTTGCCGCCGGTCTCCTCATAGGCTTCGAGCATCTGTTTCATACAGCCGCCCGATTCCGCGTTTTTGCCGACCATCAACTCGTCAGGCAGGAATACCGCGAACGGTTCATCGCCGACGATTGCGCGGGCGCACCAGATCGCATGGCCCAGCCCCATCGGCACCTGCTGGCGCACGGTGACCAGATTGCCCGGACGAATCCAGGTTGCCTCAAGCGCGGCCAGTTCCTTGTCGCGCTCGCGCATTGTCGCTTCAAGCTCATAGGCGTGGTCAAAGTGTTCGACCATCGCGGTCTTGCCGCGCCCGGTGACGAAGATCATCTGCTCGATCCCCGCCTCGCGCGCTTCATCGACGGCATATTGCAGCAAGGGCCGGTCGATGATCGGCAGCATTTCCTTGGGGATCGCCTTGGTGGCAGGCAAGAAGCGCGTGCCAAGGCCTGCGACAGGGAATACGGCCTTGCGGACCGGTTTGCGTGAAGAGAGCATCAGCATGACGAACCTCATAGTCAGAGTAATGAACGGTGCCGGTCCCCAGAGGCCGCACCGTGCCTAACCAGCCACTTCTCCAGCCTTTACCCCAGCCGCGCTTGCGGGCTCGGTTCCGGGTATGCATTCGCTCGCGCGCGACCGGGTTATCCGGCCACAGTTCCAATAGGCGCGCGCCACCGCAGCGTCGTAATAGAAGCTAGCGCGTTTCGCCGCGCCAACTGGTAGCGGCAGCGCCTTTGGCAGCGCTTCGCCCGGCAAGTAACCAAGCACCGTGCAATGCGCCCGGCCCCGGCACAATTCGAGCGAGGCCATGGCATGGTCGCCGGAAAAGCGCCCCTGCGGCAATTGCAGGATGAACACCCCGGTATCGGTATCCGCCAGCTTGACTGTTGCCCCGCGCAGATTGACTCCGGCAATCGCCACTGAGCGTGTCGAGTCCGGTTCAGCGGCGGCAGCGGCCTGTGCGGCGGCGAGTTCCTGCCCCGAGATGTCCGACTCGCCGATGGGCATGTCTGGAGAGGCGAGCGATGTGCCTACAAGCCGCACGGCAAGTTTTGCCTCGACCACTTCGCGCACGCCTTTGGGCGGATTGACCATCGCGCGCGCCGTGCCCCAGCCACCGCGCCAGCGGAAGAACAGGTGGGTGCCAACTTTGGCGATCTTGTCGAGCTTGGCGCTCCAGTAGGGCACCACCCAATCGGTGTGGTAATGGGTTGCAAGGCCGACACGCGGATCTATCGCGCCCGCGAGCATCGCCTCAGCAGTCGTCCGCGCCCGGGTCCATGCGGCATCGGACCATGTGCGCTTCAGCGCGCCATCGCAGGTAAAGGTAAACTGACAGCCGGTTGACCGGTTCGAGCCCTGAAACACGACGCCGCAGACGCTTTTGGGAAAGGCCGGGTGACGCACCCGGTTGAGCACCACTTGCGCGACGGCAAGCTGCCCGCCTGGGTCATCGCCCGCTTCATAAAGGACTGCTGAGGCGAGGCAGGCTGTCGCAGCCTGACGATCAAGTGGGCCACCCGCAAACCGGAACGGCGCGGCCGGAGCAATCTCGCCAGTTGCATAGGCAATGCTGGCATTGGTCGCGCGTGCGGCGTCCAAAGGCACTGGCTTGAACACAAGCGCCTCGACAACCGGAACACGGCCTGTCGGCGCGTTTAACGCAACGGTGCCTGCGGGCTTCGCGGCTGACACCGAAGGGCCCGGCGTGATCGCTACGATCACTGCGGCGACGGTGAGGGCAAAAGTTCCCAGGACCAGCCAAGGCGCGTGCGCGCGAAGCTTATCCCGCATGGGTTGCGGTATTTCTGCGAGCCAGCCGACCGGAGAAGCGGGGCCGTCTGGCATCGGCAAAGCGGGTTGGGCCGACATGCGCTAGCAGGAGCCCCGCGCCATCAGCACGGCCGGTATCGTGCGATGGAGGATAGACAGGTAAAGCCCGGTTGAATGGTTGCGCACAAATAGCACATCGAGCGCCACACGCCGCCGGTAGGTCGTCTCGCTGCGTCCGCTGACCTGCCACAGCCCAGTGATGCCCGGCTGTACGCAGCAATAGTCATGGATGTAGTGACCATAGCGCCACTTCTCCTCGATTGTGATAGGACGGGGGCCGACCAGGCTCATCTCGCCGCGTATAACGTTTATCAGCTGGGGAAGTTCATCAAGGCTGCTTTTGCGCAGAAAACTGCCGAGCGGGGTGATGCGCGGATCGTGCAGCAATTTATGATCGCGCGCCCACTCGCGGCGGGCCTGAGGATCGGAGGCAAGCAGCAATTCCAGCCGTTCCTGCGCATCAGTCGCCATCGAGCGGAACTTGAGACAGGGGAACAGGACTCCGTTGCGCCCGATGCGGCGGTGCGCGAAGATTATCGGGCCGGGATCGGTAATATAGATTGCCAGCGCAATCAGCAGCAACAGCGGGGTCATGAAGGCGAGGAGCAAGACTGCCAGCACCAGATCGAGCATGCGGGTTGCCAGCAGGCAAGGCTCGCTGTCTTTGGACGCAATTGCTTGCTGCGCCTCGAACTTTACGGGCCCCAGTACATTTGCCGCCTTACTGAATCTCACCTGTCGAAAGTCGGACATTAGCCTGCCTATTTCGCTGGGAATCGCGTGATGTCCGGGTCAACGAACATCCGTGAAACGCTACCTGACGTCAGCCTAACTCGATTTTGCTGCATTGCAAGATAGTTTGGCGAAACAGATGTCCCAGATGGCTTCTAAATTTCCTTAAAACCTTCGCAAATCTGTCATATTTGACGATGGTTTTTGGATCTTAGACCTTATGCTGCGTCGCAACACAAAAGTCAGCGAACAGGCGAAACGAGTGTCGGTCTGCCGAAGGTCTGGCTGAACAGTGGGATCAGACGCTGGCTCCCGAAAAGCGAGGGGTGATTCGAATCATAATAAAGCGGCCGCTGGCCATCCGACGCCGCGCACACCCCCTTGTCACAGAACGCAGGCAACGGGTCGATCAGCTGTGCGTTGCAAGTCTGGGCAGCCTGCCGCATTCCCTCCACCAGTGGTTCGCGCTCGGCTAGGTATTGCGACAAAGCTTGCCCAACCACGGCCTGTTCGTCGCCGGCCATGATCTTGCGCGTTAGCGAACGCGGGACGCTCGTCGAATATTGTGGAAGCGGCAGCATCAGATAAGTTGGATGATTGCGCGATATGGCACAGACCGTGCGGGTAAGACGCTGGCGCCAGCCATTGATCGAGATCGGTTCAGGCTTCCCGTCCGGGCCGATGTAATGGGTCCGCATCGAATCCAGCCCAAGATACCAGTAATTGGCAATCAACACCGGAACGCCGCGCTGGCTTCC
Organism: Novosphingobium sp.; assembly: GCA_031428495.1. GTDB lineage: Bacteria > Pseudomonadota > Alphaproteobacteria > Sphingomonadales > Sphingomonadaceae > Novosphingobium. Next base: position 16,674 of record JANPPM010000215.1, read on the forward strand.
TGTCAGCAGCGGATCGAGATAGGCCCGCTTGAACGGCTCGCAGATTGCGTCACGATTGCTCGCGCGGGTATCGACCAGGGTCGGGCAGCCGCTCGCCCCTGCGTAAAGCACGCTGCCGCCAGTCGTTTCGACCGATTCGACAAGCGAATCGAGAATGGCAGCCGAGTGGCTGTCTCCAATGAGAATGAGCGAGGGATCGCCCACGGGATTGCCGAAGCGGCATTGCGGCATCAGCTGTTCGCGGTAGCTGAAGCAGCGGTCGACCTTGTCCGACATGTCATGGAAGCCAGCATCGGCGAGGCGCGCCGCCGGGCTCACGCGCAAAGCCGCGCCATCTGATTGCCAAAGCAACGCGCCCGCAACCGCAACGACGCCGAGCGCAACAACAAGGCCCGGTCCGGCAACGGCAGGTGCGCGCGAGAGGACGAAGCGCGAACGCTCGATGAGAAGGTAGGAAAGCGCACCGGCGGCGATCGCGCCACCGGCTGCTGCAGCAATGTCTGCGGCTCCGGGAGGTTGATCTCCGAGAAACAGGAAGCAAGCGATCGGCCAGTGCCACAGGTAGATCGAATAGGACCAGCGCCCCGTCGTGCGAAGCAGGACATTGTCGACCAGAGCACTGCGCGAATTGGCCCAGACAATTGCAACCGCCCCTGCCACGGGGATCAGGGTCCGCCAGCCGGGCCAGGGCGAGTTGGCATCGAAAACGAAGCCTGACGCTATGATCAGGGCAACTCCCGTCACCGCAAGAATGGTGCGCGTGGCGGAACCAGCAGGCGGGCGGGCAAAAACCACCAGCCCACCAGCCAAAAGCTCCCACATTCTGGCGGGCAACAGGAAGAATCCCGAGATCGGATCAACCGCCGCCTGGATATTGGCCAGCACGAACGAAAGAGCTGCAATGCCGAAAATCACCGCGAACAGCGAGACCTTTGGCAGCAAGCGCCGCGCTGCGATCAGCAAGAGCGGATAGATCACATAGAACTGGAATTCGACACCGAGCGACCAGGTGTTGAGCAGCAGCTTTTCCTCTGCCGCCGGATCGAAATAGCTGCTCTGCATCCAGAACAGGAAGTTCGACAGGAAGCTGGCGCTCGCCGCAGTTTGCGAGCCGAGGCGTGAATAGTCTGACGGCGGCAAGGTGAAATAGCCATAGACCATCAGGAACAGGCACAGCGCCAACAGCGCCGGTGCCACGCGCGTCAGCCGTTTGACGTAGAACTGGACCAGCGAGAAGCGGCCACTTTCCAACCCCTGAGTGATGATCAGCGTCATCAGATAGCCGGATATGACGAAAAACACGTCGACCCCGGCAAAGCCGCCGTTGAACCCTGGCGTGCGGAAGTGGAACAAGAGGACGCAGATCACTGCAATGCCGCGCAGGCCTTCTATGTCAGGTCTGAAGCCTTGCGCGCTCACGGCAGTACCCGCCGCAGGTATGGATGCTGCCTTGCCTTCGGCTCCGCCCATTCCGGACCAGCCAGTGAAGCGTCTGCGCTCCATTGGAGGCGAGTCCGTCGCGCTCATGAGCAAGACGCGATCATTGGAGCCCTGCCCAGCGAGCAATCCGCCACTGGCCTGTAATAGACCGGATCGCCAGCCCCACAGCGATCCCTATCGCAGCAAGGATTGGCGCGAGCACCAGAGGATCGGTCGGGCCGAAAAACTGCTGGATGGCGATCCGGGTCCCGGCGATGACTATGACATGGGTGAGATAGATCGCCATCGAGGCCTCGCCGAGCCGGACGGCGAAGGCCATAAGTGGCTGAGGAAACCGGGCGGCGACGGCGATTGTCAGCATAGTCCCCAATACCGCGGCCGGGATAGCCGCAGCGCCCCAGCCCGAACCGGCAAGGGTCGGCGAACTGGGGTCGGCCATGCCCGCCAGCAGCGGAACGAACAAGAACTGGTACGCAAGTATAACTGACAGAGCCGCCGCGATGGCCAGGCTGACAAGCGACCAGCGGCGCAGCCGGGTAAGCACGCCGATCGCCGGGGCACCAAGAGCAAGCCCGGCGGCAAAATAAACGCCGAAGACCATAACTTGACCCAGCGGCCCCGGTCCGGGGACAAAACAGGCGACAACACGCAGGATAACCGCCGCGCCAAGCAGTATCCACACCCCGTGGCGCGGTGCGAATGACAGTGTGATCAGGCTGATCAACTGCAGCAGCGCTAGGACATAGAGGAACCAGAATTGGGAAACCGGCTGCCACGGCAACGCGGCGATGGTCGGCCAGTATGAATCGACAGGCGAGTTAACCAGCGATCCTGCACAATAGATCAGGGTGAACTGGACCGTCGACCACAGCACATAAGGCACCGCAATGCGGGTCCAGATCGATTCGAAAAACCGCGCCTGTGACCGCTCGATCCGCCTTTTGACCAGCGCCGCCGACAGGAAGAAAAACAGCGGCATATGAAACGTGTAGATCACGAAGAAGACTGATTGCAGGACAGGTAACGGGGGGCCTCCCGCAACATCCATCAGTCCGCCCATCGCGTGCCCCAGCGCGACGAGTACGATTCCGACACCTTTTGCTGCGTCGAGCCACGCAAGGCGTTCGGTTGGGCTTGCCGCTGCCGGGGCTTCGGGAGTTACCGCACCGCCAGACGCGGCGCCCATGTCGAGGCCCGGGGTGCTACCGGTCAAAGCCGTCATGCTGCCACCGCAGCGGTTAGTCCGGCAGGGCTGGGGCTCGGCGCTGGCCCGGCGACGGCGCGCGCAAAGCCAAGCAAGCTGTCGCGCATTGCGGGCGATCCAAGCACGAGCACGACATAGACTGTCATGCCGACCACCACTTCACTCACCGCGCGCAGCGGCGAATCAACAACCGAGGGCAAGTGCCCCGCGAGGGTTGCCGCCGCGACTGCGGCCGCTGCGGCGATCAAGGCGCGGCCTGCGAGCGGGGCATAGCCTGCCGGCCTAACATCAAGATAGGTTGATTGCCCCCGCAGCACCACGCCCAGCGAAATCAGGCTTGCGGCGAGCTGTGATGCAGCAGTCCACGCAGGTCCAAACGGAGCCGCTACGACCATCAGCAAAAGTGCGACAACAACGAATATTGCCCGTTGCCGCGGCAACTGGTGGGTAGCGCCTGCAACACCAAAGGCCGCTTCGGAAAGCAGCGAGGGCAGCATGACCATCGCCGCACCAGCGAGCAGCGCGATGACTGGACCCGCTTGCGCCCACTGCGTGCCCAGCGCCAACACTGCCAGACCGCCGCCGGTCAGCGCCAGTAGCGCAAGCGGTCCGCTCAGCAGCACGTAGGCGAGACCGATCATAGCTTCGACCCCGTGGCTGGTGCTCTGCCCTTGGGCTTTGGCGCGGGCGAGCATAGTCCAGCCAAGACTGCGGAGCGGATCGGCAATGACTGCATTGACCAGCGAGACTACCCGCAGCGAAATCCGGTAAACCCCCGCTGCCGCCGGGCTCAGCAGCGCGCCGAGCAACAGATCAGCGGAGTAATTCTGGAAATAGGACAGCACCCGGTCAACGATCAAAGAACGCCACAAGGTATAGATCTTTTGCGCTTCCTCGCGGTCAAAGCGCAAGCGAGGCCAGCGCCCGGCACAAATCAGCAGGACCGGGCCGCCCAAGGCCAACTGGACATATTTGGCCGCGACCAGCGCATAGACGCCCTGATCGGCCAGCAGTGCAGCGACGCCCAGACCCAGCGCCAACGTTTCAATGGCGATGGTCGAAACGGCAAAACGGACGAGCCGCCCTTCGCCGATCATTGCCGCTTCGCCCGCGCTGCGCCAGCCAGCCGGTAGGGCTAGCGGCGCCAGCAACCAGACCATCGCCGCAATCGTCCAGGAACCATAAATGTAAAATGCCGCCACGCCGACCAGCATGCCGATTGCCGCCATTGCAAGCGCACTGAGCGAATTTATCAAAAGGCCGGTATCGTGCGCTGGCCCCGCCGCATGACAGCTGAGCACGCGTTCGTAACAGCCGACCCCAACCCATTGCGTGAGCATCATGGCCAATGCGGAAGCGACGGCGAATTCACCAAAGGCATCGATGTCGAGGTAGCGCCCCGCCGCAAGCAGGAGGACAACAGCTGCGACCTGGGACCAGCCCCTCGCTGCTACAGTTAGCGTCGATGCCAACGCCCCATGCGCCATTGGTCGCCCTGTGTGCTGCAAGTGCGAGACAATCTTCGCACCTGCGACATACTGCGTGATTCGCAATCCAATGGCTACCCCTGACGAAAACATTTTTGCGCGGGCCAATGCGCCATTTTTGCACGGTATTGAGGCATTTCTTACGAACGTGCCTGAATTTGATGTTTTGCATTAGGCATTGCATCTGTCATATTGCAGTGCAGTATATCGATCTACACTTGGCAACGAAGCAGGCGTTCAACCAGCCTGTTCTACGCTGATCGGATAAATGGAGTTCGCGCATGGACCAGATGCGACTCGCCTTGCCGCAACCGGTCGAATGGGGCCCTTCCCGCCCGTTCACCCCGATCCGTTTGGGATGGATCACCAGCGCCATTCGGCAACACTGGAAACTGGTCGCTGGCGCACTCGCCGTCTGCATTCTGCTGGCGCTCCTGTATGTGAGCCTGACGCCGACGAGTTACAGCGCAACCGCCGTGGTCACATTGGAACAGCGCCAGCGTGAGGTCGTCGAGGGCGGACAAGTTCTATCTGACCTGCCCGTCAGTCTCGGCGGTGTCGCCGACACCCAGGTCGAGGTGTTGCGCTCGCGCGCCATCGCATTGGGCGCGGCGCAGCGCCTCGGCGTTGAACGCGCAAAGAAGCTGCTCAATGCGGACGATCCGCGCCGAGCCAGATCGAATGAGGTTGTGCTTGGCGCAGCCGCTGATGTTATCTCGCGCTCTATCCTGGTCGTGCGGCTGGGCATGAGTTTCGCCATTTCGATAACCGCGCGCGCCGGCGATCCCGAAATGGCGGCCGACATGGCCAATGCTGTGGCCGAAGCCTATCTGGCAGGCCAGTTGCGCGAAAAGAATGGCGCAACAGAAGACGCAGCGGCCTATCTCGGCACCCAGATCGAGCAAATGCGCGGTGAAGTGCGCCAAGCCGAGCAGGCTGTGTCGAGCTATCAGGCGGCCAACGGCCTGCTGACCGTAACCCGCGGCGACCTCACCGAACAGCGCATGTCCGAGTTCCAGCGGCAGGAAGCCGATGCGCAAGCAATTTACTCGGAGAAGTCAGCGCGCCTCGGGGCGGCGCGTAGTCAGCTGGCCGGTGGCGCGGTCGGCGACGGCAGCATTGGCGAGGGTCAAAACTCGGGCGTAGTCCGCGATCTGCGTGCGAAATTGGCAGATGTCGTCCAGAAGCAGAGCGAGGCCAGGGTTCGCTATGGTCCGAAGCATCCACTGGTCGCTCAGCTCGACGAGGAGCGTGGCTCGCTTGAAGGGGATCTGCGCCGCGAAACCAGCCGGATCATCGAAGGGTTGAGCGCCGATGCCGCTGCCGCGCGGGGCCGACTCGACTCGGTCAGCGGCAGCGTCGGCGAAGCGCGTGCATCGCTGGCACGCGAGAACAGCGCCTCGGTCGCCCTTGCCGAGCTCAACCGCGAGGCCGATGCCAAGCGCTCGCTCTACAAGTCATATCTCGCGCGCTACCAACAGCTCATGTCCGTGCGCGGACAAGCCGTATCCGATGCGCGGCTCGCTTCCTCTGCCGCCATACCTCTGGCACCCGAAGCCCCGCGCAAGTCGATGGCCTATGCGCTCGCGCTTGTAGTCGGCCTGTTGCTTGGCCTGGCACTCGCCGCGATTGCCGAAGTGCTCGAACACCGCGTCCGCTCCAGTGACGATATCACGCACGGTCTGCAGGCGCGCTATCTCGGCTATACGCCGCAGGTCGAGGGCAGCCGCAGCGTCGATACCGCCGCCTTGATCGACGAATTGCCGAACTCCCACTATACTGAATCCTTCCGCACCTTGCACCTCGCCATTGGCACAATGGGGCAAAGTGAGCCGCCCGGCGTGGTCGCAGTAACCTCTGCGCTGGCTGATGAAGGCAAGACTAGCACTTCCCTCGCACTTGCCCGGTCGGCTGTCCGCAGCGGCAAGACGGCACTGGTGATCGATTGCGACACGCGTCGGCGCGGCTTTACCAAGCTGATGTCGATGATCCCGCAGGCAGGGATGGTTGAAGTTGCCGAAGGATCGGTGCCGCTGGCCGACGCCGTTCTGCGCGATGCGGGCAGCGGCTGCGATTTCATTGCCGCCGCTGCCCCAGGCCGCAAGATCACAGAGGATATCGACAACAGTGCAGTCGAACGAATCCTCGCTGAACTGCGTCCGGCCTACGATCTCATCATACTCGACTGTGGGCCGGTGCTCGCAGTCGCCGAGGCTCAGGCCCGGGTAGCATTGGCCGACGGCGTCCTCCTCCTCGCGCGCTGGCGCAGCACGCCGATGGCAGCCCTGCGTTCTGCACTGGCGGTGCTCAAACAGCAGAAGATCGGCAATGTCGGCGTGATCATCACGATGATTCCGCCCGGCACGGCAGAAGCTGGCAATGCGAGCTACTATTACAAGCAGCTCGCGCAATACTACGCGAGCTGAGCCGGTGCGCGTCGCCATCGTCCATTACTGGCTGGTGGGCATGCGCGGCGGCGAGCGGGTGCTTGAAGAGATTTGTCGGCTATTCCCCGATGCCGACATTTTCACCCATGTCTATGACCCCGCAGCGGTTTCCGATTACCTGCGGGGCCGCAACGTGCGAACCACCTTCATCCAGAAGTTGCCGTGGGCGACACGGTCTTACCAGACCTACTTGCCGCTAATGCCGCTGGCGCTGGAGCAGCTTGATCTTACCGCCTACGATCTGGTCATCACCTCGGAAGCCGGCCCAGCAAAGGGCGTGATCCTGCGGCCAGACGCGGTGCAGCTGTGCTATTGCCATTCGCCGATGCGTTATGTGTGGGATCAATACCACGTCTATCGCGCCGAGGCGGGCTTGATCACGCGGACCTTGCTGCCACTGCTCGCGCACCGCCTTCGCCTATGGGATACCAGCTCGGCGCAGCGGGTCGATCATGTGGTGGCCAATTCGCGCTACATCGCCCAGCGCGTTGCCAAATGCTGGCGGCGCGAAGCCTCGGTTGTCCACCCGCCCGTGTCAGTCGGCGATTTTTCGCCCGGTGATGCTGGCGAGGAATTCCTGTGGGCTGGGCAGATGGTGCCTTACAAACGGCCCGATATCGCCCTTGAAGCCTTTACCACGCTTGGCCTGCCCCTGCTCATGCTGGGCGACGGGCCGATGCGCGCCAAGCTGATGGCCCGAGCCGGACCCACTGTGCGCTTCGTCGAGCGATTGAGCTACGTTGAATTGCAGCAGGCCTATGCCCGCGCCCGCGCGCTGGTGTTCACTGCAGAGGAGGATTTCGGCATCATCCCGGTGGAGGCTCAGGCGGCAGGGCGCCCGGTGATTGCCTTTGGACGGGGGGGAGCGCTGGAGACGGTCATCGAGCGCAAGACAGGGTTGTTTTTCCGCGAGCAGACCAGCCAAGCGCTGATCGCCGCGCTCCGCCAGTTCGAAAGCTGGGAAAGCGATTTCCGCCCGTCGGATGCGCTCGCCAATGCGCAGCGCTTTTCGGTGCAGGCATTCCGCGAGGGCTTCATCCGCGAGGTGCTTGCCGCTTGTCCGGGTGCTCCGCTCGTACAACCTGCCTTGCAGATCCCAGCGGCGGCGTGATGGGCGCGAAGCCAACCGAACAGCTTGTCGGCATCCAGTACCTTCGCGGGATCGCCGCAGTCATGGTCGCGGTGCACCATACGCTGGAGGAGTCCTATGGCGCTACCAACATGACTGGCCGCGCGCCCGATTGGTTTACCACTCTGGGCGCTGCGGGCGTCGACATTTTCTTCGTGATCAGCGGCCTCGTCATGCTGCTATCAAGCTTCGGGACTGAGGGCGCTGTCCGTCCGTTAACATTCCTGCGCAAGCGCTTCCTGCGCATTTTTCCGCTCTACTGGTTGTGCCTGCTTGGTCTTTTCCTTTGCTGGCTCGCAGGCTTTTACCAATCGCTAGAACCCGATCCGCGATTCATGCTGCGCAATGCCATGCTGTGGCCGGGAGAACGGCTGGCACTCGGCGTTTCGTGGACGCTGAGTTACGAGCTCTATTTCTACGGAATTTTCGCGGTGATGTTGTTCGCCAGATCGCGCGCGATTGCCGTGGCCGGAACCCTCGCGGTCCTTTGCGCCGGAATAGTGATTGCGCCGTTACTTGCGCCAAGCGAGCCAGTGCGGCGGATGGGCGACCTGATCGTGCTCGAATTCACTCTCGGCTTTTCCGTCGCCTACGGGCTTGCAGCATTCAGGCAACTGCGCGGACTGGCCTGGGTGGCACTGCCAGGTTTTGCCATGATTGCGGCTTCGACGATCCTGTCGCCAATCGCGACGACCAACGAGTTGCCGATGCCCGAGCGCCTACTGGGCTGGGGATTGGGCGGCGCACTCGTCGTGCTCGGCTTTGCTGCGTTGCGCGAGGCCCCCACACCTTTTCATCGCCCGCTCAAGCTGATCGGCGATGCGTCCTATGCGATCTACCTGACGCATCCCTTCCTGATGCTCGGCTATGCCTTTGCTCTCAAGCATGTGGCCGTGTTGCGCGAAAGCCCGCAGCCGCTGATTGCTGCCGGGGTAGTTGGCGCCTGCGTGCTGGCAGGCATCGCGGTGCACCTGATGGTCGAAAAGCCAATGCTGCGCCCGGTGCGCAAAGTTGAAGCCCAGCCAGCCGACCCTGCCAGCGCACGCACCATAGGTGTTTCAACATGACCCTGGTCTGGTTCGCGATCCTGCTCGGCGTGGCTGCGCTGACGGTGCGGTGCGGGCTTGCGACGATGCTGGCCGCTTGCATGGTCCTCTCGATTTTTCAGGCGGCTGCCGCAATTGGCATTGGCGGGTTTTTTCTCCAGCCCGGCTTCGTCTTTCTGCTCCTGATCATTGCGGCGATTTCCCTTCGTGCTTTCGATCAGCAGGAGCTGCAATGGCTGTTTCATGCGAGCAGGCTCAACACGCTGGTGCTGCTATTCACCGCATGGTGCATCTTCAGCGCAATTGTCTTGCCAAGGGTATTCGGGGGGACACTGGTGGTATTCCCGCTGCAAAGCAGCCTGTTCCCGGGGCAGGAACTGGCGCGATACTACCTCAGACCCGAACCGACCAATTTCAACCAGTCGAGCTATGCCGTGCTGTGTATGCTCGCGTGCCTCACCGCGACGTTCACGCTTGCGCGCGATGCACGCTTTGCGCCGCTGCGAAAGGGCATCGCGATTGGCGTGGCGCTGCTCGTCGTGCTCGGTCTGGTGCAGTGGGTCGTGCGATTTGCCGGCATGGAATTCAAGCCCACGCTCCTTTACAACAACACCAGCGTGGCCTTGCAACTCGACCAGAGCTTCGGCGCGGTGCCGCGGATCAACGTGACATTTATCGAGCCTTCTTCGCTTGCTGTCGGGCTTGCGCCGTTTATTGCCTACCTGATTTCGGTGGCGATCATTGATCACCGCGCACGGCGGCTTGGCTGGCTGGCACTGGGCGGAGCGCTGATCCTCGTGCTGTCCACTTCGACCACTGCCTACCTCGGGCTCGGCGTAGCGCTCGCCTCGGTGCCGCTTGCCATGGCAATCCATGACCGTGGCCGTTTTCTGACGGGAACTTTGCTGCTCATGACTTTAGGGGTTGCGGTCTGCACCCTGATTCTACTCGCGCTTTGGGTTATGGTCCCAGCCTTGCATGAGCCCGTCCTGTCGATATTCAATGCCACGGTTACTGACAAAGGCATGTCGAGTTCGGCGATCGAGCGGCGCAGCTGGAACCAGCAGGCATGGGACAATTTTCTTGCCACCTGGGGGCTTGGCACCGGGTTCGGTTCAAGCCGGGCATCAGGGCTGGTCTGGATGCTGCTGGGCAATACCGGCATTCCCGGCTTTGCGCTTTTCTGCATCTTCGTCGTCCAATCGCTTCTGCCGGGTCAGCACGATCGCGGCGAATGGTCGCCTGACCTCGCCGGGCTCAAGGCGGGGGTGATCACGGCAACGGTGACGCTGTTCGCTTCAGGCGCGGAGCTCACCGCGCTGGCTTTCTGGCTGATGCTCGGCGCACTTGCGGTGAACCGCATTCCCGCCGCCCGGGCGCTCAGTGTTTCGCGCGAAATACCACTATCAGCGGAGCAGCGCCCAGCGGCAGGGTGACAGTCCCATTTGCCAAACCGGCGCGGGTCCGGGAGCCGGTAACCGGCGCATGGATGGCCGCTTCACCCGCCCCCGGTGGAGCGGAAAGTGAAACCTGCGCATCGGCAACGGCGATCGGACTATCCCGGTCCGGATCCCACAGCGGCGCGCGGCGATATAGAACGGCGATGCGCGCGCCATCGGCGCGTGACAATTGCAACAGGGCAATGTCCTCGGGCCCTCGGAGGAGACGCGCTTCGCCCAGCTGCACTCCTGCTGTGCCGGAATCACGCATGGCGATCAGAAGGTTGCGCAAGGCGTGGGCTGCTGGTTTGGGCCGGTAAGCATTGTCGAACAGGCCGAAGTGGCGCTCCATGTCCTTGCCACCGGGATCGGGATAGCCGTCGAGCAGCTGGTAAAGCATGGTCTCGCTGACCCCGGCGGCCCAGGCATCAAACAGCAGATTGAGCATGAGGGGCGCAGCAGTTGTCTCATCGACGCCTTCCCAAAGCCCGGCATCGATCGTGTTGTGATAGCCTGCCTCTGTCAGGACCATCGGCTTACCCGGCATCACCACCTGTTGGCGCGCCATGTCTCCCAACAAAGTGGCCCGCGCTTGTGCCCCAGCGTGAGCATAGGAGTGGAAATTGGCAAAGTCCGCCTTACCGGCAAGGTCAGGCCAGGATGTTAGATTATAGACTGGCACATGGGTGAGCGCGGGTGAGCCGCGCACCGCATCGAAGAGGTCAGACTGAAATATCTGCGCCGCGTCGTCGCCCCTTCTTCCCTTGTATGCGAAGCCAAAGTTATTGACTTCGTTGGGCCCTTCTATCGCTGCGACCGCGCCGGGATGGGCTCGCTCGAAGGCCGAAAGCGCCGCAACGGAATCTGCGAGCGGCACCTGCCCAAGGACAAGAAAGGTAAATCGGAAGCCTTCCTCGGCAGCGGCATGGACATGCTCAATCCGCGCATTTCCCGGCAGCGGCGCAATCTCCCGCAAGTGCTTCACGCCCAGCCAGTCGAGCGACGCCTTGACATGCGGCCAGTTGGCATAGGCACTGTCGGCATAGACCAGATGGACGACGACTCCCACGCTGTCGGCAAAGGCTTCCGCGCTTTCAGGCTTGGCGCGTGGCGGGCGGCGCGGCGCGGCGAGCGCTTCGGCCACTTCGAGCCGGGCGATATGCGCAAAGCGGCCCACCAGCGGTTGCCATACCGCGACTGCGCCAATCAGCACCGCGCCTCCCAGAATGGCGGCGCGGACGATCATCGTCAGAAATCGTAATTCAGATTGAGCGTCGCGGTTACCTGATCATAGTCAAAGCCTCGCTGTGCGCCTGCCGACTTGCGCCAGCGATAGCCGGTGCGCAATCCTGCCGAAAGCCCGCGCGTCAGCTGCCTTCGTGCACCCAGTTCGACGCCATAGACTTTGTCGTTCCGGTCGATCGAGCGAAAGTCTGCGCTGTCAAAGGTAACGCCAAGATCGATCAGCGTCTCACGTGTCAGCTCATGATCGGCGCGCAGCAACAGGTGCGTGGAGAGATAGCCAGCGGCGTCATTGGATGCGCTGTTCTCCAGCCGCCGTGAGGCATCGAGGTGCAACGTGGTGATCGGCGACGCCAGCCAGTCGAGCGAGGCGTTGAACGCCACCGACGAAACCGGCTTGGCTGACGGCAAACGGAAAGTCTCGTGCAGAAAGCCGACACTGGCCCGCCCGCGCAGCAGCGGCGTGATCGAGGAGGACATTCCCACGCTGGCCTGCCAGCCGCGCGTATCGCGGTTAGCCCCGGTTCCGAGTTCCGGCAGGCGGTAATTGCCCCAATGCCGTTCGATCTCAGCGAACAGAAGTCGGTCACCATCGAGGTCATAATCCAGCCGCATGCGCGCGGCCAGATAGTCGAAGTCGCGCAGGCGCTGGTCCGCGAGCACGCCACCGCTAGATATGTCGGCATAGCGATACCATGCAGCATTTCCGCCCAAAGCAAGGCTGAGCCGCGCGCCCTGCCACTTGAGCTCGCTATCCGCGCTCGTCACCTTGTATCGCGCAGGCCCGCCTGCCGCGACTGGCGCTCCGGAAGATGTCCGCGGCTCAACCTGCCGGGCGTGGGAGAGACCAGCGGCGAGCTTCAAATTGGCAGGAAGATTGGCAGAGCCGGAAAGTCCGGCACGCCACTGGGTCGCATCCTCCGAACTAAAACGTTTGTAGAAGCTGCGGCGCAGTTCAGACGAAAGACGGATCGATGCGTTGGCGGTGTCATAGTGTGCTGCCAGCCCGCCGTGTAGCGTGGTGACCGCATCACCCGCACCGACCGGCGCAGCATAGACGTTCGAATCATAGGCGATCCGTGCCCCCAACTCAGGATAGAGGCGGATCACGCCAACCTCGATGCCCAGCTTCTGGCGTCTTTCTGCCTGTCGCTCGACCACCGTAATCGGACGGGTATCCTGCTCGGGAGCGTCCTTGACAGCTTGGTCGGGGCTGTCCTGTGCGCTTGAGAATCCGGGCCCCATGGCAAGAGCCACGAACACCCCAAGAGGCATCACGGTGCGCCTTGAAATGCGCCAGTCTTTTCGCAGTCGCAATATGACCAGGTTCCCTTGATTAGAAGCAGGACGCGGGATCACGGAACTGCTCAAAGAGCCTATCCTGAATGACGCATTACCGCAAGTTTTGTGGCAATTTGCGGAATCCGCCGTCCCAAAGTCGAACGCCTCGAACAAACTGGTTCAGCGCCCGGATTTGTACTGTTTTTTTGCAATGCAGCATGATACGAATCGCCCATGGATCACGCCCGTGGAATCGACTTCAACGGAAAATTCCTCAGCGCTTCGCCAACCGGCGTGCACCGGGTCGCGCATGAGCTGATTCAGGCCTATGCGCGCCGCCAAAACCGCGATCCAGCTGCTCCCGAAATGCGGGTGCTTGCCCCGCGCTCGATCAAGTGGCGGCCCCACTATGGCGCGATTTCAATTGTGGTCGGGGGGCTGTTAACCTGGCAATTCTGGGAGCAGTTTTCGCTACCCTGGCGCAGCCGTGGTCGGCTGCTGGTCAGCCTATGCAATCTGGCCCCGCTGTTCCGCCGCGACGCGATCACCATGATACACGATGCGCAGGTGTTTCTTACGCCCGCATCGTACAGCCGCGCGTTCCGGCTGTGGTACCGTTTCGCCCTGCCGATGATCGGCCGCCGCCACCGCTATGTGATTACGGTGTCGAACTATTCGCGCGAGCAATTGGTCAAGGCCGGAGTCGCCCCGCGCGATCGGATTGTGGTTATCCATAACGGCGTCGATCACATCCTTGCGACGCCTTCCGCCACCGGCGTGGTTGCCAGTCTGGGCCTTGCGCCAAGGCGCTATGTCGTGGCGCTCGCCAACTTGCAGGCGCACAAGAACATCGCATTGCTGCTGCGCACCTTCGCGGATTCGCAGATGGCAGAGCTGACTTTGGTGCTGGTCGGCGCTTCGACCAAGGCCGAATTTGAAAGTGCCGGGCATGCGGTGCCGACCAATGTCCGCTTTACCGGCAAGGTCACCGATGCCGAGATGCGCGCACTGATGGAAGCGGCGGGATGCCTCGCATTTCCTTCGACGACCGAGGGTTTCGGCTTGCCCCCGCTGGAGGCAATGCGGCTTGGCTGTCCGGCTGTAGTTGCCCCTTGCGGCGCGCTGCCCGAGGTGTGCGGCGATGCGGCGATCTATGCCGATCCGGCAGATCCTGATGCCTGGATCGAACCGCTGCGCAGGCTGTGCCTCGATAGCTGGGCCCGTGAATTCTACGGCGCACGCGGAGTCCGGCGGGCGAGCGCGTTCACATGGGATCGCGCCGCAGCAGGTCTCGAGAAGGTTATCGCCGAGGTTCTGGAGGCCCCGACCCCAAGCGCTGTGGCGGTGCCAGCATGAAAGCTGCTGACATGCGCGTTGCGGTGGTTATCGCCAGCATCGGCCGCGCTACCGAGTTGCAGCAGTGGACCGAACGCCTCGCTGCGCAAACCCATCCGCCACACCGCGTAGTCTATTCGGTGGTACGCGACAGCGATCTGCCAGCCGCAGAGCTGCTCTATCCCGGTGGCGAAGTGGTCATGGGAACTGCGGGCCTACCGGCCCAACGCAACCGCGCGATGGAACGCGTTCTCAACGATTGCGACCTGATCGCGTTCTTCGACGACGATTACGTTCCTGCGCGGAGCTGTATTGCCCGCGCTGCCGAGCTTTTTGCTGCAAATCCCGGCATCGCCGGGGCCAATGGACTGTTGCTCGCCGACGGCATTCACGGGCCCGGGATCGACTATGGCACGGCACTGGCAACGGTCGACTTCTATGACACCGCCGTAGCTGACCCCATTCGCATCGAGCACGACCTCGAAGGGCTTTATGGCTGCAACATGGTCTATCGCTCTGCCATGATCGGCGCCGTGCGCTTCGATGAAAGGCTGCCGCTCTATGCCTGGCAGGAGGACATCGACTTCGCGGTGCAGGTCAGTGCGTGCGGACGGATCGTCAAATCCAATGCCTTTGCTGGCGTCCACCAGGGCGCAAAAGGCGGCCGCGGCTCAGGGCTGCGGCTTGGCTATTCCCAGATCGCCAACCCGTTTTATCTGTGGCGCAAAGGGACCATGTCGCGCAGTTTTGCACTGCGACTGATGGCGGGCAATGTGATCAGCAACCACGTCAAATCGCTGCGGCCCGAACCTTGGGTGGACCGGCTTGGCCGCATGCGCGGCAACTGGCTGGGCCTTGCCGACGCACTTCTGGGCAGGCTTAAACCAGAGCGGATTTTGCAGCTTTAGGCAGCAACCCTCTCATACAAGGGGCGAATCGACTTCTCGAACATGCTGAGCGCCCGGGCACAAGCCTGATCCATATTGTAGTAGGCATAGTCGCCAAGACGCCCCGCAAAGAGCACCCGCCCCGCCAGTTCTTTCGCCTTGGCCTGATAGGGCGCCAGCAGTGTCGCAGTTTCTGCGGTCGGGATCGGGTAATAGGGCTCGTTCTGGCCGGGCACATAGGCCTCCGGATATTCGTAGATCAGCAAGGGATCGGCATCGAGATTGCCGTCAAGGTGGCGCTGATCGGTGATGCGGGTGAAATCATACTCGTTGGGATAGTTGACGGTGCCTACCGGCTGGGCCGACCCGCGCCCTTCCTCAGCGAATTCGAAGCGCAGGCTGCGATAAGGCAAGGGACCGCTCGAATAATCGAAAAACTCATCGATCGGCCCGGTAAAGACCATGTGTTCATATTGCACCGCACTGGAAATCTCGCGCCATTCGGTCGCCAGTGAAACTGTGATCAACGGATTGTCGAGGATCCGCTGGAACATACGCGTATAACCGTCGGCAGGCATCGCCTGATAGATATCCTGAAAGTATCGGCTGTCGCGGCCGAGAAAAACCGGGACGCGCGCCGTGACATGCGGGTCAAGATCCTCGGGGCGCAGCCCCCATTGCTTGAAGGTGTAGTTCTTGAACACCTTGTCATAGGCGAAATCGGCGATGAAGCGCAGTTCGGGATCGTCGCTCTGCCGCAGCTTGAGGATCGGTACTTTCTCGCCAAAACCATAGGTCGACAGCAATTTGTCACTGATCCGTTCCGCCATGCGCGCGGGGAACAGCTGCTCGATCGTTTGCAGGTTAAACGGGATCGGCACCAGCTCACCGTCGATGTGACCAAGTACCCGGTGATGATAGCGCCGCCAGGCGGTGAAGCGTGAGAGGTAGTCCCAAACCATCTTTGAATTGGTATGGAAGATGTGCGGTCCATAGCGGTGGACCAGCAGGTCGCCCTGTCGCTCGTCGTAGGCATTGCCGGCAATGTGATCGCGCTTGTCGATCACCAGCACTTTCTTGCCAAGCTGGGTGGCGATCCGTTCGGCCAACACCGCTCCGGTGAAGCCCGCGCCAACAATGATCCAGTCGTATTTCCGTGCCATAAGGTTACCCCTGCAATTGCCTTGTGTCAGGCGGCCGCGAACAGTTCGGGACGCTCGCCCAGCAGTGCCCGCATCCGGTCATACTGGCGGCCGAACGAGAAATGCCCGGCGACGACGCGCGGATGGACGACGATCGGGCGCGAGCGGTCGAAGCATTCCTTGCACAGGAATTCTTCATCGGCCCCCAGCGTATTCTTTCCGGCCCACAGCCGGTGGCGATAGACGGGAAAGTAGCGAATTTCTTCCCAGAAGCGCCGCTCGAAGACGATCAGCCCGATGCTGAACTTGATCGGCGAGACCAGCAAAGGCGGCTCGTCTTGCTGCAAGAGGTCTGCGGTGCGCTCCAACGGGGCGGTGTGCTCCCACATCCAGCGTGCGGCCTCGGGATCGTCGGAAACCGGAATCCCTGTGGTGGCGTATTGCGCAACGCCGAAGCGCTGTTCAAAGGCCTGGAGCAGTCCCAGACGGTCGAGCAGCTGGCGGTAGCTGTATCCATTGACCGGGATCGAAGGAGCAACAAAGCCGGGGTTGACCACCCCGGCCTGCTTGAGCTCGCGGTAATAGTCGATCAGCTTCTGGATCGATCCGGGAAGCAGGTACATATCTTCGTCGAGCTTCACGACCATCTCGGCCTGCGGATGCAACTTCAGGCAGACATTCTGCGCCAGCGCGACGTCATTGGTCTTGGTGCTGAGATAGGTCCAACCGTGCGCGCGAGCGATCGCGGAGATGTCCTCGCTCCACAGGCCGGGTGAGACCAGACAGACGGTCGCACCATCCGGGATCGCAACGGCGAAACGCGGCATTACTGTGGCCCATAGGTCAGGCTTGTACCCCGCGAGCATTACTACGAGCGTTCGCGCGTCCGGCACATGGTCCACAATACGGTACCGGTCGTGAAGCTTCCAGGCATCCACCAGCCGCTGCACCCAGGATTTGATCGTGTCGTAAACCATCAAAACGTTACCCCTTGCCGTGTCAGACCGTCTGGCTGGTCTGGATGCTGCGCTTGCGCCCCCGCGCCGTCATGAAATCAAAGCTTGGATTATCGACCCATGATCGCCCGAACGCCTGCATCGGGCGCTCAACCCAAAGATGCAGGGCCGCGGAAATGAGAACAGTGGCAGCTACAGCTCCGCCAAGAGCAAGGATGATGTTGACCGGCGTTTGCGGCAGGAATTGAACTGAGAGCTTTTCAAAGGTCTGCCCGATCAATGGATGGGTCAGATAAACCGCAAAGCTGGCGTCGCCGAGAAACAGCAGGGTGCGCGATCGAAGCGCAAGCCCTCCTTTCTCAAGCAGCAGCGCGGACATGCACAGCAACACCGACGGCAGGCCGAACACGACGATCCGCCACGCCTCGGGCATCGTATCAACTGTGGCAGCGAGCGCGAACAGGACAAGCGATGCAGCCCCGGCAAGCCATCCGGCCCAGTTCAGCCAATCGCGCGATAGGCCGCTCGCGGCGTTGCTTAGGTAAAAGCGTCCAAGCAGGAAGCCCGCGAGAAATTCGATCAGCAGACTGTTGAGCAGCAATTCGGCATAGCTCGTGGCCCCAGTCCCCTGCCGCACCCCAAGCACAAAACCGGCAAGGCAAAGGCATGTCAGCATGATCGCAAGCACGGCCGTCCGCCGCCGCTGGCCTGCGATAAAGGCAGTGGCGGCAACAAAGACATAAAACAGCATTTCAAAGTTGAGCGTCCAGCCAACAACCAGAATCGGACCATGCGTGCTCGGCTGAAAGAGGTAGGACGCGGCAACATCCCAGGCGTTCCAGCTGTGCAGGCCTAGTGGTGACATTCCTGACAGCAACATTGCCAGAACCAGAGTGGTGATCAGCCAGTAAAGCGGCACGATCCGCCAGACACGCTTGCGCAGAAAATGCCAGGGATCGAACTGGTCGCGGGCCGTGGTAAGCGCCATGACGACACCAGAGATAACGAAGAAGATATCAACCCCCGCAGCTCCGACATGAGTCTCAGGCCATTCTGTGAGGTAGCGCCGTGGATATTCGAAGAAGTGATGGGCAACGACCATAAAGGCGGCAACTGCCCGCAGCACCTGCAAGCTGAGAATGGTCGCGCTTTTGCCCGCCTGTTCCATCATGCCCGCCTGTGGTTGCCCCGGTCCGGCACCTAAAATCGCCTCTCACCTACCCGCAGGGTATCGCCAGGCAGAATCAGTATTGTCGGATTGGTCTTGAAATCGAGACGAGTCTCCACCGTCTCGCCGCCGCGCCGGATAAAAACGTGGCGGCGCGCGGCGCGGTAGGAATAGCCGCCCGCCGTCGCTATCGCCTGCTGCGCAGTCAGCCCCGAAGCGAACGGGTATTCGCCCGAGCGAACAACTTCACCGTAGATATAGTAGGGCCGGTACTTGATGACTTCGAGCGAGACCTGCGGAAGATTGACGTAACCGTCAGCCAGAGTGGCGCGAATCAGCTCCTGTGCCTCGCCGACGGATTTGCCGTACACCGCGATCCCGCCGACCAACGGAAAGGCGATCTTGCCAGCATCCGAAATGCCGAATTCGCCAGATAACGACGGCTCGTTGAATACAATGATCCGAACTTTATCACCCGGCCCCAATGCATAGCCAACATCGCTGACGGCCTCACCCGTGACCATCTGCTGCGCCGCAGCAATAGATGCGGCGTGAAGCGCAAAGAACGCTAAGAAAAGCAGGACGATTCGCGTGTGTCGCACAAAACCTCCCTGGTTCCAGCCACGAAAATGGCCACCAACTCTTGGGATTTCAAACATGACACGAGTCGTGCCGCACCGCAACATAAGACATGCGAAAATTTTCCAAAGTTGTCTCAAAAACGCACGTTTTCTGCTGGATACTGCAATTACCGCATTGCAATAAAGTTATGGCACGATCGCTTGCGAACCAGCCTGTCGCCGGATTAAGCTGATCGGTCGTTGCTGAATGATTTCGACGAATCCCAAGCAAGTGCTTGCTCCGTTCGCAGATGCAAAACTTTTGTTGCAAATTTATGCCCCGGATTGCCTTTGACGGGCTGGATTTCCGCAACAAACGTTGGCGGATCGGGCGACTGGACAGCGTTGCGACTGGCCAAAATGGCACGTTTCTGGGGCAGTGCGAGGCTGGCAGGCTTCCTAGCGGGCCCAGTTTGCAGTAAAGACTGTGGCGCAGGCTCCACATTTACCACGCGAGAGCTGCAAGGAGATTGGCCACAGAGCCAAAGCGATCCGGGTTGTAAAGGATAAGCGGTGTGAGAGTGATGGCAATTGAAAGTGCGCAGGGGCACGACAGTGCCACGCCAGTCGAACGGCGATCCCATGCCGAGATCCGCAAACCCGCTGCATTCGACATTCCGGAAATTCAGCCGCCCGATGATACCGCGGCCAGAAAATCTGTTCCGGCCCGCGGCATAGTCTGTGGAGTGCTCGCAAGCGCCGCAATCTGGGCGCTCATCGCAGTTTTCGTTTTTTAACGAACCGGACCACCTGCCGTTAATCGAGAATTTACCACCCGGGCGCTATCGCTGGGTGGTGCCGATGGAACTTCAATCATGATTCATGAATTTTCCCGCAATCGCTCACTGCTCGGTCTCGTTCCGACTGCGCCACTCGGTCAGGATATCGCCCTGGAGCATAGCCGCTGGCCCGGTGCCGTGAGATTGGCGATCATAACGGGCTTGCCGGCATTGCTTTGGGTTGGAATTATTTCCGTTTACAGCTTGGTCTGAAGAGCGCGGACTGAATTACGCCCTGCCAATCCCATACATGGCTTAATGCGTCATCGCTCCGCTGACGCCAGAAGCCCGTAACTGTAGCTCGATATCACCCAATAACGCTTGCAGCGTCGCTTCGTCGGGCGCTTCAGCGCGGGCTACAAGCACTTCCTGCGTATTCGATGCGCGCAGCAACCACCAGCCACCACGCGCCGTGACCCGCGCGCCATCGGTGCGATCAACCTCAGCTCCGCAACGGTCAAGCCGGGCAAGCACCTCTTCGACCACTGCGAACTTGCGGGCCGCATCAACCTCGAAACGCAGCTCCGGCGTGTTGACCATGGCAGGCATGGCCGAACGCAGATCGGTCAGCGAACCGCCAAGCTCGTCCACCGCCTCGATCAGGCGCAGCGCGGCGTAGATTGCATCGTCGAAGCCGTACCAGCGCTCGCCGAAGAAAATGTGGCCGCTCATCTCGCCGGCCAAGGGGCTGTGGCATTCCTTCATTTTGGTTTTGATCAGGCTGTGGCCGGTCTTCCACATCAGCGGATTTCCGCCCAGTTCGGCGATGCGGTCATAAAGCGCCTGGCTCGCTTTGACGTCGCCAATGATCGTCGCCCCCGGCAGGCGCGCCAGCAGCGGCTCGGCCAGGATCGCCAGCAGCTGGTCGCCCCAGACCACGCGGCCCATGGCATCGACCGCACCGATCCGGTCCCCGTCGCCGTCAAATGCAACGCCGAAATCGAGTCTCTTTTCAGCAACGAGGCGCTTGAGGTCTGCGAGGTTGTGTTCTTCGGTGGGATCGGGGTGATGGTTAGGAAAGCGTCCGTCGATCTCGGCAAAGAGCACGTGATGCTCGCCCGGCAGGCGCTTGACCAGCTGCTCGACGATGCGGCCAGTCGCACCATTGCCGCAGTCCCAGCCAATCCGGTGTGGCTTGAGCGTCAGACCCTGGAGCAATCGCTCCAGATAAGCATATTCGATGTTGTAGCCGACAATATCCCCCTCGCCGTCAATCCAGTCCTCGATCTCCGCCATGCGCGCCAGCCGCTGGATGTCTTCGCCGAAAAAACTGGCACCATTCATCACCATCTTGAATCCGTTGTGCCCGGAAGGATTGTGGCTGCCGGTGACCTCGATACCGCCCTGGACCTGCAATTCGGCCTCAGCGAAATAGAGCATAGGGGTTGGACCGAGGCCAATGTCGACGACGGTGCAGCCGGTCTCGACCAACCCAGCACACAGCGCCTGCGACAGCTCCACAGAACTCAGCCGTCCGTCATAGCCTACGGCCACGCGGCTGCCGCCATGCCGCCGGATTTCACTGGCGAACGAACGCCCGAGCGCCCAGGCGTCGCGCTTGTCGAGTGTTTCGCCGACCACGCCGCGGATGTCGTATTCGCGCAGGATTGACGGATCGAAACGGTGACCACTGCAGCTCGGCATCAAAGGAGTGCTGCGGGCTAGGGGCATGTTGAGCATCGACGGCATAGGAACCTCCTGGACAAGCACCATGCTTGCAGTGCCTGTGCGCGCATCCCGCCCGGTTCGACTCATCGGCTTGTATCCACAGGAGTCGGTGGATTGATGAAGACTACGTTAGCCTAGATCGCGGTCAATCAAATTTTTTGTGCAGTGCACCATTTTGGGATGGCGGAGCTTGGCATTGCTGGCATAATCAGGTTTGCGCTTGCGAAATCATTGGGAAATGGCATTTCTGCGCGACTGCGCGGACAGGGGCTTCGCGCAAGGGGTTAAGCACGCATGAGCGACAAACCATCCGTACTGGTCACCGGCGGCGCCGGATATATCGGCAGCCATGCAGTTCTGGCGCTGGTTGACGCTGGCTGGCCAGTGGCAGTGATAGACAATCTTTCAACCGGCTTTCGCTGGGCGGTACCCGATCAGGTCGCGTTTTACGAAGGCGATATTGCCGACGAAGCGCTGCTCGCGCGGATATTCGCGGAACGGGGCACCCGCGCGGTGATGCATTTCGCCGGATCGATCATCGTGCCGGAATCCGTCAGCGACCCGCTCAAATACTATCACAACAACACCGCCAAGAGCCGCACCCTGATCGCTGCGGCAGTCGCGGCAGGCGTGCCGCATTTCATCTTCAGCTCGACTGCGGCGACCTATGGTGCGCCCAAAGTCTCGCCCGTCTCTGAAGACAGTCCAACGCTGACGATCAATCCCTATGGCACGTCCAAACTCATGACCGAGCTGATGCTCGCTGACGTCGCTTTCGCCCACGCGCTCAACTATTGCGCCTTGCGCTATTTCAACGTGGCCGGAGCCGATCCACAATGCCGCACCGGGCAGTCGACAGCGGGTGCAACGCACCTGATCAAGGTCGCTGTGGAAGCGGCGCTGGGCAAACGCAGCCATGTCGACGTATTCGGCACCGACTATGCAACGCCCGACGGCACCGGCGTGCGCGACTATATCCATGTTTCCGACCTTGCAGCGGCGCACGTCCTTGCGCTTGAGGCGCTGATTGCCGATCCATCCCGCTCACTGACAATGAATTGCGGCTATGGCCGCGGCTTTTCGGTGCTCGAAGTGCTCGACGCAGTCGACAGGGTGACCGGCAAGACCCTCGAACGCCGCCTCGGACCCCGCCGCGCCGGCGATCCCGATTCGCTTGTCTCGAGCAACGCCCGAATTCTCGCTACCTTGCCGTGGCAGCCCCGCTTTGCCGACCTCGACGCGCTTGTCGCGCATGCCCTGGCATGGGAAGAGAAGCTGACCAAAATCCGCCTCAGCTGATTTCCTTGCCGCTCGGGATACCCTGCGCGCCTGTGGATTTATTTGAATGGTAGCGGGGAGGAGGGATCTACGAGCCCGTAGCGGTAGCCAATGGCTGCGACCAAGCGCTCCTGCGCCAGCATCCGGGCCAGATACTTGAATCCCTCACCACCCTCACCCAGTAGGTTCTCTTCGGGAACCGTCACGTCATTGAAGAACGGTTCGGTGGTGTCCTGGCTCTTGAGGCCCATCTTCTCGAGCTTGCGGCCGCGTTCGAAGCCTTCCATGCCGCGTTCGACCAAGAACAGGCTGATGCCGTGCGGCCGGTGGAGAGCTCGGTCATCGCGACAGCGAGGATCGTCTCACCAGAGATGATCCCCGGCATGACGCGTGCCTACTGCTCCTCGCTGCCCAGCATGTGGATATAGGCGGGCAACAAGATCGCTCTGTAGGTTGATATAGAAGCCGATGTCGCCGTGCCGCTCCGCCTTCGCCACCGGTACAGAATTCCGCGTGGATGGCGGCAGCACAATTTGAAAATGCTGCGCAACATGAAGCGCCCGAGCCTCACACATGCTATAGGTTTCAAGCTGATCTAGCGCCGTTAGGCTTGGCATGTAAAACAATCCTAGGAGAGCATGCCATGCCCTACACCGGCCCCGCCGAGGACCGTCTCGCCATCCGCGAATTGCTGGAAACCTATGCCGACGCCGTCACCCGATGCGATTCTGCTGCTTGGGGCGCGACCTGGGCAGAGGACGGGCTATGGTCTTTGCCCGACTACCCCGAACTGGGAGTAACCCGCGGGCGCAGCGCGATCGTGGCCATGTGGGTCGAAGCGATGAAGGCTTATCCCGGCATCATGTTCGAGGCATGGCCCGGCTTGATCGAAGTCAACGGTGACCAGGCCGTGATGCGTAGCTACACCGCCGAAGTCTATGACCAGTATGGCGTGACCATGCGCGACCGAGGGGTTTACGATGACACCTGTGTCAAAGTTGACGGACGCTGGCTTTTCAGCAGCCGCACATTCCGCAACATCCACCGGCAGCACGCGCCCAAAGGCGTTTAATCCCGGCCATGACGACAAACCGCTTCTGGCAGCTTGACCACCATCCGCAGGGCCATAACTTTGCTTCAGCGCTTAGTCTGCAAAGCGAAGTCCTGCCTCCGCTGGCCGAAGGCGAGGTGCGGATCGCCGCGCGCTGGCTGTCGATGGATGCCGGAACCCGGATGTGGATGAGCCCGCGCAACGATGGTTATCAGCCGCCGCTGCCGCTGGGCAACCGGATGGTCGGGCTATGTCTGGGTGAAATCTGCGAGAGCCGCGACCCGCGCTTTGCCAAGGGCGCGCTGGTGCGCGGTTTCGGCCAATGGGCTGACTATTCCACTGTCGTGCCCGATACGGCTGGGCTTGAAGTGGTTGACGATAGCCTCAGTGATCTGCGCCAGCATTTTGGCGCGCTGGGAATGAACGCCTGGACAGCGCTGGTCGGCGTGCAGGAAGTGGCCCGGATCAAACCCGGCGAATGGCTTGTCGTTTCGGCCGCAGCAGGGGCCACCGGCAGCCTCGCCTGCCAAGTAGGTCGTAACCTTGGCGCCAACGTTATCGGTATCGCGGGCGACCCCGAAAAATGCCGGTTCCTGCGCGACGAAATTGGAGTCGACATCGCCATCGACTATCGCGGGCAGAACGTTGCCGAAGAGCTCGCCCGGATCCAAGGCGGAGTTCACGCCTATTTCGACAATGTGGGCGGACCGATGCTTGATGCTGTCCTGCCCAACATGGCGCATTATGGCCGGGTCGCCATTTGCGGAATGGTCGCGGCCTACGACCGCGATACCCCGCTGCCTGGCCCCGCCCGCTTCGATCAGGTTCTGATGCGGCGGCTGCGAATCGAAGGCTTCTTCATCCCGGATTTCCTGCATAGAGGCGCGGAATTCATGCCGCAGCTGCGCCAGTGGCTGGACGATGGCCGCCTAGCCATGCGCTTTACCGAATTTTCGGAACTCGAAAACGTGCTGGATGCCTATGGCGCGATGCTAACAGGACGCAGCACTGGCAAAGTGATTGTCAGGCTGGCGGCATAATCCCGATCAGCCGGTCACCATGCCGCCATCGACCACGAATTCCGCCCCGGTAACATAGCTGGCCTCGTCGCTCGCCAAGAACAGGTTCATGTGGGCGACGTCTGCGGGCACGCCCATCCGGCCCATCGGAATCAACGCCAGGGTTGCGTCGTAATTGGCAGCGTTGTCTTCTGCCGCTGTGCCCTGGATGTTGGTCATGATCATGCCGGGATGGACCGAATTGACCCGGATATTGTCGCCTGCGCATTCGAGGGCAATCGTCTTGCTCATGACCCGCACGGCGCCCTTGGCCGCGGCATAGGCAGTGCATCCCGGCACTCCGACAAGGCCCACGACAGACGATATATTGATAATCGAGCCGCCGTTTCCTGCCGCGCGCATCGCTGCGACCGCCCGCTTGCAACCAAAGAACACACTGTCCAGATTGACGTTCAGCTGGCGGCGCCAATCATCGGTACTTACCGTCTCCAGCATGCCCAGCACCGCGATACCGGCATTGTTGACCAGCACATCAAGCCGCCCCTGTTCATCGTGAATGCGCGCCATGACCCTGTCCCAATCGGTCTCGCTGGTAACATCGTGCGCCAGCGCATTGGCATTGCCGCCTGCGTCGCGGATAGCCCGTGCAACGGCTTCGGCTCCCGCATGGTCGCGATCCGTTATATAAAGGATCGCGCCTTCATCGGCAAAACGACGCGCAGTCGCACTGCCCAGCCCCGGAACCGAAGCACCGCCAGTTACTAGCGCGATCTTTCCTGCAAGACGGCCCATGTCAGATTCCTCAAAAAAGGTCGGGGGCACAAGCATAGTGCCTGCGCCCCCGCTAGGCTGGAGAGTTAGTGTTGCGCGACGATCAGAACTTCACGCCGATCATCGCACCGAAAGTGCGCGGCTCCAGCGTTGATCCGAAGGACCAAAGGCCAGCGACAGTGAACGCCGCCGTGGTGGTCCGCACATCAGCCAGATTCCGTCCGAACACGGTAAAATAGGCGTCAGCCCCGCCAAGGTTGAACTCCGTCCGAACACTGGCGTCGATCAAATCCTGCGTCTTGGTGCGCACGCGGGCGTCATTGCCGGCGTAGATCGTCGTAATGCCAGACAAGGTGCTGGGGCCATTCGAGATCTGCTGATCGTAGGGGCTGATGTGGCGCAGTCCAAGATTGCCGATGACCTTACCAAATGATGTCAGCGCGGTATATTCTGCACTGAGTGAACCACTGAACTTCGGCGCGTAAATCAAGTTGTTCGCGGTATAATTGGCAAAGGCTGTCGCAACCCGCGCAGCATTGAAGGCCGTGGCGATGACGTAGTTATTGAAGTGCGAGTCCGTCAGAGCTGCGGAAGCTGAAAGCTTCAGTCCTTCAATCGGTTTGAATGATCCCTCGAATTCGATGCCCTTGATGGTTGCACCGCCGCTGACATTACCGGTCACCGTTTGGTTGCCGGTGGCGCAGGTGCAGGGCACGGTCAGGTTTTGCTGCATATCTTTGTAGCGCGAGATAAAACCGGCAATGTTGAATGTCAGCCTGCGATCCATAGCAGAGAGTTTTGCGCCAATTTCATAGGCGTCGACCGTCTCAGGCTGGAATGCCGTGCTGGCATAGGTCGCGTCTCCCGCGCGCGGGCTGAACCCTCCCGAACGATAGCCCCGCGACCATGAGGCATAGAGCATGGTATCGCTGTTTGGCCGCCAGTCGATCCCAACCTTGGGGGTGAACTTGCTGAAACTCGCGTCACCCGATCCGACCGGCGCAAAGGTTGTATTGCGGCCGCCGACAACTGTAAAAAACCCGTTGTCGAGCTTTTTGTTGTCATGCGACCAGCGGCCACCGATGTTCAGACGGAAGTTTTCGGCAAACGCCCAGTTGATGTCACCAAACACGGCGTAGTTCTGGTGCGCGCCGTTCACGATCTGCTCGCCAGGTGCAACGCTGCTTGGATTTGTCGTCGCAAAGAGCGCGGGCGCCGGGTTTGCGCCGCCGCCAACGGCAGTCCATTGGGTAAGTTTATACTTTGCGTCGAAGAAAATGCCTCCGACGACGAAATCAATCTGATCGCCCAGTTTGCCTGCGACGCGCAGTTCTTGGCTCCATTGGGTATAGGTCTGTTCTCGCCGGGCATAGTAAAAGCCGGAAGTGCCAAAATCTTGGGTTTGCTGTTCCGTGCTGTGCCGCCAGCCCGTAATCGCAGTCAGCTTCACCGCGCCCACATCGGCATTCATGGTCAAGGTTGCAGCGGGCGCGCGATAACGGCTGAACGTCGGAGCGTTGGCCACCTGAAGCAGGTTGGCTGGAACGGGAATAAGGCCCGCAAATGCCTCAGTTGCATTGGTCAGACTGACATTCACAGGTTCGAACGACTGGACAACGTTTTCGACTGTCAACTGGGCATCAAAAGCCGATCCATCCGGCTTGAACAGCAGCGAGCCGCCATAGGCGTCAGACTTGCCGCCGCCGGCGTTACGCTTGTAAATCGTGTTGTAGTAATAGCCGTCGCTCTCGTTGTGGAAGTACCAGCCCTTGACGCCCCACGTGCTGCCGTTGCCATAATTGAGGATGGCTTTGCCGCTCCAGGTGTTAAACTTGCCATAGGCGAATTCAACCTTGCCGCCTGGCTCCATGGTCGGTTTGGTGCGATTGATGAGGATCACGCCGCCGATGGTGTTTGCCCCGAACAAAGTGCCTTGAGGTCCGCGCAGAACTTCGATCTGACCGATATCAAATACGTCTTGCAGCTGGCCCGTGTTGGTGCCGATGGTAACGCCATCGACGACAACGCCAACTGTCGGCGTTTGCGACTTTTCAATGTCAGCGTAGGTCAGGCCACGGATCGACAGGTTGGCCGCCTGCGCACCAGAGTTCTGCTGGGTGATCAACAGGCCAGGAGCAGCACCTTGCAGATCTGCGATACTGGTAGAAGCCTTGTTTTCCAGCATCGAGGTATTGATGGCGGTGATCGCCACTGGCGTGCTCTGCAGCGTCTCATCGCGGCGTCGGGCCGTAACGATGATTTCGCCGGCACCGATGGCTGACTCAGCACTGGCCTCAGCGTCTTGCGCCAAAGCGGGTGCAGCAATGCCTGCCAGTGAAGTGGTGATGAGCGCAGCCAGTACGACCGGGCGCGCGAAAAATGCTCGCATTTGATCCCTCCCAAAGTCAGCATCATTTCATGGATGCCAGACGACATCTCTGTTTTTAGTCGCTTGGATTACCAGTCATACTGGGATTTGTTACAGGTGCTTCCTGCCGGCAACTCGCCATTCATGAACCGTATCAGGAGAGTGAAAATGCTCAAAAATCGGCGGTTTCTGCTTGCTCGTCGCCCGCACGGCACCCCGGTGCCCGAAGATTTCAACTTTGTTGAAGAAACCATGGCTCAACCGGCTGCGGGCAACTTCATCGTTCGCAATCATTACATTTCCCTCGACCCCGCCCAGCGCGGCTGGATGGACGACTCGCCAAGTTACATGCCCCCCATCGCCTTGGGCGAACCAGTACGGGCGACAACGGTCGGCGTAGTCCACGCCTCGGCAAATCCCGATTTTCAGCCCGGCGATTGGGTGATGGGGTTGAACGCAATGGAAGACTATTCGGTGGTTATGCCCGGCGGTTTTACCAACAAGATCGATGTATCGGGCATCGCCAGTCCGGCGAGTTATCTCTCTGCCCTGGGCGCGGTTGGCCTGACTGCCTATTTCGGCTTGCTCGACACGGCCAAGCCGCAAGCCGGAGAAACCTTGCTTGTATCCGGCGCTGCTGGTGCAGTGGGCTCGGCCGTTGGCCAGATCGGCAAGATCAAGGGCTGCCGGGTGATCGGCATCGCTGGCGGCGCAGAAAAGTGCAGCAAACTGGTGAGCGATTTCGACTTCGATGTTGCCATCGATTACAAAGGCAAGTCGGTCGATCAGTTGTCCGCTGAAATTGCCAGTGCAGCACCAGACGGCGTGGACATCATCTTCGAAAATGTCGGCGGCGACGTGCTGGACGCGGAACTGATGAACATGGCGCTGCACGCCCGTGTCGTGCTGTGCGGCCTGATCAGCGAATACAATTCGCCCGAGAAGGTCGGCATTCGCAACCTGTGGCAAGTTCTGGTCAAGCAGGCGACCGTCCACGGCTTCCTGATCGCCGCCTATGTCGACCGTTTCGGCGAAGGCGGTGCGCAGATGGCTCAGTGGATGGCCGAGGGAAAGCTGCACATGAACGAGGACGTGCAAGAGGGGCTTGAGAACGCCTACGATGCCTTCATGCGCCTGTTCAGCGGGGCCAATACCGGCAAACTGGTGCTGAAAATCGCCTGATGATTGCTGGCGCCAAGCCCCGGCTCGTATGATCCGCCGGTAAGGCCGGGACTAAACACCTAGACCGGCTTAATCATGTCACCGGGATGAATTTCCATGAGTTCAAAGACATTTCCGAAAAAATCCCGGCAGTAGGTAGCGCAGTAGCCGGTCTTGCTGCCATCGGGATGCACGGTGATTGCGGAATAGTCTGGGGCCGCATGGAAACGGATTCCTGCCGCGATCATGCGCTGATAACACGCCATGATATCATCCACCTGCAAGGCAAAATGGGTATAGCCAAAATTATGGACGCCCCTGTCCGGGTCCTGCGGTGCGGACCTCGGACTGTGATATTCGAACGCTTCGATATGGGTGTTGCCCAGGCGGCAGATGAACAGATCGGCAGCGCTATCGGGCAAACCGACGACGGCATCGATGAAGGGATTATCACGCCAGCTGAACGGTGCGACCTCTTCTACCCCGCCCAGCAGGTCAATATAGAATTTGCGCGCCAGCGCCAGATCGGGAACCGAAACCCCGATGTGATGCACACCCTGAATCCCGGTTCCCACGATCGCTGTCCTCAGAACTGAACGCGCTTGGTGTAGCCGCCATCGACCACGATATTGGTGCCCGTGGTGTATGACGAAGCCGGGCTGGCGAGGAAGACGATGGATTTTGCCACTTCATCCGGGATGCCCCAGCGGCCCAGGGCAAAGCCTGCTTCGGTCGCCTGATACAGTTCAGGCGCCGCAGCCTTGATCGCTTCCCAGTTACCGCCGGGGAAGGCAATCGGCCCCGGCGAAACGGCATTGACGCGGATGCCCTTCGGCCCCAGCGCCTGACCGAGCTGAGACGAATAGACCAGCAGCGCGCCCTTCAGCGCGTTAAAAGCTTGCGGGACTATGAAGTTTTCAAAGCCAGCAGTGCTCGACATGATGACAATCGATCCGCTGCCGGATGCCGCCAGATAAGGCTCCAGCGTCTCGCAGCCGATGACCGTGCCTTTGATATCGGCGTTGAAGCAGGCGTCCCAATCGCCAGTCGCGCCCGAACCCGATGCGCTGGCGCCTGGCACGAAAATGTCGCAGCCTCCCAGACGGTCAGCAGCAGAAGTCAGCCATGCTGCATAGGCAGCGTGGTCGGTCATATCGAGCGCCTCGCCGATCACCTTGCCGCCGTGGCGCGAAAGCGATGCAGCTGTTTCCGCCACCTGCTCTGCATTGCGCGAAAAGAACGCGATATCACAGCCTTCTGCGGCGAAGATTTCCAGTGCGGCACGGCCAATGCCGCGGCTGCCGCCGGTGAGGATAACCATTTTGCCTTTAAGTCCCAGATCCATGATTCACTCCTCGCCCTTATCTTAGCTACCCATGCGTTCTTGCCACTTGCCGGTGCAGACACCACTGCCATTTTAATCAGGATTGCCAACAATGGCGCCATGCTAGCTATCCCAAACGGATCGAGAGGGATGCAAACCATGGGACGCTTAGCCGACAAGACCGCCATCATTCTTGGCGCCAGCAGCCCCGGCAACATGGGCCAGACCATCGCCGCGCGCTTTATGGCGGAAGGCGCGAAAGTTCTCGTGTCTGGCCGCAAGTCTGACGTGCTGGAAGCCTTTGCCGAGGAGACAGGCTGCGAATGGGCCTGCTGCGACCTGACCGACGAAGCCAGTGTCACCGCACTGGCGGACACTGCTGCCGAAAAGCTTGGTGGCATCGACATTGCGCTGAATGCGACGGGCTGGGGGCTGCTCAAGCCGTTCCTTACAACCACCCACGAAGATGTGATGGTAATGACCGCCCTGCAACTGGTCGGGCCCTATCACTTCTATCAGGCGATGGTGCGCAAGATGGCGCGCAGCTATGGCGGGCGCGGCGGGTCGATCATCCAGATCAGTTCGGCAACGGCGAAGATCATGCTCAACGATCACGCCATCTACATGGGCACCAAGGCGGGAACCGATCATATCATCCGCTGCATCGCGCATGAATTCGGCCTTGAGGGAATACGCGCCAATTCGATCTCGCCGGGCCTCACCGAAACGCCGATGACAGCGGACGCCAAGACCGTGCCCGGCCTGTTTGACGCGTTCCTTCACGGCTATCCGCTCGGCCGTATCGGGACATCGGACGATATCGCCGCCGCCGCCGCATTCCTTGCCAGTGAGGAATGCTTCATGACTGGCGAGAACCTGCAGGTGAATGGGGGGCTAACCTTGCGGCGCAATCCCACGCGCGAGGAATTGAATGCCAGCATCGCCAAGGCTGCGGCCGGATAAGGGCAGCCTCAGCCCCGAACAAGCCGCTTCGCAATCTCTGCGCGCAACAAATCCTTGCGCACCTTGCCAGAAGCGGTGCGCGGAAAATCCGCAACGAATTCGAAGCGCTCGGGTATCTTCTGCTTGGCGAGACCAGCCGCTGCGACATGATCGGCCAGTGCTTTAGCATCCCCCGTCACGCCTTGCCGCAGGATGACAAAAGCACAAATGCCCTCACCCAAGCGCTCATGCGGCATGGCCACAACGCTTGCTTCGCGCACGGCTTCGTGTCCGTGCAGCACATCCTCGATCTCTTTGGCCGAAATATTCTCCCCGCCCCGGATGATCAGGTCCTTCTTGCGCCCAGTGATGGTTATCGCACCTTGCGCGCTGCGCACGCCAAGATCGCCAGTGCGGAAGAAGCCATCGGCGGTAATCGCTTCGGCCGTCTGCGCTGCATCGGCATAGCCCAGCAGCATGGCCGGGCCGCGGGCGAGGATTTCCCCTTCCTGCCCGTCCGGTAGGTCGCGATCGTCAAGATCGACGATGCGCACCTGGTAGTCGATAATCTCGCCATCGGTGCTTGCCGCCAGCGCTTCGTCATGCGGCCAGCCAAAGCTGATCAGCGGCACTTCCGAAGCGCCGAACACGCGGAAGGCGCGGCAATTGGCAAAGGCTGCGTTGGCTGCCGGTATCAGGTCACCCGGCACTGCCGCGCCGCCACAGGCGAAGAAGCGGAACGACGGCAGGCGATTGCCGCTATCGCGCGCGGCGGCGGCCAGTTCGACCAGGAACGGCGTGGCAGCCACTGTGCCGACCAGTTGATGCCGTTCGATCAGCGCCACGGCTTCACGGGCATTCCAGCTTTCCATGAGCACCGTGCGCGTGCCGCAGACGAAGGGCGCCTCAAGCCCGTTGGCATAACCCGAAACATGCGTAACCGGCGAAGGCATCAGCGCGGCATCGCCTGCCAGCATCCCCCAGTGCTGCGCGCTGCGGCGCACGATATGTGCCAGCGTTACGTGGCTGTGCAATACGCCTTTGGGCCGCCCGGTTGTCCCCGATGTATAGAGCACCATCTTGACGCCAAGCGGATCAACCTGCGGGCGGGTGAAAGCCTGCCCCCTGCCCTCGGCCAGCAGCGCCGCATAAGTGTTATCGCCCAGGCCTTCTCCATCTCCGCGCAGTGTGAAGATGTGGGCAAGGTCTGGCAGACCAGCGCCAACCCGCTGCGCCATGGCAGCAAAGTCATAGCCCCGGAAACTGGCCGCGACAAAAAACGCCCGCGCCCGGCAATCGGCCAGCATCAGCGAAACTTCATGGTCCCGGTAGATCGGCACGATCGGATTGACGACAAACCCCGAAAGTGCCGCCGCCAGATTGATAACCGCCGCCTCGTGCCAGTTGGGCACCTGAAATGCCACGACATCGCCTGCCCGCAGGCCCCGGCCATGCAGAGCGGCAGACAACGCTTCGGCATCACTGACAAGATCGGCCCGGGTGCGCTGCACTTCGCCATCGACCACGGCGACAAAGCCAGGGTCTACCGCTGCCAGGGCATAAGCCTGATCGGCGAGCGTCCGCTTATCCCACAGTCCGGCATCGGCATAAGCAGCCTGATGAGCAGCCGGCACAGTCAGCCAGGCCCAGGGCGGCGGAATCCTCTCTCTCATTGCGGCTGGTTGCCCCTTAGACGATGGCTTGCATACTGGCGAAAAGACAAGCTGGTGGAACACCGTTGCACCTGTCAACTATCCCAGCTTGTCGCATCGGTCATCGGCTGCTGAAGTCCGCCGATAACTGATAATATCGGGAGAAGACCGTGGATCGTGTCCAGCGCGTCGGCGAAGTTGCCGAAATCATGCTCGATTATGTTGAGAACCGGAAAACCCACCAGACTGTCAGCACGCTGACCGTTCCCAGCGAAAGCTATACTGACCCGGACCAGTGGCGAGCCGAACTGGAGCTGGTGTTCAAGCGCGTGCCCTTGATGCTGGCCTTTACCGCCGAACTGCCCAACCCTGGCGACTACAAGGCGATGGATGCCGTCGGCATGCCGATGCTGATCAATCGCGACAAGGCGGGCAAGGTGCGTGCCTTCCTCAACGTCTGCGCGCATCGCGGCGCGCCTGTAGCCAGCGACGGCCGCGGCAATTGCCCTCGGTTTACCTGCAAATATCACGGCTGGACCTATGGCCAGGACGGCAAGCTGATCGGCGTGGCGGAAGCCGGAACTTTTGGCGAGGTGGACAAGGCACAGCGCGGCTTGCGCGAACTGCCATGCGAAGAACGCGCGGGCATGATCTTCGTCTGCCTCAGCCCGAACGCGCCCCTCGAATTGGACGATTATTTCCAGGGGTTTCTTGAGGATTTCGAAGCGCTCGACTTTGCCAAATGGTCCTACCTTGGCGCGCGCACCATCGAAGGGGCAAACTGGAAGATCGCCTTTGATGGCTATCTGGAAGGCTACCATTTTTCCTCGCTGCACCCGGAAACCATCGCCCCGCGCACCCCGTCCAACTGTGCGCATTATGAAGGCTTTGGTCCGAACATGCGCATCGGCTTTCCCCAGCGCCGGATTGCTGAAGCCCTGCGCCCGCTGCCCCGCGAGGAGTGGGGAAATCAGGAAAACAACGGCTTCGATTTCGTGCGTATATTCTTCCCCAACGTTTCGGTGTTCATCGCGCCGGAAATCACCCAGATCGCCCAGCTGTTCCCCGGACCCACGCCGGACAAGAACCGCACGGTGCTGAACTACCTGCGCCGCGAACCGATCCGCGACGAAGAAGATCGCGCCGGTGTAGAGGCGGCGATCAACTTCTTCCGCGATGTCACCTACAACGAAGACTACCTTATCGGCCTCGAAATCCAGCGGGGTCTGGAATCAGGCGCGCATGACGAACTGGTGTTCGGCCGGAATGAACGCGGCAACCAGTACTTCCATGAGTGGCTGAACTGGTATCTGGAAGACGATGCCTCTGCCACTCAGCCGGTGATGTGACGAAGGCTGCGGCCATGCGCCCCATCTCGCTGGCATCGGGTGTGGTGCCTGAATTCGGCCCGGTCGAAACCATTTATGCCGCCGCTGCGGCGGGCTTCGACGCGGTTGGCCTGTGGGTCGAGCCGGGCGAGTGGACTGCATCGCTGCTGCAAGTCACGCGTGCGGCCCTCGCCGCTACCGGCCTGCCAGTGCTCGACGTCGAAGTGATCTGGCTGAAGCCGGACAGTTCGATGGACGAGCACCGGCGGCTGATCGATATCGGGGCAGAGCTTGGTGCGGCGAATGTGCTGTGTGTTGCATCAGACCCAGACCACGCCCGCACCGCCGCCCGGCTTGCCGAACTGTGCCGCCATGCCGAACAGTCGGCAATGCGCGTTGCGCTTGAGTTCGGCATTTTCACCGATGTGAAGAACCTGGCGCAGGCTTTGGCCTTAGTCGATCAGGTTGCCCATCCCTTGGCAGCGCTGCTCATCGATCCGATCCATGTGGACCGGTCGGGCACCACGCTTGCCGAAATCGCCCAGGTCGATCCAGCCTTGCTGCCCTATGCCCAATTCTGCGATGCACGCGCCGAGCGGCCCGATCCGGCGGACTTTGACGCGGTGATTACCGACGCCATCGACCTGCGCAAACAATGCGGCGAAGGTGCGCTACCGCTAGCCGCCTTGCTGGAGGCCCTACCTGCCGCAATCCCGCTGTCGATCGAACTGCGATCCCGCGCGCTGCGCGAAGCGTTCGATCATCCCGCGCTCAGGGCCAGCGCGGTGGCCGATGCGACCAGGCGCTGGCTGGAAGCCCACGCCTGATCGCTTCGTGCCTACCAGGCGTGCGGCTCGCCGTTCCATTTGAGGAAATCGCCGGACTGGTCCAGCGTCCAACCAGTCGTGACCGCGATGATCCCTGCCGCACTGTCATGCGGCGTGATCTCGGCGCCCGGCCCGCCCATGTCGGTCTGGACATAGCCGGGGTGAACGATACCAACGACAATGCCGCGCGGCTTGAGATCGGTTGCAACTGAACGCATTAGCCGGCCCAACGCTGCCTTGGCGGCAGCATAGGAATAGAAACCACCATAGAACCAGGTCGAAGCAGCGATCTGGCTGGAAAGGTTGATGACTTTCGCACCTGCCGCCAGCCGCGGCAAAAAGGCCTGAATCACCCGCAGCGGGCCTTTGACCATGATGTTGAACACATTGTCCCAGCTGTCCCAGTCAGCACGTTCCAGTTCCGGCTCGACCACGCCGATAACTCCGGCCACGTTGTACAGCACGTCGATTGGCCCATCCCCGGTGGATGCTGCCCCGGCCTTGACCGAAGCATCATCGCCGACATCAAGGGCATGGACCGTCAGCCGTCCCCGACCCTGCCGCAAGCACCTGCAACTGGTCCGCCGCCGCAGGATCCCGGGCGAGCGCATAGACCCTGTCCCCCGCTGCCAGATGCTGCCGCGCCAGCTCAAAGCCGATTCCGCGCGCTGCGCCGGTAATTGCGATATTCGCCAATGGGTATCCTTTCATGTGATTATGCAGCTAACCTGGACGCCTGAAGTGCTGCCGTGAATACCGGCTTGATCGGGCACCAGATTAGGCATGTTCCGGCAAGAAACAAACCGGCAATGGCCCGCAAAGCCATGCCGGTGCCTGTGACAATGGCGAGTGGAGGAGCGCCCGCCCGCAGCCTATCACCATCCGGGTGCGGGCCGGGTGCGGGACGATCCGGCCGGCCTAACGATTCCGACACTTTGCCCGCAAAGCTAATTCAAAAGAGCCAAAACCGGCCAAACCGAACGACACTGATTGGTGAAGGATGCTGCAATGACTGCCGAGCCTGCGCTCTCACGCTATTCCAAGGAATTCGATCCTCCGGTCCGCGGAGACAAAATCACTGCCGATCGTTATATCAGCCGCGAATGGATGCAACTGGAAGGTCGGCACCTCTGGCCCAAGGTCTGGCATCTGGGCGGCGTGACGGCAGACCTTGAAGAAGAGGGCGATTTCATCCGCCACAACTTCGGCAAGGAATCGGTGTTGATGATCCGGCAGGCCGATGGTTCGATCAAGGCGTTCTACAACACCTGCCCGCATCGCGGTAACCGTCTGATACAAGGCGAAGTCGGCGGCGTGCCGCGCATCACTTGCTCATACCACGGCTGGCAGTTCGATCCCGATGGCACGCTGGTCCATGTTCAGGATCCTGATGACTTCGCCGACGGCAGCCCCTGCGGCAAGGTCACGCTATCGCAATTGCGCTGCGATACCTGGGGGCCATTCGTGTTCTGGTGCATGGATGATGACGTAAAGCCGCTGCACGAATGGCTTTCCCCGTTCCCCGAACGGCTGGCAGGCTATGGTCTGGAAAGCTGGGTCAGGGTGCTGAACCTGTCCGCTGACTGCCAATTCAACTGGAAGATCATCCGCGACAACTTCAACGAGAGCTACCACCTGCCAACGATCCACCCGGAACTTGCGACCTTCATCAACGATGGTCTGCCCGATACGCTGTTCGAAATGTACCCCAGCGGCCACAACGCGATGTGGATGAAAGGCCATCAGGCCACCACGCGCAAGGACTTCCAAAGCGGCGAAGTGCCCTTCCCGCTTGATGCAGCCGCCAGCGCCTGGGGAATCGATCCGGCGGAATTCAAAGGCCGCACCAGCGACATCCGGCAAGCCATGGTCGAAGCGAAGCGCATGCTTGGCGCGAAACGGGGCTATGTCAATTACGCCAGCATGTCGGACCAGCAGTTGGTCGATTACTTCCACTGCACCCTGTTCCCCAACCTCACGCTGACCATGTCGCCCGAACAGTGCCAGATCCTGCGCACCGAGCCGCATCCGACCGACCCGGAAAAATGCATCTTCCAGCACTGGATTCTGGTGCCAGCAGTGGCGGGGATGAAAGAGGTGGAAACGCCCGTTGGCACGGTCCCGCTGGAGAATGCGGAACACCGCCATTCGGTTTATGGCGATGGCCAGTCGCTGGGCTATGTCGCCGATCAAGACCTGTCGATTGGCACCAGCCAGCAGCAGGGACTGAATTCACGGGGGTTCAAGGGCTGTATCTTGTCCAATCAGGAGAAGCGGGTTCAACGCTTCCACGAACTGCTCAACGATATGGTGCTGGGCAAGAACTGAACTTTCAGCCGCCTGAAATTCACATCCATAAGGATCGCACGGATGCCGAACTGCTCGATAGACGATCGCCTGGCGATCGAGGATCTGACCATTGCCTATTGCACGGCGGTGGACACGATTGGCGACATCGACGGCGTTTGCGCGTTGTTCACGCCGGATGCGGTCTATGACCTTTCGGGAATAGGCATGGCAGAACTGCACGGACACAAAGCGATCCGCGCCTTCTTTGCCGGTGCCTTTCCGACGATGGCGTATAACGCGCATTACATCAGCAACTTTGCCTTGACCGGTCATGCCGGCGAAACTGCATCGGCGCGCACCTATGTCCACGCGATGAGTACGGGCATCGATGGCAGCTGCATGGAAGTGCGGGCGCGCTATTTCTTCGATGTGGCGCGCAGCTCCGAGGGCTGGAAGATTTCGCGGCTGGGATTCAAGCCGTTCGGCTGATGCAGAGCGACGATAATCGACCGCCGCGCTTGTAAGCTTGAAAATCATGGGAATTGAAACATGACTGAAGTCGCCAAATGGGATCTTGAGGCTGATGTCGTCGTGCTGGGATCTGGCGGGGCGGCCATGACGGCAGCGATATCTGCACATGATTTCGGCGCGCCAAATGTAGTCATCCTGGAAAAGTCCGGGATGGTCGGCGGAACAACCGCCATGTCTGGCGGCATGCTTTGGATTCCGGGCAATGATTACCAGATCGAGGCCGGCATCGCGGAATCGGATGACGATATCGTCGCCTATCTTGATGCGCTTGCCCCCGGCCAGCTTGATCCCGACACTTTGGGTGCATTCATGGAGAATGGCCCGGAAATGCTGCGCTATCTGGCCGAAAAGACGCCGGTGCGCTTCCATGTCTTTGAGGACTTTCCTGACTATCAGCCCTACATGCCC
The DNA here is from genome assembly GCA_031428495.1 of Novosphingobium sp. Taxonomy (GTDB): domain Bacteria; phylum Pseudomonadota; class Alphaproteobacteria; order Sphingomonadales; family Sphingomonadaceae; genus Novosphingobium. The sequence continues at coordinate 54,893 of JANPPM010000215.1, forward strand.
GGCGCCAAACCAGACGGCGGCCGGTCGCTCGACAATGAGGCCTTTTCCTTCGAATTACTGGGAAAATGGGCGGCGCGGGTGAACCCCAGCAAGATGGCATACCCCCTGCGCGGCAGCCTGATGGAGGCGATCCGAGGGACGCTGGACGAAGCTGCCCTCGCCGAACGCGAAGCGCATGATTACCGGGGGCTGGGGCAAGCGCTGGCCGGCTCGCTGTTCAAGGCCGTACTGGACCGGAACATCCCGGTTGAGTTTGAAAAGCGCGCGCGCAAGCTGGTTAAGGATGGGGACCGGGTGATCGGCGTTATCGCCGAAGACGCAGGTGGCCGCGATTTCCGCGTGCGCGCACGGCGCGGCGTTGTGATCGCCACGGGCGGGTTTGAATGGAACGAGCAACTGGTCAAAACCTTCCTGCGCGGCCCGCTCACCGGGCCGGTGAGCGTGCCCGAGAATGAAGGCGACGGCCTGTTGATGGCCATCGATGCCGGCGCGCAGCTCGGCAATATGCAAAACGCCTTCTGGATGCAGAGCGCGCTGGAATTCAAGCCACAACACCGCAACGCCAAGCCAAATTACATGCTGGGTTCGGACGAGCGCGCCCGCCCCGGGGCGATTCTGGTCAATAGCGTGGGCAAGCGGTTCGTGAACGAATCGGCCAATTACAACGCTGTCGGCAAAGCGGTCCTCGCTTTTGACGCAGGCAGCCACAGCTATGCCAATCTTCCCTACTGGCTGATCATCGATCAGCGCTACAAGGACAAGTATCCAGCTTTCACCTCACCGCCAGGATCGCCGATCCCGTCCTACATGATGCAGGCAGACACGCTGGAAGAGCTGGCCGCCATCGCGGGGATAGATGCCGCAGGATTGACGGCCACAGTGGCGCGGTTCAATGGCATGGTCAAAGCCGGCCATGATGATGACTTCAACCGCGGCGACAACAGCTACGACAATTTCTACATGTGGGGCGATCCGGCGTTTGATGCTCCCTACCGCACTCTGGGGGTGATTGATCAAGCCCCCTATTATGCGGTCAAGATGGAATCCGGCGCGCTGGGTACGGCGGGCGGTCCCAAGACCAACGCCGACGCACAGGTTATCGATTGGAATGGAAATCCGATCCAGGGCTTGTACGCGGCAGGGAACGCCATGGCCGCCGTGCTGGGCGAAGCTTACGGCGGCGCGGGCGGGACGCTTGGTCCGGGCATGACATTCGGCTATATCGCCGGACGCCACCTCGGGGCTCGGCTTCCCAATTGCTGATCCTGTTCAGACCTGACTGAAGCCGCCATCCATCAGGAATTCGGAACAGGTGACAAAGCTGGCCGCTTCCGAACAGAGATAGACCACGCCGCCGCTCATCTCATCGGGTCGGCCCATGCGACCGATCGGGTGATTGGAGACGATGCTCTGCATCGCTGCATCGCGCGACGCGGCTGCGCCGAGTTCGACGTAGCGGTCCATGATGCCAGTCAGCATTCCGGTATCAATGCCGCCGGGGTGCACGCTGTTGCAGCGGATGTTATACCCCAGCGCGGCAAACTCTGCGCCCATGCATTTGGACAACATCTTCACCGCCGCCTTGCTGGTGCAATAGGCCGCATTGAATACTGCGCCACGCAAGCCGCCGACGCTTGAGAAGTTGACTATCGAGGCCCCGCCCTTGCGCGCCTTGCCGCCTTCTTTCAGCAGCGGCAGCAGGATCTGCGTGCCGATGATCACCGAATCGACATTGATCGCATTGACCCGGTGCCATTCTGCCAGCGGGGTTTCCTCAATTTTGCCGACCACCGAAATCGCCGCGATATTCACCAGTGCATCGAGGCGGCCATAGTGCATTTGGGTCAGATCGGCGACGCTGCGCCAATCGGCGTCGCTGGTCACATCGTGCCTCAGGTAATGGTCCGCGCCCACATCGGCATTGTCGGCCAGATCGGTGGCAATCACCACCGCGCCCGCTGCCTTCATCGCCTTCACCGTCTCGCGGCCAATGCCGCCTGCCGCGCCGGTTACCACGGCGACGACGTTTTCCAGTCCGATAGTCATGTGCTTGAGATCCTTTACTGCGCAGTCCAGCCGCCATCCATCACGAGTTCCGCGCCGGTCATGTAGGCGCTGTCCGCGCTGGCGAGGAAGAATACGCCGCTGGCCAGTTCTTCGGGCTGTGCCAGGCGCCCCAACGGAGTCTGTGCGGCCACGGCATCGACCAGATCCTGCGGCTTTTCCGCTACGCCCTTGTCCACCCAGCGCTGGAAGCCTTCGTTCAGCAGCGGGGTGACGACAAAGCCGGGATGCAAAGAATTGGCGCGTATCGGCATTTTTTTCTTGGCGAATTCGACCGCGATGGACTTTGTGAACAGCCGCACCGCGCCCTTGCTGGCGTTATAGGCTGAGGTATCAGTGTAGCCGACCAGACCCATGATTGAGCTGACATTGATGATCGAGGCACCGCCCCGCACTTCTGCGCCGCACTGTGCCATCATCGGCACGAAAGTCTTCACCCCCAGAAACACACCGTCGACGTTGATGTCCATGATCCGCCGCCAGCCTTCCATCGTCAGGCTTTCGACCGGGCCAGTCAGATCGATCCCGGCATTGTTGACCAGCACATGCAATTTTCCATGGCGCTGCTGCACCACATCGCGGGCGCGTTGCCAGTCTTCCTCGCGAGTGACGTTGGCCTGCACAAAGCTTGCCGCCTGCCCCAGCCGCGCCATCGTGCTGGCGGCAAGATCGCTGTCCGGCGCATCAAGGTCTGACAGCACGACTTCCGCGCCTTCGGCCAGAAACCGCTCAACACAGGCAAGCCCGATGCCGCGCAGCCCCCCGGAAACGAAAGCGACCCTGCCGATCAGGCGCTGTGAGCCCAGATCCGTCATACGCCCATCATCCCTGCTGTTGTTGCGCCATCGATCACATATTCGCTGCCCGAAACAAACCGCGCTTCGTCGCTGGCGAGCCAGGCTACCAGCCCGGCAACTTCTTCGACCGATGCCATGCGCTTCAGCGGCGACATTCCCATATAGGCCGCGCGCGCCGCCGCCGGATCGGGTGCCTGATCGATCAGATCACAGATCAGCGCGGTTTCGACCACGCCCGGCAGAATTGCATTGACCCGGATCTTGTAGCCTTGGTTGCCACAGTGGACGGCGGACGATTTCACCAGTGCAACAACGGCCGCCTTCGAGACAGAATAGGCGACAAAATTGCCCATCGCCCGGTTCGCGTTCATCGAGGAATTGACGATGATCGAGCCGGTCGGCCCAGCGGGATTGTGTTTCATCGCCCGGATTGCGTGCTGGACGGTCAACATCGCGCCGGTCTGGTTGACGGCGATGACATTGTCCCAGCCTTCGATGCCGATGTCTTCAACGCTGGCATCGCCGGATTCGGTGCCGGCATTGGCAAAGGCGATGTCCAATTGGCCAAACTGGCCGAGGATCATGTCCATCAAGCCGGGCCAGCTGGCGGCATCGCGCACGTTGTGGGCATGGAATACAGCGCCTGTCCGGGCGCATACCTGCGCCGCCGCTGCTGCGTTGGAGCCGGTAAACACCACGTTCGCGCCATCTGCCACGAGCTGCTCTACAGTGCCGGCACCGATTCCCGATGTGCCGCCTGTCACCAGCGCAACTTTGCCTTCAAGCCGTTTACTCACGGCACTCTCCCAGGTTGAAAAGCCGGAATGCCGACTGCTTCTACAGTGTGGTTTGGCCTATTATAGCCGCCCTGCAACCTATGCTTTTCGACAAGGTGACGCGCGGCCGCGCGCAGGGCACAAGCAACGACAACAAAATGAAATGGGTATGAAGGATTCGCGCGATGGCAGGGCAGGACCCCAAAATAATCGGCGGCAAGGAACGCAGCCCCGGGATCACCTGGACGGACCTGATGGCGAGCGACTCGCGGCCCGCGCCCGCCTGCCTTACCGATGAAAGCTACGAATATCTGGGGTCGGAGCCACTCGACACTGCGCGATATACCAGCGAGGAATTCGCAGCGCTTGAGCGCGAGAGGATGTGGCCGTATGTATGGCAATTCGCGGCGCGCGAGGAGGACATACCCGAGGCTGGCGACTTTGCCGTGTTTGACAACGCAGGCCGGTCATTCCTGATTACCCGGCAAGACGATGGTTCGGTCAAGGCGGTTCACAACGTCTGCCTGCATCGCGGCCGCAAGCTGCGAACCGAAAGCGGCAACGCCGGCAAATTTGCCTGCCCGTTCCACGGTTTTGCCTGGGACAAGAACGGCAGCTTCGACGGAATGCCCTGCCAGTGGGATTTTCCTCACCTGAAGCCCGCCGACATGGCGCTGCCCGAAGCCGAAATTGGCCGGTGGGGCGGCTATATCTTCCTGCGCGAGGAGCCAGGCGGCCCGAGCCTCGAGGAATTTCTGGCACCAATGCCCGAACATTTCACACGCTGGCGGCATGAGGAATGCACCACCGTAATCTGGGTGGGCAAGGAAGTTCCGGCCAACTGGAAAGTTACTGCCGAAGCCTTCATGGAAGCTTGGCACACCATCATCACCCACCCCCAACTGCTGCCCTTCACCGGCGATTGCAACAGCGCCTACTGGCATTGGGGTGACAATGTGAACGCCAACCTCGTGCCGTTCGGCGTCCTCAGCCCGCATATCGATCCGGTCGGCAAGACCGAGCAATGGATCGTCGATGAATTCATCAAGTTCAACGGCCGCTCATCGGACAATTATGATCCAACTGCCGATCCCTATGCCGTGCAAGTGCCCGAAGGCGAAAGTGCGCGTGCTGCGCTGGGTGCTGCCCTGCGCAAGGCCTATACAGACCAGACCGGCTATGACCACGAACAGGCGACCGATTCCGAATTGCTCGATGCGCTGGTCTATAACCTGTTCCCCAATTTCGCGCCATGGGGCGGATACATGCCGAACGTCGTCTATCGCTGGCGACCGGGCAAAACCGCGGATACCTGCCTGATGGAAGTCCGCATCCTGTCGCGCGCCAGAAAGGGAGAGAAGATACCGGCTGGCGTACCGATGCATTACCTGCGGCTGGACCAGAAATGGACCGAAGCGCCGGAACTGGGCGGGCTGGGCGATGTGCTCGAGCAGGATATGGACAATCTGCCCTTCGTGCAGGAAGGTCTGCACTGCTCGAAGACTGGCAAGATCCAGCTGGCCAACTACCAGGAAATCCGCATCCGCCAGTTTCATCGCACGATGGACAAATACCTGTCCGGCGAACTGGGGACCAAGCGGTGAGCGAGCCGACGGCTGAAACACACACGCCGCGCATCAACTGCGTGCTGGTATGCGGCGGCGTGTGGCACGATATGGACTTTGCCAGGCTGGAGCTGCTCAAGCTGCTGGCCGAAGACCCGCGCGTGCGTACCCGTGTTTTCGAAGATTACGAGAACACCGAGGCGCTGTGCGAAGCGGATATGCTGATCACCTATACCTGCGATATTACGCCGTCTTTGAAAGCGCAGGAAGTGCTGCGCGACTGGTTGGCGCGGGGTGGCCGCTGGTATGCGCTGCATGGGACCAATTCCGTGCTTCGTCTTCTCGATACCGGTCTTTGGGACGCACCGCGCTGGGCGCCGATGTTTATGGACTTGCTGGGCAGCCAGTTCATATCGCACCCGCCAATTGCCCCCTACACGGTGACCGTGGCCGATCCCGACCATCCACTGGTCGCGGGCGTCGAAGCATTTGAAACCACCGACGAGCTATATCATCTGGAATGCCACGGCGATCTGCATGTGTTGCTGGAAACCGAATGCACGGAACCCGGCACCGGCTTTGTCGAGGCCGCGGATGCACCGGGCAAGCAGCCCGTGTTCTATATCAAAAATCAAGGCAAAGGTGCGGTACTTTATCTGACATTGGGCCATTGCAGGGGGCATTATGACCTTCAGCCCATGCTTGACTGGTGGCCCACGGTTGATCGCTGCGCTTGGGATCTTCCGGTGTTTTTCGGACTGCTGCGGCGCGGGATCGACTGGCTGAAGGCACGCGAAACCGCCTGACGACAGACCTTGTCAGGCCACCCCGGCAAACCGGTCCAGCGCGGCGTCGGCGTCGTCGGGCCAGCGTGACAGCACCAGCAGGCGTTTGTGCGCATGGGCGATAAACAGCTCGTCAGACACGCCCATGCCGCCGTGGAACTGGATCATCTCGTGCCCCAGCGCCACCGATGCGGGCGCAAGGTAAGCGCGGAGGCCCAACACAGCCCGATCAAATGCCGCTGTCTCCCATGAAACCAAAGCCAGATTCATCAGCGCGCGCGCCTGTTCGATCGCGGCATATTGCGCCACCATCCTGTGCTGCAATGCCTGAAAACTCGAGAGCTTGCTGCCAAACTGTTCGCGCGTGCGCAGATATTCCTGCGTGTCGGCGAACATCTTCTCCATTACGCCCAGCGCCTCGGCGGAGCGAGCAAGGCTGGCAAGTATTTCAGCCTCTGCGATCCGGGAAATTCCGTCTGTAATTGCAAATCCCGGCTCGCCCAGTACGTCGTCCAGCGTCAAGGTGACGGCAACGCTGCCATCAGCCAGGCGCCACGAATCGCGCTGCACCCCCTTGGCACTGCTGGCCACAAGATAGAGGCTGACACCCTGTTCTCCTCCTGCCGACCCCGCAGTCCGCGCACTGACGATATAGCCATCAACATCACCGCCCGCCGGAACATAGGTTTTGTTGCCGGTCAGCCGTACCTGATCGTCATGCGTCACGGCTGTAGCTTCAATCCACAGCCGACCCGGACGGCCGCGCGCCTCGGCATGAGCGAGCGCGATTCGCGCCTTGCCGGATACGAGACGGGGCAACCATTCACTGCGCAATGGCTCTGCGGCAGTCGCCGCGAACAGGCGCGCTGCCAGCAGCACATTCTCGATCATGGGTTCTGTCACCAGCCCGCGCCCAAGTTCCTCAAACACGGTGGCGATGCCGGTTGCGTCAAGACCCAGCCCGCCGTCAGCTTCGGGCAGCATCGCTGCAATCAGGCCAAGCTCGCCCAGCAAAGCCCAATTATCAGCTGAAAAACCAGCACTGCCTGCTTGATAGCCCCGGCGGCGCTCGATGTCATAACGATCGCCGACGAAACGCTGCGTCAGCGCCTTGAGCATTTCCTCGTCTTCGGTCAGGTCGAAATTCACAAACAATCCCTCTGTGCGGTAATTGTTCTATCACCTTCGAGAAGCGGACCACGCTGGGCAAAAGGTTAGGGTCATAGCCTGCGCGGCGCGGCTAGGGAGCAAGGTGATTGTATAGAACAAAGGCTCGGGCTAGACTGCCCAAGGAGAGGAGAAAGCTGCTGCTGACTCAGGAAAAGATCGATTCCGTGAGGATCGCGACGCCGCAGGAAATCCGGCGCGCGGCGACTGCATTGCACGAGATCGCCATGAGCTGCGGCATGCGGGCAGCCCCTGCGCATGACATCGCCGGCAAGCGCACCCCGGTTGACGCCGACGGCAACTTGCTGGCCTGCGAAGTATTCGGTTGGCCTGACAACGAACGGGTGTGGTGGCGCAATTCGCGCATTGCCCTCGATTCGCCGCTGACTTCGGCCTGTCGGTTTGAAAGCCAGCCATTCTGGGTAAACGCCGAAGGGTTCCACACCAGCCAGCCCAGCCCCTATCTAGCGTCAATCGCGCTGGGAAATTTTGAAACCCGCGCCATGACCCGGGCCTGCATTGCCGTGCCCGTTCACTTGCCATTCGGCCAGATCGGCGCCGTCAGCTTCAACCCGCTGGACCGCGACCACACCGACCTGACGGAAGATTTCCGCAAATATGGCGACGCGCTGGGCCTCTATGCCCGCACTTTCATTGCCAGCTATGTCCACATCATGGGAACGCTGCAGGCGCTGCCGCCGCAAACGCGCCTGTCCAAGCGTGAGGTCGAATGTCTGCGCTGGGCAGCGATCGGCAAGACCGATTTGGAAATCAGCATGATCATGTCCCGCAGCCGGGCCACGGTGCGTTTTCATATCCACAATGCCTCGGTCAAACTGAATGCGGTGAACCGCAGCCAGACCGTGTTCAAGGCGGCGCAGCTGGGCTTTATCACGCTGGGTAATTCCTAGGCGGCTCTGTCTTCCAGGATCATCCGGGCACCGCGCAGGCCAATCGCCATCGCGGGCGCGTTGGTGTTTCCTGTCACATGGCCGGGGATCACCGAGCAATCGGCCAGGCGAAGCCCCTGCACCCCGTTCACCCGCAGTCTGGGATCAACCACAGCGTTGGTGTCGCTGCCCATTCGGCATGTCCGGATAGCATGCAAGCCGCAGCTGGACAGCCGACGAAACACGGCCAGCAAATCCTCGTCGCTCTGGACATCCGCTCCGGGCAGCATTTCTGCTCCAAGCATGTCGCCCAGCGGCGGCGATGCCATGTAGGCCCGCATCGCGCGCATCAATTGTACTGCCGATTGCCGGTCGTGCTCGGTGCTCAGCCAGTTGGGCAAGATTGTTGGCGCCGCGCTGCTGCCGGGCCCGCTGACCCGCAGCGAGCCTTCGCTGGTCAGACGCAGCAACTGGCCATAGATCGTCACGCCGGGGCGCGGATCAATCTTGTCGAGCGGCACCGGATTGTTATCGTCGCCCACGGCAAAGGTATAACCGCCCAGATAGAACTGCGCGTCCGTTCGTCCATCAGGATGGGCCACATTAAGGAACGCCCCCACTTCGAACGGCCCGGTGGCCATGATGCCATCACGGCGCAGCAAATAGCGCGCCATCGCCAGCACCGCTCCCACACCGTAAAAGTTGCGATGCGTGCCGATCCCCTTTTCCAGCCGATAGGGCATGGAAATCGACAGATGTTCGATCATCCGCTCACCCACCTCGGGCGAATGGGCGACAACATCAATCCCCACCGCCATCAGCCGCTCCCCATCGCCAATGCCTGACCGTTGCAGCAGCAAGGGGCTTTCCATCGCGCCCGCCGAAACGATGATTTCTCCCCGGCAATCAAAACAGCGCGGCTGCCCGTTCACTAAGGCCTCAACGGCAACTGCTCGGGTTCCTTCGAAGACGATACGCTCGGCCAGTGCGCCGGTGATGACCTGCACATTCGCCCGCTTGCGCGCCGGAGCCAGAAATGTACGCGCCGCACTTTCGCGCCGCCCGTTCCGGATGTTGTGGCTGTACAGGCCAACGCGCGGACCCGGCTGGCTGTTGAGATCATCGACCCGGCTCAGCCCCATGGCCTCGCCTGCCTCGATCATGCGGTCGGCCAGCGGATAGCGGTAGATCGCCGGATCAACCCGCACGCGCCCGCCACTGCCGCGCGTTGGGCTACTGCCGGCTACATGGTCTTCCAACTCGAGGAATGCCTCGGTCATTGCCGCACCGTTCCAGCCGGTTGCGCCCATGGCTTCCCATGCATCATAGTCCGCCCGCTCTCCACGGCTCCAGATCATCCCGTTGATCGACGATGATCCCCCCAGCCCCTTTCCGCGAATCCAGAATTCGTTGGCAGCGGCGCCCTCTTCGCGCGGCTGGGTCACGGCATAGGTCCACATATGTTCGGGCTTGGTCACCAGCTTGGCGACGCCTTTGGGCAAGGTCACCCAGAAGCTGTCATTCTCGCCGCCAGCTTCGAGCACCAGCACGCGTGAACGTCCATCGGCGCTCAGCTGCTCAGCCATGACGCAGCCGGTCGATCCCGCACCGACGACAATGTAATCCCACGCCTCAGTCATGATGCAACCTCCGCCCTCAGGGTGTCACAGCCTAACGCTTTCACCACCCTAGCGTTTTGATGAGTCGGAAAGGTGCCGCAGTGGGGCGTAAGGACGGGAAGACCAGAATCGAAAGCCGGCCAAAGTCGATCTCGGGATTTGAGGAACACAATGCGTGCTATCGCCGAAGGGCTGTTTACTGATGAAGTGCCGCCACGGCTGATCGGCGGTCGCGACAAGGTGACGGGACGCATTGTATTCCCGTGCCCGCCCGGGGCGGATTTCGAGCCCTTGCCGCTGGGCCGTCAAGGCACGCTGTGGTCCTACACGGTACAGCGTTATCGCCCGAAATCGCCGCCCTATGCCGGACCGGAAGCGTTTGCGCCTTGGGCAGTCGCCTATGTTGAACTTCCCGGTGAAGCCATCGTCGAAGCCCGGCTGACTGATGTTGATCTGGACACGATCCGCATTGGCATGCCGCTGGAACTGGCGCTGATCCCGCTTGATCCGGGTGCCGCCGATCCGGTGCTGACCCACGCCTTCAGGCCGGTTGATCCGGAAATGGCAGCTTCGGCATGAGCGACGTGTGCATCATCGGCATCGGCATCCACCCGTTCGGCCGCACCGATGGGCTGTCCGGGCTGGATCAGGGCGTGTTTGCCGTGCGTGAGGCGCTGGGTGACGCAGGTCTTGACTGGCGCGACGTCCAGTTCGCCTATGGCGGATCGGATGCAGCCGGCAATCCCGATACCATGGTGGAGCGACTGGGGCTGACCGGGATCCAGTTCATCAATGTCAAAAACGGCTGCGCGGCGGGTGGATCGGCGCTTTCCTCTGCCCAGATGGCGATCAAGTCTGGCGCGTTCGAGATTGGCCTCGCGGTGGGTTTTGACAAGCACCCACGCGGCGCGTTCAACGCGCTCCCCGCCGAATACAACTTGCCCGAATGGTATGGCGACGCAGGCTACATGATCACAACCCAGTTCTTCGGGGCCAAGATCATGCGCTATATGCACGAATACGGCATCAGCCCAGAAACGCTTGGCCGGGTATCGGAAAAGGCATTCCGCAACGCCGTTCATGCCCCCCATGCCTGGCGGCGCGAACCGGTGGCGCTCGATGTGATCATGGACGCCCCGCTGGTGAGCGATCCTTATACCAAATACATGTTCTGCTCGCCTGCCGAAGGCGGCGTGGCATTGATACTGGCGAGCGAAAAGAAGGCCCGCGAACTGGGCAAGCCGCTGATCCGGCTCAAAGCCGCCGCCATGCGCACGCGCCCGGCGGGATCATTTGAAGTGTTTGCCCCGTCGATTGACATCAAGCGCGGCGGTTCGGCCACCCGGATCGCCTCGGCAGATGCCTTCCGCCTGGCAGGAATTGGCCCGGATGACATCGCCGTAGCCCAGCTTCAGGATACCGAAGCGGGCGCAGAAGTGATGCACATGGCCGAAAACGGCTTCTGCCAGGATGGGGATCAGGAGCAGTGGCTGGCCGAAGGGCTGACCGAGATTGGCGGCAGTTTGCCCGTGAACACAGATGGCGGCTGCCTTGCCTGCGGCGAGCCGATTGGCGCGTCAGGACTTCGGCAAGTCTATGAAAATGTCGTGCAATTGCGCGGCGACGGCGGCGGGCGGCAAGTTCCGGGCAATCCGAAGACGGCTTACAGCCACGTCTATGGCGCACCCGGCGTTTCAGCCGTGACCATATTGGAACGCTGATGCACATTGCCCTATCCCCCGACGACAGCGCCTTCCGCGATGAAATTCGCGCCTTCCTGAAAGGCAACCTGCCCGAAAGCATCAGGTCCAGCGCCGCGGCCTCGCCTTCAGTGTTTGTCGAACCGGAAATCGGCCAAGCGTGGAATGCCATCCTCCATGCCAAGGGCTGGCTCGGCTATAACTGGCCAGCGGACCACGGCGGGACTGGCTGGAACCCGCTGCGCCGCTACCTGTTTGAAAAGGAATGCGCGCTGGCCGGTGCGCCCAATCTGACGGTGCTGGGCCTGAAGCTGGTTGCCCCGGTGATCTGGACCTTCGGTTCAGATGCGCAAAAGACGAAATACCTGCCGCGTATCCTGTCCGGCGAAGATTACTGGTGCCAGGGCTTTTCCGAGCCGGGCAGCGGCTCTGATCTGGCATCGCTGCAATGCCGCGCGGTGCGCGACGGCGACCGCTATGTGGTCAACGGCTCGAAGATCTGGACGACCCACGCCCACCACGCAAACCGCATGTTCTGCCTGGTGCGCACCGATCCCGAAGCGCGCAAGCAGGCCGGTATCAGTTTCTTGCTGATCGACATGCACCAGCCAGGCATTTCGGTGCGCCCGATCCTGACATCGGCCGGCGATCACGAAGTCAATCAGGTGTTTCTCGAAGACGTCATCGTCCCCACTGATGACCTTGTCGGCGGCGAAGGGCAGGGCTGGACGCTGGCCAAGTTCCTGCTGGAAAACGAACGCGGCGGATCATGCCATGCGCCCAAGCTGAGCTATGATCTTGATCGTCTGGAAACTGCCGCAGCCACCGAAAGTGATGGGCGCGGCGGGACCATGTCGGATGATGGCCATTGGCTGCGCAAATTGGCGCAAGTCCGGCTGCGCGTGCAGGCGCTTGAGATGATCGAGCTGAAGATCATTTCGGAAGTGGCCAAGGGCCGCCCGCCGGGGCCGCAAACCTCGCTATGCAAGCTGCTGGCATCAAACCTGCGGCAAGACATCGATCTTCTCGCGGTGGATCTTTACGGCTTTGCCGGGCTGCAACTGGAACAATCGCGCCCTCTCTATGGCGATAATGCACTCCCCCCGGTCGGCTCACGCGATGCGCAACTTGCTGCGCCGCGCTATCTGAACAGCCGGGCGTGGAGCATTTTCGGCGGAACCAACGAAGTTCAGGCCAATATTATCGCCCGGTCTGTACTGGGCCTATGATGCGAAACGGGGAACTGGGATGCAATTGAGCCGAGAAGCACTGCTGCGTGCTTACCGCCAGATGAAGGTTATCCGCGAGTTTGAGGAGCGCCTGCACGTCGAAATCCAGACAGGTGAAATCGCCGGCTTCACGCATCTCTATTGCGGTCAGGAAGCAGTCGCCGTGGGCGTGTGCGAGCATCTGAGCGCCGATGACAAGATCGTCTCCACCCATCGCGGCCATGGCCACTGCTTGGCCAAGGGCTGCGAAGTGGACGGCATGATGAAGGAAATCTGGGGCAGCCGCGATGGCCTGTGCAATGGCAAGGGCGGCTCGATGCATATTGCCGATATCGACAAGGGCATGCTCGGTGCGAACGGCATCGTCGGTGCGGGTGCACCGATTGCAGTGGGCGCAGCCCTCGCAGCAAAGCTCGACAGCAAGGGCCATATCGCCATCGCCTTTTCCGGTGACGGTGCCTGCAATCAGGGCACCACTTTCGAGGCAATGAACATGGCGGTCGTCACCAAGGCGCCCTGCATCTTCATTTATGAGAACAACCATTATTCCGAGCATACCGGCGTCGATTACGCCGTGGGCACCCAGAAGGACATCGCCAGCCGCGCCGAAGCCTTCGGGATGAAAGTGTGGCGCGCCGATGGGACGGACTTTTTCGCGGTGCACGATACCATGCGCGAAGTACTGGAATACGCGCGCGGCGGACATGGCCCGGCGGCTGTCGAATTTGATACCGAGCGGTTCTTTGGCCACTTCGAGGGCGATCCGCAGCGCTATCGCGGCAAGGGTGAACTCGACCGAATCCGCGAGACACGAGATTGCCTGAAGAACTTCCGCGCCAGCGTGACCGGGGCCAAACTGCTTACCGATGCCGATCTTGACGGGGTCGATAGCGAGGTGCTTGCCGAGATCGAAGCAGCCGTGATTGCCGCCCGCGCCGCTGACCGGCCGACCGCAGAAGACGTCCTTGCCGACGTCTATATTTCCTACTGACCGGCGGAGCGCGCAGACCATGGCACAAATGATGTACCGCGACGCCGTTCTAACGACGATCGCTGAAGAAATGGCCCGAGACCCCAATGTGGTGGTGCTGGGCGAAGATGTGGTTGGCGGCATGGGCACGGCGGGCGGCCCGGAAGCCATCGGCGGCATCTGGTCCACCTCCACCGGCCTGTTCGGCCAGTTCGGCGCAGACCGGGTGATTGATACGCCGATCTCTGAAAGCGCCATCATCGGCGCGGCAGCAGGCCTCGCGCTGTCGGGCAAGCGCCCGATTGCCGAACTGATGTTTGCCGACTTCATCGGCGTGTCGCTTGACCAGATCTGGAACCAACTCGCCAAGTTTCGCTACATGTTCGGCGGCAAGACCAAATGTCCGGCCGTGATCCGCATGGCCTATGGCGCGGGCTATAATGCGGCGGCACAGCACAGCCAGTCGGTCCATCAGATCCTGACCGGCATGCCCGGCCTGAAAGTCATCATGCCGAGCACTCCGGCGGACGTGAAAGGCCTGCTGCGCACCGCGATCCGCGATGACGATCCCGTGATTTTCCTCGAACACAAAGCACTCTACGGGATGAGCGGCGAAGTGCCCGACGATCCCGAATTCACCATTCCTTTCGGCCATGCCCGGCTTTCGCGCGCCGGACAGGACGTCACTATCGTCTCGTCCGGGCTGCTGCTGGGCTTTTGCGAGGCAGTGGCCGACAGCTTGGCCGCAGAGGGCATTGGCTGCGACGTGATCGACTTGCGCAGCACCAGCCCGCTGGATGAGGAAACCATCCTCGATTCAGTGGAAGTGACCGGGCGCCTGGTGGTAGTCGATGAGGCGCCACCCCGCTGCGGACTGGCGGCAGACATCTGCGCGCTGGTTGCCGCCAAAGCCTTCGCCAGCCTGAAAGCGCCGCCGCAGACCGTCACCCCACCGCACACGCCAATTCCCTTCGCACGGGAGCTGGAGAGCGCCTACCTGCCCTCTGTCGACAAGATCGAGGCGGCGGTGCGCAAGCTCCTCGCCTGGCGTTGAGGGAGGCTGACATGGCCGACATCAAACCGTTCTGCATGCCCAAATGGGGTATCGAAATGACCGAAGGCACGGTCGCCGAATGGATGGTGCGCGAGGGCGAAAGCTTTACCCGCGGCCAGACCCTGTGCCTGATTGAAACCGCCAAGATCACCAACGAGGTCGAAGCAGAATACGATGCCGTCGCCCGCCGCGTGCTGGTCGGCCCCGGCCTCGACGCACAGCCGGTGGGAACCCTGCTGGCGGTCTTTGCTGATGCAGCTGCCACTGACGCCGACATTGACGCTTTCATCGCGGGATTTCGCCCGGCTGACATAAAGGTCGCGGCCAAAAGCGCCGTTGCTGCGCCTGCTGCCAAGCCTGCGCCCACACCCGCACCCGCAAAAATCATTACCAATCGCCCGATCAGCCCTGAGGCCCTGAAACTGGCCGAGACGGAAGGCGTCGATATTGCATCTATCGAAGGTTCCGGGCGCAATGGCCGGATCACCTATCAGGATGTCCAGCAAGCCCTGCGCCCACAGGCTCACCAGGCTATGCGCGGTGCCGCTGATCTGGTGGCGGAGGACAGCAAGGCCTTTGCCTCGCCGCTCGCCCGCCGGATTGCTGCCACGCACGGCATATCCCTTGCGGGCATAACCGGCACCGGTCCGCGAGGCCGCATTTCCAAGGCCGATGTGCTGGCACTGGTGACTGTGCCCGTGCCATCGAGCTCAAGCCCACAAGCGTTTGTCCCAGGCGCCAATACCGCCGAGATAGTGCCGTTTGATCGCATCCGCAAAATCGTTGCCCGCCGTCTGACCGAGGCTAAGCAGCAGATCCCGCACTTCTACCTGCGCGTTACGGCCAGCGCCGATGCACTGCTGGCCATGCGCAAGACCGCCAATCGGGTGCTGGGCTGCAAGGCTTCGGTCAATGACTACATCGTCAAGGCCGCCGCCAATGCGCTTGCCCGGCATCCCGATGTCAACGTGCAGGTCCACGGCGAGGAAATTCATCGTTTCGCCCATGCTGATGTGTCGATTGCGGTCGCCAGTCCCAAGGGTCTGGTCACGCCAGTTGTGCGCCAGGCAGACCTGATGCGGATAGATCAGATCGCCTCGGCTACCAGAGCGTTAATCGACAAGGCCGCAGCAGGGCGCCTCTCGTTCGAAGATATGGAAGGCGGCACGTTTTCAGTGTCCAACCTCGGCATGCTGGGGGTCGAACAGTTCGATGCGATCATCAACCCGCCGCAGGCCGCTATCCTCGCCGTCGGTGCGGTGACCCGCCAACCGGTGGAAACTGCGCTGGGGGGCGTAGCGTTTGAGAGCCGCATTTCGCTCACCCTTTCGGTTGATCACCGCGCGGTTGATGGAGCCGCAGGCGCCGCCTTCCTGGCGACGCTGAAAGGCCTGATCGAGGCGCCCGAAGACCTATTTGCCTGACGCCCCTATTCCTGATGAGGAGCACATCATGACCAATCCCGGCCCGATCAAGTCTTTGGGCGACATCATCCAGCTTGCCTATTTGCCATCGGACTTTGACGCCACGCTCAAGCACTGGACCGAAACCGTCGGCGTTGGCCCGTTCTTCCTGATGGAGAACATCCAGCTAGGCGAGATGAAGTATCGCGGCGCGCCAAGCGATGCGGTGTTCTCTATCGCTATCGGCTATTGGGGCAATATCCAGATCGAACTGATCCGCCCGGAAAATGACGCGCCGTCAATCTACAACGGCGAATATGCCGTGAAAGACTGCCTGCATCATGTGTGCATATTCGTTGATTCCATCGCCGATGCACGCCGCGCCTGCACCGAGGCCGGGGCGGAGATTCTGGTCGAAGGCAAGGTCGGCGATAGCGGCGAGGTGATCTATGTCGATGCCGGCGGCGGGCCGGGCCATGTCATCGAACTGCTGCAACCAATTGCTGGCTCCGAAGCCCTGTTTGACATGATGCGCGATTCTGCGCGGGGCTGGGACGGCAGCGACCCGTTGAGGATTATTGGCTAAGCCGCGATGATCATTTCACAACGCGCCCTGGACCTTGCCGACAAGGTCGAAGCCTTTGTTCGCGAAACCGTTTTCCCTTACGAACGCGATCTCCGCCGCGATCACCACGGCGCACCACTGGATGAATTGGTGTTCGAAATGCGCGAGAAGGCGCGGGCTGAAGGCGTGCTTACCCCGCATATCCCGCCCGGCGGCCAACACCTGAGCCAGCGCGAAACAGCGGTCATCCTGATCCGCAGCGGGCTCTCGCCGCTTGGCCCACTGGCTTGCAACACCAATGCACCGGACGAAGGCAACATGTATCTGCTCGGCCATGTCGGCAGCCCGGAACTGAAAGAGCGTTTCCTCAAGCCGATGCACGAAGGCCGCGCCCGTTCTGCTTTCCTGATGACGGAACCCGCCGAAAATGGCGGCGCGGGTTCTGATCCATCGATGATGCAGACCACCTGCCGGCGAGACGGCAATCACTGGATCATCAATGGCCGCAAGACCTTCATCACCGGCGCGCTGGGGGCCAGCGTGGGCATTGTCATGGCCAAGGCTGAACAGGGCGCCTGCATGTTCGTGGTCAGCCTGCCCGATCCCGCGATCCGCATAGTCCATGTGCCCAACACCATCGACAGCTCGATGCCCGGCGGCCACGCCACCATCGCCATCGACAATCTGCGCGTTCCCGCCGACCAAATGCTGGGCGAGCCTGGCGAAGGCTTCAAATATGCACAAGTTCGCCTCAGTCCTGCGCGCCTTTCGCACTGCATGCGCTGGCTGGGTGCCTGCATCCGCGCGCAGGAAATCGCCACTGACTACGCCAATCGCCGCGAAGCCTTCGGCAAGGCGCTGATCGATCACGAAGGCGTGGGCTTCATGCTGGCGGAAAACATGATCGAACTGAAGCAGGCCGAACTGATGGTCGACTGGTGCGCAGGCGTGCTGGATACCGGCTCGGTTGGCACGGTGGAAAGCTCGATGGCCAAAGTCGCCGTGTCCGAGGCGCTGATGCGGATTGCCGATCGCTGCGTGCAGATCATGGGCGGCACCGGCGTGACCGACAAGACCATCGTTGAGCAAGTCTTCCGAGAAGTGCGCGCCTTCCGAATCTATGACGGCCCGACCGAGGTTCACAAATGGAGCCTGGCCAAGAAAATCAAGCGCGACTGGAAGCACGCTCAAGGCTAAGGATTTAGGCAATGAGCGACAACCAGACCAGCGAAGACTTCGTCGCCGCCAACTCCGGCACGACAGCGGTTCGCGAAGGCTATGCCTTTGACGAAGCGGCGCTGACCGCATGGATGGAAGGCAATGTAGCGGACTTTTCCGGCCCGCTGTCCGTGGAACAATTTCGCGGCGGCCAGTCGAACCCCACCTATAAGTTGGTGACCCCCGGCCGCTCATTCGTCCTGCGGCGCAGACCGCCAGGGCAGCTGCTACCCGGCGCCCATGCGGTAGACCGTGAGGCGCTGGTGCTGTCAAAGCTGGGCGCGGCGGGATTTCCTGTCGCGCATGTCTATGGGATCTGCACCGACGATGCGGTGATCGGCACGTGGTTCTACGTCATGGACATGGTCGAAGGCCGCATTTTCTGGGATGCCACCTTCCCGGGTGTCAGCACTGCTGAGCGTCCAGCCTATTTCGACGCGATGAATGCTACCATGGCGCAGTTGCATTCGCTTGACCCTGCCGCGATCAGCCTTGGCGACTATGGCAAGCCGGGCAACTATTTCGCCCGCCAGATCGGTCGCTGGAGCAAGCAATACCTTGCCGATGACCTGGCCGGACGCAATGACGATATGGATGCACTGGTCGAATGGCTGCCGCACAATATCCCCGCAGGCGACGAAACCAGCGTCGTCCACGGCGACTTTCGCTGCGACAACATGATCTTCCATCCCACCGAGCCGCGTGTGCTGGCAGTACTGGATTGGGAACTTTCAACGCTGGGCCATCCGCTTGCCGATTTCACCTATCATGCGATGATGTACCGGATGCCGGCGGAAATCGTTGCCGGATTGAAGGGCGCTGACCTTGCCGCGCTCAACATCCCGAGCGAGGCGGACTATGTTGCAGCCTATTGCCGCCGCACCGGCCGGGGTGCCATTCCGGCTTACGAATTCTACATGGCATTCAACCTGTTCCGGCTGGCTGCGATCTTCCACGGCATCAAGGGCCGCGTGCTGCGCGGCAATGCTGCCAGCGCGCAGGCAACCCAGCGCGCCGAGCATTTTCCCATGCTCGCCCGGATGGCATTTGACTGCATGAAAGCCTACCGCTGAATCGCTGGAGACGGGCTAAACATCCACGGCTCGATCAACTATATCAAGGCCCGCTACACCAGTTTTGCCAATGCACCATGCTACGCTGGCCAGACGCCTGCTGCCGGTTGCGCTGCGGTGAGCGCCATCATCACCAGCCAGAACCTGAGCGGCGCGCCGCTGTCGGTGACGCCGAAGTGGACTGGCAACCTTGGCGTCGAGTTCGGCATCAAAGTCGACGCCCGGTTGCAAGGTCAAATCGCGCTCCGTGCAGCGGGCACATTTCCGCCCCCCGGCGGACGCGCTCGCCAGAAAGCAAGGCCGCCTGATGCGCGCAGCAATCACTGACCGCGTGGAATCCGCCCTCCCCTCGGGCAACCAACACGTGCCAGCCGCCGATGCGGGCGGCCAACCTGCCTTGCTCGGGGAACGCGCTCTCGGCTACGAGATTTCGCTCATCATCAAAATCTCTCGATAAGACCGCTAAATGCGCACCAGCGTCTTGCCGATGGTGCGCCCGGACATCAGCTCGATGAAGGCGTCGGTCAATGTCTCGAAGCCGTCCCGGACATTCGCGAGCGGCTTCAGGCTGCCATCGGCAACCCAGGCATCCAACTCCTGCTGGGCCTGCTCCAGAACGTCAGGGAAATCATACGTGATGAAGCCCTGCATGCGTATGCGGTTGACCACCAGCTGCCACAGCGTCGTCACACCATGCGGGCGGTCTGCATCGTTGTACTGTCCGATCATCCCGCACACCGGAACGCGGCCATGGAGGCGCATCAGAGGCAGGATCGCTTCAAGTATTTCACCGCCGACATTGTCGAAATAAACGTCAATCCCCTCAGGGGCGAAGCGGCTGATCTCGGCGGCGATGTCGGGCGTGGCGCGATAGTTGATCGCCGCATCGAACCCTAGCTCGCGAATCACCGCCGCTTTTTCGGCCGAGCCAACCAGCCCAATCACCTTGCAACCGCGCGCCTTGGCGATCTGCCCCACAGTCGAGCCGGTCGCCCCCGCTGCCGCGCTTACCAGCACTGTCTCGCCCGACTTAGCCTCACCCACCGCGTACAACCCGACCCAGGCCGTGAGCCCCACCGGTCCCAGCGCGCCCATGTAATGATGCAGTTCGACACCAGGCCTGGGATCAACCCTTTCCAGCCCCAGTGCGTCGGGACGGATTACGTAATATTCCGACCAGGTGGCGAAAGTTCGGACCAAGGTGCCGACCGGCCAGTCCGGATTGCCGGATTGCACGATCTCGCCCAGCGACATGCCGTTGATCGGCGCGCCCAGCGCCACTGGCGGGAGGTAACTTGGGCGATCGTCGAGGAAGCCGCGGATAGCCGGGTCTACTGAACCCACCCGCATCCGCACTAGCATTTCGCCCGGTCCCGCCTCGGGTACCGCTGCCGCGACCAGCGCGAAATCCTCCACAACGGGGATGCCGGACGGGCGGCGGACAAGGACGATCTGGCGCATGTTGGTCATGACTACTCCCTTAGACATCCATCGCCCCGCGCACTTCTAGCCATATCGCTAGGTTTCACTGCTCTGCTTTCGCTGCAAAATCTGGACAAGCAGGACAGGAGAAATGGCCATGAGCATGTCGCCTCGGGAAATCGAGCAATTCGTTGATGATCTTTACGCCGCAACCGGATCCGGTGACTGGGATGCGGCTGGAGTGATGCTGACTGACGATTTCGTCGTGACTGAAGCGGTAGGGCTGCCGATGGCAGGCGTCTATCGGGGCAAAAACGCGCTTCGAGACCTGTATATCAGGGTGATGGGGCTGCTCGATGTAGCCGCTCTTGACCGGGTCCAGACGACGTCCGGTGGCGACTTTGCCGTAACTATCCTGACCATGCGGTTTGCCGACCCGGCCCTTGGCTCGGTCGATCTGTGTGAGCTCTTCCGCTTTCGTGACGGCAAAGTCTGCGAAATCAAGCCCTACTATTTCGACCCCGCCCCGGTGATCGCCGCCGCCCGCGCCAAGCAGCGGGCTAGCATAATCTGACACGAGGGTGCTGCCAGAAGGATGACCGCCACGCTCAATTGGGGAATGTTGCGTGGTCGCGTCACCGTCAACATCGCTCACGGTATTCCCTCGCTCTATCGAGCGAACCGAGCTGATAAGGTTTGGTCCCCAGCAGACTTTGCGGCGATCAAGCCTCATTGCAGCAAGGAGTTGGACTGGGCGATCCGCTTCGCCAGCCTGACTGGATTTCGATTAGGCGACTTGGTGAACGTTTGCTGGGACCATACTGGGGGGGAAGAGCATCATTTACACCACCTCGAAGAAGTCACGGCGTGTTGTGGTGCCAATTTTCGCGGAACTCCGGGAACTTCTGGCTGAGATAGGTCCATCGAGTGGCACGACATTGAAGAATAGCAGGGGCGCAGCCTGGACCGAGAGCGGACTCGGAGGCGTATTCCAAAAGGCAAAGACCAAAGCACAAGGGTTTGATACATCCCTGCGCATTCATGACCTACGCGGCACTTACGCAACCTGGTTGGCAACCATCGGGACGACCGACCAAGAAGTTGGCCGCATTATTGGATGGAAAGAGACCCGCGTGGCTGAGCTTCGGATGCGCTATATCGACGAGGCGCACATCGTTGCCTCAATGGTCGACCGACACGCAAATCAAGCTTCACTGTAAAAGTGATGTAAAGGATGCGACGCAGCGCGCCATTGCCAAGCTATAAGTCATTGAAAACAATGGTAGCGGAGGAGGGACTCGAACCCCCGACACGCGGATTATGATTCCGCTGCTCTAACCAGCTGAGCTACTCCGCCCCGGCATTCCCCGTCAAAACCGGGGGTGCTGGACCCCGCATCGGCAGGGACAGGCGGCGCACATAGGATGCGGGCGGGAACGGGTCAACCACCCTCTTTACCGCGAAAGCGCCAGACGCCCTGCGCTTCCCACTGCGGGTTCAGATAGAGGTGCAGGCCCAGCCCGGCAAAGGCGAAATCGCGCGGTTGCAATGCAGGGCCAAGCTCGGCTTGCAATGCGCGCGCTTCCTGCGGAGTTACCTTGTTCTGGATGGTGATATGGAGCCGCGGTGTGTGCTGGTCCTGCAGGGTCAGCGCGCCGTGGAAATGGTCGGCGATCCGGCCTCGGATTTCCAGCATGGCGGGGCAGCGGATGGCCAAAGCAGTGCCCCGGCCCAAATTGAGAAGGCCTTCCATTCGTGCACGCGGCGCGGAATATTCCGCCGACAGCTGTCCCAGAACACCGCGCAATTCTTCGCGTAGGGATGGTGCGAAAGCGTGGAACAGGGTGACGTGCGCGGCAATATGATTGCGCTCAGGCGGGAAGTGCATGCGGCGCAGGCCATCTGACCAGCGATGCAGATCCGGCGGTAGCTCCGCGGTAACGATAAATGGCGCAGGCGGCTTGCCCCCGGCACTTGGGGGGGAATGCCCGGGGTCGGCCGCCTGCGCCACGGTCGGCGTCAGGCCGCTACAAACGGCCGGGCCGACTCACTCGTGAGCGCGCCAAGCAACTTCTCGGGCGCGGTTTCGCCGTAAGGGTCGCTGTCGCTGCCACTATCGTTGATGCCCGGCTCTTCGAACCAATGGCTGATCACATTGTCATCGACGATCATCGCATAGCGCCAGCTGCGCATGCCAAAACCGACGTGATCCTTGTCGATCAGCATGCCCATCCGGCGCGTGAAGTGCCCCGAGCCATCGGGCAGCAGCTTGACCTTTTCGAGGCCGAGATTCTTGCCCCACTGATACATGACGAAGGCGTCGTTGACGGAAATGCAATAGACCTCATCAACCCCGGCTGCGCGGAATACATCGTAAAGACGCTCGTAATTGGGGCATTGTTCATTGCTGCAAGTAGGGGTGAATGCGCCGGGAAGAGAGAACACCGCGACCTTCTTGCCTGCGAACGCCTGGCGCACGGACAGATCCTGCCACCGAAACGGATTGGGGCCGTCGATGGAATCGTCGCGCACGCGCGTCTTCAGGGTAACGTCGGGAATTTCTCTATGCAGCACAAATTTCTCCTTGTTTCGCTTAACAAGGCAGTAGTCGATGATGTTTCATTGACAAAATTTGTTATGCAGATGGATTATATCGCTTTTAACGATCAACAGTTCAGATCTCGCCACGCGCCCTGCGGATTGCGAACCACTTTTCAACATTGGCGTTGTGCTGTTCCAGCGTCGCGGCAAAGGCGTGGCCGCCGGTGCCATCCGCTACCATATACAGATAGTCCGTCTTGGCAGGATGCAGCACCGCCTCGATCGACGCGCGCCCCGGATTGGTGATCGGACCCTTTGGTAACCCGAGCATTGAATAGGTGTTGTAATCGTTGATCGCCTGAATTTCAGACTGGCGGATGCGGCGGCCCAGCGGCTTGCCGCGGGTGATCGGATAGATGATGGTCGGATCAGCCTGAAGCATGATGCTCTGACGGATACGGTTCGAATAAAGCCCGGCAACAGTCTTGCGCTCCGACGGCTTGCCCGTTTCCTTCTCGACAATGGCGGCGAGGATCACCGCTTCCTGCGGCGTTTTGGCGACCGTATCAGGCCCGCGCTTGTCCCACAGCTCCTTGAGTGTGCGTTGCATTGCCGCCTGCATCCGCAGCACGACTGCCTGCCGGCTTTCGCCGCGCTCGAAATCATAGCTGTCAGGCAGCAGCGAACCGTCGGCGGGCACTGCCAGATCGCCCGTCAGATAGGGCTGCGCCTTGAGCCGCTCATAGACCAGGATCGACGGCATGCCTTCGGGCACGGTGATGAAGCGCCGCATCACTTCGTCGCCCTGGATGATCGCGAGGATCTGCGAGGGGCTGGCACCCTTGGGCAGCTTGAACTCGCCCGCGCGGATCGGCGCGCCGCCGCCGAACACCCGCGCGCGAAGGCGAAAGCCTGAGGCTGAACTGATGGCGCCTTCCCGCTCAAGCCGCACGGCCACGGCAGTCAGGCTGGAGCCGTCGCCGACGATGAACGCGGTGTCCTTGGCCAGCGGACCAGCGCCGAACCAGGGCCACAGCACCACCAGCAAGCCCGCCAGCGCCACTGCCAGCGCGGCAATGAGGCCGCGACGGGGCGTCATCAGACTTTCCGCATCACCAGACTGGCGTTGGTTCCGCCGAAGCCAAAGCTGTTGTTGAGCACCGCGCGCACTTCGCGCTTTTTCGCCACGTGCGGCACCAGATCGACGCCTTCGCAGCTGTCGCTAGGGTTGTCGAGATTGAGTGTCGGCGGGACGATCTGATCCCGCAGCGCGAGGATGCAGAAAATCGCCTCGACCGCGCCAGCCCCGCCCAGCAAATGGCCGATTGCGGACTTTGTGGAGCTCATCGAGACGGTGTTGATAGCATCACCGAACAGACGGCGCACCGCGCCCAGTTCCAGCTCGTCACCCATCGGGGTCGAGGTGCCGTGGGCATTGATATAGTCGATGTCGGCGGGCGTGAGCCCCGCGCGGCGCAGCGCCATTTCCATCGAACGGAACGCGCCCGAACCTTCGGGATGCGGTGCGGTGACATGATAGGCATCACCTGAGAGGCCATAGCCGATTATCTCGGCATAGATCTTTGCGCCGCGCGCTTTGGCACGCTCGTATTCCTCAAGGACCACAACACCAGCACCCTCGCCCATGACGAAACCGTCGCGGTCCTTGTCATAGGGGCGGCTGGCCCTTTCGGGCTGATCGTTGAACGCTGTCGAAAGTGCACGCGCCTGGGCAAATCCGGCGATGCCGATGGGGCAGATTGTGCCTTCCGCGCCGCCCGCCAGCATCACATCGGCATCATCGAGCGCGATCATGCGCGCCGCGTCACCAATCGAATGCGCGCCGGTGGAGCAGGCGGTTACTACCGCGTGATTCGGCCCCATCAGGCCGTATTTGATCGAGACTTGCCCGGAAATAAGATTGATCAGCCGCCCGTGGACGAAATGCGGGGAAACCCTCGTCGGCCCTTTCGCCGCGAGAACCAGCGATTCGCTCTCAATGCCGGGCAGGCCGCCGATGCCTGAACCAATCGAGCAGCCTGCGCGAAACCGCTCAGCCTCGGTCATTTCGGTGAGGCCCGCATCCTCGATCGCCTGGCCGGCCGCATCAATGCCATAGATGATGAACGGATCGACCTGGCGCTGGACCTTGTGATCGACGCGCTTGTTGGGATCAAAGCCATAGGGATGATCGGCCGGTTTGACCTCACAGGCAATATGACACTTCTGATCGGAGGCATCGAACCGGGTGATCGGCCCGGCACCGGATTTACCGGCGAGCAGATTGGCCCAGACGGTTTCAACCTCGGCCCCCAGCGGCGTTACCAGGCCCAAACCGGTTACAACGACACGGCGCATGCAAGTCTCCAAAAACACAGAGAGCCCAGTGCCTTACGGCCCGGGCCCGCTGGAATGCTGGTTTTGCCCTCCCAACGCGAACCGCCGCATGACCAAAGGGGCCAGCGGCGTTTCAGGGCCGGCGGGTCAGCCCTTGTTTTCGTCGATATATTTGATCGCGTCGGAAACGGTCGCGATCTTTTCGGCAGCATCGTCGGGAATTTCGACGCCGAATTCTTCTTCAAAGGCCATGACCAGTTCGACAATGTCGAGGCTGTCGGCACCCAGATCATCGATAAAGCTGGCGTCCTCGGTCACTTTTTCGGCTTCTACACCCAAATGTTCGACGACGATCTTTTTGACCCGATCGGCAGTGTCGCTCATCAAATTACCCCTTAAATCTGCGGAGGATGAATATCAGGCTGTCGCCCTAATCAACCCCGCCCCCGCTGGCAAGTCCATTGCGCCCGATGCTCCACCGCGGTGGTGAGGCAGGCATTTCACCGGGGCGTTCTGGACGGTTGAACTCGGTTGGCTGGAAGGTTGCTGGAGGCCCGAGCCGGAATCGAACCGGCGTGCGCGGATTTGCAGTCCGCTACGTAACCACTCCGCCATCGGGCCTCAGAGCAGATGCGCGCCCCTAAACGAGGCAGCTCTGCCGCGCAATTGGAATCAGGACAGCCGCTTGAATTGCAGCAAGCGCCGCTCACTGTCGGCGCTGAGCAAACGCACTCGGATCAGCGCGCCTGGCAACACATCATGCGCGACCACCCGCGCGACTACCGGCGCATCGCAAAGCTGAATTCGCGCGCCCTGCTCGCCGATGTCCGTAACCACCGCGTCGAA
>JANPPM010000216.1:0-2208 GCA_031428495.1 Novosphingobium sp.
TCGGCGGTGATCACCACAGCGCGCGCGTCTGCCGCCTCAGCAATCCAGTCGTCAGCCGCATCGAAACCGTCCGAGACCACCACCTGTTCGATCAGTGGGTGGGCAGGCACGCGCAGACGGCTGTTGCTGACCACGCGAACCGCCACCTCGCGGCGAAAGGCGACCTTGTAGATCTCCTCCTTTACCGGGCAGGCGTCGGCATCGACGAGAATGCGGATCGCGGTCACCCTGTCACCGCTTCCGCACGAATTCCGCGCGCAGGACCAGGCCCTTGATCCCGTCGAAACGGCAGTCGATTTCCTGCGCGTCGCCGGTCAGCCGGATTGATTTGATCGCGGTGCCCTGTTTCAGGGTGCGGCCTGCGCCCTTGACCTCCAGGTCCTTGATCAGGGTGACGGAATCGCCATCGGCCAGCAGATTGCCCACGGCATCGCGCACCTCGACCGTGCCTGCCGCAGCTTGCTTTGCTGCCAGTTCCGACGCGGGCAACCATTCGCCGCTGTCTTCGTCATAGGCATAGTCCTCGTCGTCGCCCGCCACCCGCATATCCTCCTGTGAAGGTGTGGCATTGGCAGGCCAGAGCCAATTTGGCCAGCGCAGGCCACGGCGGCATGATCGCGATTGCGCGGGACAGGGATCGTGCCTACCCAGAACCCATAAATAAAAACCGCGGAGACAGGATGACCATGGGCGAAGCAGCACCTCTGGATGCAGTGATTGTTGGCGCGGGTTTTTCCGGACTCTACATGATCAAGCGGCTGCGCGATGCCGGGTTTTCGGTGCGTGCGATCGAAGCTGCCCCCGATGTTGGCGGCACCTGGTACTGGAATGCCTATCCCGGCGCGCGCTGCGATGTTGAGAGCTTCGATTACTCCTATTCGTTCTCGCGTGAGCTGGAGGAGGAATGGGACTGGTCGGAGCGTTATCCCTCGCAGGGCGAGCTGCTGCGCTATCTGCGCCATGTCGCCGACCGGTTTGACCTGCGCCGCGATATCCAGTTCGAAACGACCGTGACTGCGGCCCGGTGGGACGAGGCGCGTGCACGGTGGGAGGTCGATACGGACAGCGGCGAGCGGCTGGAAGCGCGGTTTTTCATCCTCGCGGGCGGTGCGATATCGGTGCCCAAGCCGCCTGAGATTGATGGGATCGAGAGCTTTGGCGGCGCTTGCTATCACACCGGCAGCTGGCCACAGCAGGGCGTGGATTTCACTGGCCAGCGGGTTGCGGTGATTGGCACGGGATCTTCCGGCGTGCAGACCTCGACCGCGATTGTCGATGCGGTGGCGCAGCTTACCGTGTTCCAGCGCACCCCCAATTTCTGCGCGCCGATCATCAACTATCCGCTCGATGCCGCAGCAATGGCCGAATTCCGGCGAACATCGGCGCAGCGGCACGAGACTTCGCGCCACTCGGCGCGCGGCGTTCCCTATCCGCCTTCCGAGCTTTCGGCGCTCGAAGTCAGTGATGCAGAGTGCGAGGCGATCCTGTCGAAGGCTTGGGAGGAGAGCCATCTGTTCGCGCTGCGCCTGTCGTTCCGCGATGTGATGGACGATGAAGCGGCGAACGAAAAAGTCGCCGAATTCGTCCGAGCCAAGATCCGGCAGATTGTCGATGATCCGGCTGTTGCGGAAAAGCTCAGCCCGCGTGACTTTCCCTACGCCACCAAACGGCCCTGCATCGGCAAGGACTACTACGCGATGTTCAACCGCGAGCATGTGCACTTGGCCGACCTGCGCGAGACGCCGATCGTGCGGATGACGCCGGGTGGTATCGAGACCTCGGCGGGCGAAATGGCTTTCGATGCGGTGATCTTTGCCACGGGTTTCGATGCGCTGACCGGCGCTGCCGCGCGGATCGCAATGACGGGTCGCGGCGGCGTGACTTTGCGCGATGCCTGGATAGAGGGTCCCGAAACCTATCTCGGCCTGGCTACCAGCCACTTTCCCAACCTGTTTCTGGTGACCGGTCCCGGCAGCCCCGGGCCGCTCAGCGCCATGGTCAAGTCGATCGAACAGCACGTTGACTGGATTGCCGACTGCATGGTCTCGATGCGCGCGCAGGGGCACCGCGTGATCGAAGCGAAGCTCCAGTATCAGACTGACTGGATGGCGCATGTCCAGGAGGTTGCCGATGGCACACTCTATCCGCGCGCAAACTCATGGTACACCGGCGCGAATGTTCCGGGAAAACCGCGCAAATTCATGCCCT
>JANPPM010000217.1:0-2912 GCA_031428495.1 Novosphingobium sp.
AGCATTGAGCAACACGCCCAGCCGCGCGCCGATGCGCAGCGGCTTGCCGTCCTTCTCGCTGACCACGCCGATGCAGCGGCCATTTTCGACCAGCACCTCGCGCACTGGCGCATGGGTGCGCAGTTCGACGCCGTCGCGCACGGCGGCTTGCAGCATCCGGGCTTGCAGGGCCGCGCCTGCCGTGACCCAGTGCTTGCCGGTCAGCCTGCCGGTCAGGCCCTTCCAAACGACCTTGACCGCCGCCGCCTTGGCCTTCCACGACACCTTGATCAGCGGCAGCTTCATCGCGTTGACGATTGGGGTGGGCAGGGTGAACTTGTTGGGGCGCAGCTTGTCCTTCCATTCGCCCAGCTGGTTGATGTCGAACAAGTCAGCCAGCACCGTGCGGCCTGCCTCCGAGCCGCCCGGCGCGTTGGTATAGTAGTCCGGCCAATAGGGTGCGCGATTGAACTGGATGCCTTTGCTGATCAGGAATTCGAGCATTTCGGGGGCTTCGCGCAAATAGGCGTGGCGGCGTTCGCGGGTGGCGCCGGGGGTATCGTCGTGATCGCCCACGACATGATCGAGATAGGTTGCGGCCTTTTCAAAGCTGTCCTCCACGCGATCGCGCTTCATGAAGCGGTTATTGGGGATCCACATCACCCCGCCTGCCCGCGCCGTCGATCCACCGAGCAGATCGGTCTTTTCGAGCACCAGTACGGTCTTGCCTGCCGCGCGCAGCGCCAGACCCGCACACATCGATCCGCCGCCACTGCCCACGACAACAAAGTCGTAGGTCTCGTCCATTCCAGTCATGCTTCTCTCCCGCACTGTATCGTGCTTGGCAGCAACATGGCATGGCCTGCCGCCGCAAGAAACCCGTTTTGCAACATCGCTGATCGCTCTGCCTGATTTGGCGTGCTGCGATCCGACCATCCCGTGTTAGGCGGTATTGGCCAATGCGCAAAGGCGGCCCTAATCCGGTCCTGAGCCTATAGTACCAGGCATGGCTTGCTCTCCGCGGGTCTCTGGCCAACTAAATCGAACCGCCATGATTACAGCACCACCAACCTCACGAGGGTCAGCCACAAGCCTCGGTCTGGCCATCGTGCGTTATAGCACCACACCAATGGTATTGCTCGATTCCCGGCTGGTCGTATGCGCGGCGAGCATCAGCTTCTGCGCGGCGTTTTCGCTCGATCCAGAAACGGTCACCGGAATTGAGCTGTTCGCGATTCGCAAGGGCGAGTGGAACCTTGATGAGCTGCGCGAGTTGCTGAAGCCGACGCTGGAAAGCGGTCTGGCGTTCACGAATCATGAGATGGATTTCGGTAAAGGCACCGATCTTCGTCATCTGATCGTGAATGTGCATAGGCTGGACTATTCCGATGCCGACGAGACCCGTTTGTTGCTGGCGGTGAATGACGTCACGGCGATCCGCCTCGCCGAGTTGCAAAATCGGGAGCTGGTCGAACAGAAGCAGGTACTGCTGCGCGAGCTTCAGCACCGGGTCGCCAACAGCCTGCAGATCATCGCCAGTGTGCTCATCCAGAGCGCGCGCAAGGTCCAATCCGAAGAGGCGCGGATGCACCTTAACGATGCGCATCACCGGGTCATGTCGATCGCCCTGCTGCAACGGCAACTGGCAGCAGCAGATGACGGCCTTGTCGATTTGCGTCCTTATATTACAACCCTTTGTGGCACCATTGGCCAGGCGATGATTGCCGACAATGAACGGATCAAGATTGTCCCGACGATTGCCGAGGCGATATCGAGTTCCGACGTTTCGATCAGCCTCGGATTGATTGTCACTGAACTGATTATCAACGCGCTGAAACATGCCTTTCCGAACTACGAGCAAAACGGCGAAGTGACTGTCGAATATACCACTGACGGTTCGTCATGGCTTTTGACCGTATCCGACAATGGTGTGGGCAGACCGATGCATTCGACACCGGGGCTTGGCACCGGCATTGTCGAGGCGCTTTCACGACAACTTCAGGCGCGCGTCGAGACCCGCGATGCGCATCCCGGAACCATAGTCCGAATTACCCACAGCGAGCTTCCCAGATGACCAATACAAAACGTCCACCCCACCTGACTGCGATGACCACAGGTCCATTTCATGTCCAGTGATTCAGGATCGCCGATAATTCTCTACGTCGAAGACCAGTTGTTAATTCAAGGAGTCCTGGTGACCGCGCTGGAGGAAGCTGGGTTCGGTTTGCTGGTGGCTGACAACGGCACCCAAGCCATCGAAATGCTTGGCGAGAAGGCGAGCGAAATCCACGGCGTGATAACCGACGTCGATCTTGGTTACGGCCCGGACGGCTGGGATGTCGCGCGGACCGCGCGCGAAGCGGTGGGCAGCATTCCAGTGGTCTATGTCAGTGCGGTCGCCGAAAGCGAATGGACCTCGAAGGGCGTTCCCGGCAGCGTCATGATCGCCAAGCCGTTCGTGCCTGCGCAGGTTGTCGTGGCCATTTCATCACTGATGACTGTGTCTGAATGATGCGTTAGGTCTCCGCTTTGGGTTTATAAAAACCGGCGGAGAGGCTGACATGCGCAAGACAATTGACGAAGTGATCGCCGAGGCTGCGATCCGGGATGTGCAGATGCGCTATTGCCGCGGCTGCGACCGGATGGATTTCGACCTGCTGCGCAGCTGTTTTCATGCCGATGCCACCACCGATTATGGCTTTTTCGGCGGAGATGTGGAGCACTTCATTGCGTCCGCCAAAGAGCAGTTGCCCGGCTTCCTCGTCACTACCCACAACACTGGCAACCAAAACGTCGAGGTAACCGGCGACAGCGCCTGGGCCGAACACTATACCGTCGCCACCCCCCGCATCGCCGCCAGCGAGCGCTCCCCGCTGCGCGATTTCGTCACCTCTGTGCGCTATATCGACCGGATGGAGTGCCGCGACGGCGAC
>JANPPM010000218.1:0-1935 GCA_031428495.1 Novosphingobium sp.
ATCCTGCCCGGCCGCGAAACACAGTGGCAGTTCGCGGTCGCCGCCAGCCGCGCCGAGCTTGATACCCAGATCACCCAGACCCGTTCTATCCTTGCCTACAGTTTCTTCGTCCTCGGCCTCGGACTGTTCCTGATGGCGGGCCTGCAGACCTGGTATGGCCTAGGCCCGCTGCGCCGCGTGCGCCTGGCGATCAAGCAGATGCGCACCACCGGCACCAACCGCGTCACTCAGCCGCTGCCACTCGAAGTCCAGCCGATGGTTGAGGAACTCAACGCGCTGCTCGCGCATACTGAGCGGCAGGCTGAGGAAGCGCGCACCCATGCTGGTAATCTTGCCCACGCGCTCAAGACCCCGCTAACCGTAGTTATGAACGCGGCCACCGCAAAGGCGCCCGATCTGGCTGACACCGTGATTCGCGAAGCTGCAGTAATGCGCCGTCAGGTCGATCACCATCTGGCGCGCGCCCGCGCGGTGGGCCGCCGCGCGGTCGGCATGTCGCGTGCATCGGTGTGGGATAGCGTCGAGGCTGTGCTGCGCGCGGTGACCCGGCTCTATGAGCACGCCCGTTTCGATCTGGACGGCGACAAGCTGGCGCTGGTGGCCATCGAGCGGCAGGATCTCGACGAAATTCTGGGTAATCTGATCGAGAACGCCGCGAAGTACGGCGGCGGCAGTGTTTTTGTTACTGTCGGACCCAAAAGCCAAGACGGGGGCAGCGATCCTGGCTGGTGTGAAGTGTGGGTCGAAGACGATGGCATGGGCATCCCCGAAGAGGAACGCACCCGCATCTTTGATCGCGGCGCGCGGCTGGATACTGGCAAGCCAGGGACGGGGCTCGGCCTTGCCATCGTGCGCGATGTTGCCGAGATATATGGCGGCACGGTGGAATTGGGCGAAAGCGAGGACTTGGGCGGGCTGCTGGTCAAGTTGCGGTTGCCCCGGGTGGCAAAGTAGGATTGCCCGACCCGGTTGGCGGCACAAGACCATATTGCATCGGCGGGAAAACTGTGCTGATCACATGTTCAGCAGAATATAAGCCGAGGATACCGGGATGAGCGTTACCTTCAAACACATCAAGCCGCTGGTCGGCAGCACGGTCCATGTGGACAAAGCGCATCTTTGCGATCCCGACGTAATTGCCCAGATCCGCGAGCAGCTTGAATTGCGCGGTGCGCTGATCTTTCCGCAGATCAATGTCAGCGATGCTGAGCAGCTCGCGTTCACTGAAGCCTTGGGTGAGGTGGCCAACTTTACCAAGCGAGTGCCGGGATCGGATTCCAGCGCAGCGGACGTTTACAAGATCACCCTCGACAAGAAGATCAACACCGAGCCTGACTATGTGCTGGGCACTTTCTTCTGGCATATCGATGGGCTGCTGCTGGACATCCCGCTGCCCAAGGCGACCATACTTTCCGCGCGGCAGCTCTCGGATGCGGGTGGTTCGACCGAGTTCGCCAATCTTTATGCTGCCTATGACAACCTTTCCGAAGAGGAAAAGGCGGAAGTCGCGGACATGAAGGTGATCCACACGATCGAAGCTGCAGTGCGGCCAGTGTTCGGCAACACCCCGCTCGAACGGGCTGCGCATTATCTCACCATGGCCCCGCCGATGGAGCATCCGCTGGTCTGGACGCATGGCGACGGGCGCAAGTCGCTGCTCCTTGGCACCCACGCGGACGGCGTGGTTGGCATGCCCGGCCCGCACGGCCGCGCCTATATGTGGCGGCTGAACCAGTGGGCTTCGCAGCCCGATTTCGTGTTGACCCACAAATGGCAGGTCGGCGATCTGGCGATCTGGGACAACGAAGGCCTGATGCACCGGGTTGTGCCCTATACAGATGAGGGCCGGGTGATGCATCGCACCTCGATTGCCGGAACCCAGCGGCCCGGCCGCCCTGCTCCGCAGGAGGCGATGGCTAAAATGCTGGAGCCGGT
>JANPPM010000219.1:0-11114 GCA_031428495.1 Novosphingobium sp.
CTCACGGCCCGAAGGCAGCTTCACATCGAACGGCAGCTTGCGCGGCGCGGCAGGAGCAGGTGCGGCAATCGCCGCACCTGCTTCGGATGCCTGAACCTCTTCGGCCATTCCGGTTTCCACTTTCTTCAAGGCAACAACGCTCATTGTAATAGTCCCTACTTGACGCCGGCGGGAGTGACGGACTGACCGTCCTTCAAGCCAATCGCGAACCCTGCGGCATAGGCTGCTGGGGTCTTGGCATTGAAGGCCACGCCATCAATCGCCTTGCGGGTATAGACGCGGAAGCCATCGCTCTTGGGAAACGCATCGGCGCCCGCTTTGCCGTCGGCGACCAGCGAGGCAGCAGCAGCATCATAGATGTCAGTCCGGTAAGAAGCCTTGGCGGTGTCGAGATACCACTGATCGGGCTTAGCCTCGGTGATCTGACCCCAGCGGCGCATTTGTGTCAGAAACCAGATGGCGTCGGAATAGAACGGATAGGAGGCTTGCTGATCGAAGAAGAGGTTGAATTCCGGCGTATCGCGGGTGTCGCCCTCGCCGAATGTGAACTTGCCGGTCATCGAGGCCATCAGCACCTTTTCGTCAGCACCGACATATTTCGGGCTAGCGAGCATCTTGACCGCCTCAGGCCGGTTCTTGCCCGCTTCTGCATCAAGCCACATCGAGGCGCGGATCAGCGCACGAACGATGGCTTGGGTGGTCTTGGGGTTCTTTTCGGCAAACTCCTTGGTCAGGCCGAAAACCTTGTCACCTGTTGTGCCGGCAATATCGGGATCAACAATGATCGGCACGCCGATTTTCTTGGCAACCGAGGCCTGGTTCCATGGTTCACCCACTGAATAGCCATTGATCGTGCCAGCCTCCATAGTGGCGGGCATCTGTGGCGGCGGAGTGACCGATAGCTGGACTTCGGCCCCGGTAGTGCCGGCCGTATCGCCGGGGAGGTAATAACCAGGATTGATCCCGCCAGCCGCCAGCCAGTAGCGCAGCACATAATTATGCGTCGAGACCGGGAACACCATGCCCATCTTGAACGGCTTGCCTGCGGCATTATCCGCCGCGATGACGGGCTTTAGCGCGGCTGCTGAAACCGGATGGGCCACCTTGCCGTCTGGGCCCTTTGGCAGGGAGGGAGCAATAGCCTGATAGACCCGGTTGGAGACAGTCACGCCTTTGCCGTTCAGGTCGAGTGAAAAGGGCGTGATCAGCGGCATCTTGGCACCGATACCGGCATTGGCTGCAAGCACCTGACCCGCGAGCATGTGAGCGCCGTTGAGCTGGCCTCCGGTTACGCCGTCAAGCAAGACCTTCCAGTTGGCCTGCGGCTCAAGCGTGACGTTAAGGCCTTCCTCAGCGAAAAAGCCCTTTTCCTTGGCGACGACCAGCGGTGCGATGTCGGTCAGCTTGATAAAGCCAAGCTTGAGATTGGACTGTTCGATGCCTTTTTCGGCGGCGACCTTGGCGATGTCACCCGTGCCCGTGGCCACTGGAGCCTCGCTTTTGCCGCAACCGGCGAGTGTCGCGGTCAGCGCGGACGCTGCCAACATTGCCGCAACCATTCCCCGCCGATCAAACCTGATGCCCCGAAGCTTGCTCATCGCTTGAATTCCCTGTGCCAGCGCGAAAACGCAAAAAAGCCGCCTCGACTGGCCCCAAAAAGGAACCGGATCGGGCGGCGACGTTGCCACGCAAAATGTTGTTACCGAGCGATCGTCCGATGCTCCACCCAACCCTGGATGGCGGCTCGTTCGCTAATCATTGTGTAAGCGATTCGGCAGCGCTGCGGCAAGTCTTTTTTGCAATGCAGCATAAAAATCATTTCAGGGCTGCCGCGCGAGGTATCCTGCAAGATCGGATGGATCGAAGGTTACACCATCAAAAAAAGCGTCTTTTGTCAGGGTCATCTTGCCCTGCTGGGTGCCGACAGCCAGCGGTCCGTCGAGCGCCCCTTCCACCTTCGAACTCGCCCCCGGCAGCGGCTCAGCGGTCCCCGACAATGCACTGCGGTAAACATCGGGGCGGAAAACCCGAGCGGCGCGCTCTGCATCGGCTGGGTTGAATTCAAGTCCATCCCAGCGAACCATCTGGCTGTAAAGCCACGCCGCCTGACTGACCCAGGGGAAGTTCGCGGCCTCGCGGTACTGGAACATGAAGTCGGGAAAATGCACAGGCTCAGCCCCCTGCGTCAGTGGCAGCCGGTCTGAAATCGCGCGTCGGATCAGCTCTGGCGAAGCATCAAGATGTTCTGCGCGGGCGAGAATTGCGGCATTGGCATCCCAGTTTTCCGGATCAACAAAGTGCTTCCCGGTGCGCACCAGCGCACGCACCAGAGCCTCCGCATCGCTGCGGCGCTCCTCAAGCACAGGCTCGCGCCATGCCAGCACCTTCTCAACGCCGCGCCGCCAGATCTGCGCGGTAAACAGCGCGATGCGGCCCACGCCGCGCTCAACCGCAACACTGTTCCATGGCTCGCCAACGCAAATCGCATCGACTTCGCCAACTTCCAGCGCATCGGCACTGAACGGCGGCGCGACGGTCATGATTTCGACATCGCGGTCCGGCTGGATGCCGCAGGCTGACAGCCAATAGCGCAGCATGTAATTATGGCTTGAATAGCGGTGAACCACACCGAAGCGCAGCGGATCACCGCGCGCCAGCCGCTCATCCGCGACCCGCTTCAAGGCCGCCCCGGCGATAACCGGATCACCCAGCGCGCCCAGAGGTGCAATCTGCGCAGCAAGTTCAAGCCGCATCGTAATCGCGTTGCCATTCAGTCCAAGGACGAATGGCACCGAAAGCGGCTGGGCCGGGCGGCCCCGCCCCAAAGTGGTGGCTATCGCAAGGGGGGCGACCATATGCGCGGCGTCGCTGTGGCCATAAAGCAGCCGGTCCAGCACGGTGGCCCAGCTCATATCCTTGACCAGCCGCAGCGACAGCCCTTCGTCTTCGGCAAAGCCATGTTCGCGCGCCAGGATCGGCAAACAGGCATCGACCAGCGGCAGGAAGCCGATTGTCAGTTCTGCGCTCATCGTTTCCCTCCGATCAACAGGTGCGCTGTTACGATAGCCTCGGCAATATCGGCAATGCGCTTGCCCTGGCTCATCGCTGCGCTGCGCATTTCTGCATAGGCCTTGGGCTCGGGCAGACCGCGATTATCCATCAGGATGCGTTTGGCCTTATCGATGGTGTCGCGCTCGGCAAGTTTGCCCTTTGCCTCGGCAAGATCGCTTTCAAGCCGCGAAAAGGCATTGAAACGCTGGACCGCAAGATCGAGCAATGGCCGGATGCGATGCGCCGCCATCCCATCGACAACATAGGCGGAAACGCCGGCCTCGACCGAGGCGGCAATCGATTCCTCGTCCGATTCGTCGACAAACATGGCAATAGGCCGGGCCAAGGCGCGGCTGACCGTGAAATATTCTTCGAGCATGTCACGCGAAGGATTGCCCAGGTCCATCAGCACGATATCCGGCGCGACTTCGCCGATCCGCGCCACCATGCCCTTGCGCTCGGTAACCACAAATATCTCGCAGTTTTTGAATGCGGCAAGCCCCTCACGGATCACCGCGGCGCGCGTCGCGCTTTCATCGACGATGGCAATCCGCATAGTCTGTTTGTGCACTGCAACACGCCCAACGGCAAGTGCCGACCCTCACAGTTCCGATTTGCTTGCAAATACGCGCCCGGCGGCCTTCAATAGTGCCAGAACAGAAGACTGACTTTGGAGCGGGGCATGGCTGGAACAGAAATGACATGGAATCGTCGTCACCTGCTGGCAGGGCTGGGTGCTGCAGGTGGCGCTGGACTTGTCGGCACGTGGCCTGTGCTATCGAACGCTCAGCCGTCCCCTGCACCCATTCGCTTCTCCGGCCCAGTCCCCGTCGGTCCCGGATCGATCCCTTGGGGCACTGCGATGGATGGCGGCGCGCGCGAGGGATTGGTGCGCCGCTATGCCTATGTCGAGGAGGAGTTTTTCGTCACCGGTGCCTGCACAGTCTATGGCCCGGGCAATGCCTCAGCTGTGCGTCCCGGCATGTCGCATCACGATTTCGCCGCGCTGCTCCAACCGCTGGCAAAGGCGATGCGCGAGAACGTGCCCTTCACCACCCGTGCCGCAATGCTGCGCCCTGCCGACATGCGCAAGTTCAGCGGGGTGATTCACCTGATCCCTTGGCACAATCTCGACGGTACGACTTATGTTGAGCGCAATCTGCTGCGCGGCGGCGATGTGTGGATAGGGTTGGAATGCTGCGGAGGCACGCGTTTCGGCGTTGAAGAGCGTCCCAGCGGCGGGGTCGCCAATCTCAAGCGCTTCAATCCACAGCGCTATGCCAGCCTCAGCCTGCCCTCAGGCGAGCCATCGGACTGGCCTGACTTGCAGCCAGGCAGGCTTGGCGAGGCGTTCAGGACGATCAATTTCGGCCGCCCCGATGCAGACCACAACATCTTCCGTCAGGAAATCTCGCGCTCCTATGCGCAGGGCCCCGATGTGCTGACCCAGACTGCGGCGCTGCTTCGACATGGCGGGCTAACCAGCCCACTGGCGGGTCACAAGGTTCGGCGCATCTACACCGCAGGACGCTCTGGCCAGTCGACCATATTGCAGCCTTATGTCCAGTTCCATCACGCGGCAGCTCTGGCGCGGCTGGGGCATGTTCCATTCGACGGTTATATGATCCGGGTCGGCGCGATGCCCACCAATCGCCCGTCAGGCTCGGTTCTCGTGCTGGTGCAGAGCGAGGCGGAGGCCAAGGGGATAACGGCCGCCGAACTCGCCGAATTGACCGATAGCGATGATCCGATGTTCCGGTACTACGAGATTGCCGGGGTCGGCCACGGCCTGACCGCGCGGCCCAATGTTTCGAGGGTGATCGGCGCAGTGGTTCCCGAAGGCGTGCAGGGTATCAGTGATGTTGCCGGGCACAGCGACTATGAACCCTATGACAAGATCAGTCTGCCGCTGGTTTGGGGCATGTGGCGCAATATCTATGCGTGGGTTGATCGGGGTGTTCCCATGCCGCGATCGCCGCGAATCCTGCGCGATGCATCGGGCAAACTTGCCCGCGACCAGTTCGGCAATGCGCGCGGTGGCATCCGCCTGCCGTGGATGGAACATCCCGATGCGGAATATGTCGGCGTGATCTCAGAAAAAAACCCGCTTGAAGGCGGAATGAAGCGCTTCGATGAAGGACGGATGCGCGCACTTTATGGCAGCCGCAAGGCATGGGAAGCGCGGCTGAGGATGGCACTGCGACGTATGACGCGAGAGCGCTGGATTTCCGCCGAAGATATCCCATTGATGCTGAAGCGCGGCGCTACACCCGCATTGGCACTGGGTGATGAACGCTAGGGGGTGAAAGCTAGGGGGGTGACGGGGCCGCGCCCGCAAGTTAGGGCGCAGGCAAAGGAGAGCCAAACATGCCACGTTCGATCATCGTCACCGGAGGTTTCGGCATTTTGGGCGAAGCCGTCAGCGCTGCTTTTGTTGCGGCAGGCGATAAAGTGGCGCGGCTGGACTTCGTCGGCGCGCCGCGCGCTCCACTGGCTGGAGCACTCGACATTGGCGGCATCGATTTGAACGACGCAGCCGCGACACAGTCCGCGTTAGAAAAGATCGCAGCATCGCATGGCGGGATTGACGTATTGGTCAATGTCGCAGGCGGCTTCACCTGGGAAACGCTGGAAGGCGGCTCGATCGACGCCTGGGCACGGATGCAGGCGATGAACCTGACCAGCAATGCCACAATTACCAAGCTCGCCCTCCCCTTACTCAAGGCCTCAGCGGCGGGGCGGATCGTCAATATCGGCGCAGGTGCCGCGGTGAAGGCCGGGATGGGTATGGGCGCCTATGCGGCGTCCAAATCAGGGGTTCACCGGCTTACCGAGGCACTGGCAGAAGAGCTGGCCGGAACCAGCATTACGGTCAACGCGGTGCTGCCGAGCATACTCGACACGCCAACCAACCGCGCAGACATGCCCGATGCGGACACTGCGCAATGGGTGCAACCGGCCGCCTTGGCCGAGGTGATTCTGTTCCTCGCGTCACCCGCAGCCCGCTCAATCACTGGCGCGCTGATTCCGGTTACGCGCGGCGGTTAGGCGCGCTCGAACACCGGCAATTTGAAAGGTCCGCCGGAATCTTCGCAGTCGATGAACGCCAGCCGAACTGCCAGTCCCGGCGCACCGTCATCGGCGGGGAACCCCTGCGGATTGCCGAGAAACAGCACGCCTTCGGCCAGTTCGACCAAAATGCAGTCATAGGGCACCTGCAGCAATCCGCCGTAATAGTCCTGATGGAAACTGCACCAGCTGACCACGGTGCCCAAGCCTGACATGCGTTCCCAATCAAAAGCCAAATGACCGCAAAATTCGCAGGTCTCGCGGACCGGCCAATTGATTTCGCCGCAACTGCCGCACTTTTGCAGGCGCAGTTCGCCGCGCGCGCACCATTCCCAGAAAGTATCATGGCCGGGGCCGAGCGTGCGGTCAGGACGTTTCTGCACCATGTTCAAGTCCCCCGCGAATACAGGATGGGGTGTGCCTGATCCGTCTGCGCCAGCGATGTCATGGCGTGGTGAACACCTGCCACCTGCCGCGCTCCGGCCTCATGGCGCAACTGCCGCACGGTCTCCACAACCTGGCTCCAGCCGTGCATGTAGCTCCCCGATAAGTTGCCACCTTCGGTGTTGCTGGGTAGCCGACCGCAAAGGTCCATCCCGCCCGCTTGGCAGAACGCGACCCCTTCCCCCTGCGGCACGAAGCCATAGCCTTCGATCTGGTTGATCAGGTGGATTGACCCTGCATCGTAACCTTCAAAATGGCCAATATCGACCTGACTCAGCCCGGCCATGGCAAAGGCCTGCCCCCCCGCTTCCTGCAGTTGCGGGCGCAGTTGCTGGCGCACCATGGTGTCCAGCTTGCTGTGCTTGATCTTTGCCTCACCCCAGCCTGCGACATCGACCGGCACCTTGGCCATGTTCCGCGCCATGTCTGAACGGCGAACAATCAGGCAAACCGCGCCGTCATTGACCAGACAGATATCCAGCAAATGCAGCGGCCGCACGATATAACGTGAGGCCATGTATTCCTCGATGGAAAACGGCTTTTGCATCACTGCATTGGGGTTGCGCGAAGCATGATTGCGAACCTGCTGCGCCACTGCGCCCAGATCCTCCTCGCATACGCCGTATTTGGCCTGATAGTGCGCAAAAATCATTGCCCAGTGCGCCGCCTGACTGCTCCAGCCCCATGGATGGTAGTAGTAATAGGAAGGCGGCGTGCCATATCCGTTGCCATCGCTGGCGCTGCCCGCAGGATGTGTGGCGCCGCCGAACACGCGGCCTGCACTGCGCGAATTGACCGCATAGACCATGGCCACGCAATCGGCCTTACCCTCGGCAATGGCCGCGCAGACCACAGGCAGTGGCCCGGCCATGATATTGCCGTTCGAAATGTTGTAGCGCGGCTTCACCCCCAGTATCTGCGCCAGTTCTGCGGGCGGCGGGCCGCCATAGGTGAACGAGCCGGTCAACCCATCGATGTCACTGCGATCCAGCCCGCAGTCAGCCAGCGCGCGTTCAAAGGCCAGGGTTGCGAGGCCCTCAGTCGTCGGCGGTTCATAGCCCTCCGGTGGCTTGCGCTGCGCCCGATAGTCGTGGTGAAAGTCGGTCTCGCCGACACCGACGACTGCCGCCTTGCGGCTCAGTTCGGGCATCGACGGCGGCATAATCAAATCCATTGGTGCCCCACCTTGTCATTCACGCTTCTTCAATAGCCCATCAGGCTGAGCACTTCCTTGCGGCTACGATCATCGTCAAGGAAACAGCCCATCAGTCGACTGGTCACCATGCCAACCCCCGGCGTGCGCACCCCGCGCCCGGTCATGCAGCCATGCTGTGCTTCGATCACCACCGCGACGCCCTGTGGCTGGAGATTGTCCCAGATGCACTGGGCAACTTCGGCGGTGAGCCGTTCCTGGATCTGCAACCGGCGCGCATAGGCGTTGAGCACGCGGGCGAGCTTGGAAATCCCGACGACGCTATCGCGCGGCATGTAGGCAATTGACGCCTTGCCGATGATCGGCGCCATGTGATGTTCGCAATGCGACTGGAACGGTATATCCTTCAGCAGCACCAGTTCATTATAGCCGCCGACTTCCGAGAACCGGCGCGACAAATGATAGGCTGGATCTTCGCTGTACCCCTCGCAATATTCCTTCCATGCGCGGGCGACGCGCTTGGGCGTATCAACTAATCCTTCGCGGTCAGGATCATCACCGGCAAAGCGAAGCAATGTGCGGATAGCCTCCTGCACCTCTTCGGGCACCGGCAGCTTGGCCATCGGGCCGAAATCGCCTGCACCGTTTTCGTCCGAATCATGCCTATGATGATGATCGTGCAGGTCCATACGCATTATCTCCCGTCAGCGCGGCTTTCGCAGTATGCCGCCGCGTCTGAATAAACCACGCCGCCGCCCGATAGGTTCGAAAAATTCCTCGGGCGTCTCGGGATCGAGCAAAGCGTTGTCAGCAAGTGCTTTCTCCGCATCGGTCAGCGGACGCAAGACAAAAGGTGCCAGATGTTTCCCCGGGCCTTTGGCTGCATCGATTGCTGCTGACATAGTCCCATGCTGTTCAAGCAATCGTGCCAGTTCCTCCTGCTCAATACCGCAGTGTTCAGCGATCATCCGCAACCGCAGCCGCGTGATTACAGGCGCCGCATGCGCATTGCCCGGTCGCGCGCTATCAATGAAAACATCTGCTTCGGAATCGAGCCCCATCGAGCGGTTGTTCATGTTCGCCGAACCCACCCGCACGATTTCGTCGTCTATGATTGTCAACTTCGCATGGACATAGATCGCTGTGCCGCCCGCTGTCATCGGGACGTAAACGCGTAGGCGCTTGGCGTGATCACGCTCGCCTATTGCATGGAGCAGTTGTGTCCGGGCGCCATCCATGGCGGCTTGTTCCAGCCAGCCATCGGCAGACAGCGGATTGATAAGAACAATCTCGGGCGGATTGGGCTCAGACAATCGCACAGCAATTGCCTCAGCAATCGTGCGCGAGGCGAAATATTGGTTTTCCGCATAAATAAAGCGCTTGGCCCGCGCGATCTGAGTCAGGAACAGCGCCTCAATCTCGCGCACCTCGGCAACATCCCGATAGGCCGCGCGGGTGCGCGCGATGCCAATTTCAACATCGACGAATTCTGCCGAAAGCCGCTTAGGCCATGGCGATACGTCTTGCGGAAGGCAGGCTTTCAACGGCTTGCCACCCGCCTGCCGCCAACGCTTTCTGCCCAGTTCGCCCAGTGCGCGCGCGGCGTCACCTTCGAGCAT
Source organism: Novosphingobium sp. (assembly GCA_031428495.1). GTDB lineage: Bacteria > Pseudomonadota > Alphaproteobacteria > Sphingomonadales > Sphingomonadaceae > Novosphingobium. Next base: position 9,337 of record JANPPM010000219.1, read on the forward strand.
CATGGTAACGTCGTGCCATGGACCATACGGCTTGCCATTGGGCCTGCGGCGGCGCGGATCTTCATCCAGGTGATCTGGAGTATCCCAGCGGTCCGAAGTCATATCGATGCCGCCGCACACCGCAAAGCAATCGTCTATGATGACGATCTTCTGATGGTGGCTGCAACCAAGCGGATGTGCAGAATCGAACTTGAACCTGATCCCCTTCTGGAAATACCAGCGGATCAGATCGACGATCATCGTGCCGCGAAACACATATTTCAGCGCGCCGAAATTCCATTTGAGCAAACGGATTTGCAAATTCGGTCGACGATTGACCAGCCAGATAAAGAAGGCCCCCAACCGAGCCGGAAAACGCTCTTTGCGCGGCAAATTCCACCAACGGCGTCCTGCAGCGAGGCGGATACGCGAATCGAAATCCCAACCCACCAGAAAAATTCGCTGTTGCGCGCGCAGCATCGCCTCATGCATCAGCGCAAAATAGGCTGCAGCATCGATTACCACATGCGCGCGACTAGCCCGGGCATAGCGCCAGACCGTCGGATCATCGCCGTCTAAGTCTGATTCATTTTCCGCCATGCCAGCTAGCTAGCCCATGCCAAGGCCCAGGTCACGTTCAACGGTGCAGCGATATTCGCCACGCCGCGCTTGCCAGCGTTTACCCAGCGCGCAATCATATTGGTCACCACCGGAGAGTTGCCACAATGACCACACCAACCAGCCAGATCTTGCTTGAGCTCGCCGACCGCGAAGCGATCCGCGAATGCCTTTATCGCTACTCACGCGGGGTTGATCGGCTCGATGCTGACATGGTGCGCAGCGCCTACTGGCCCGATTGCACCGACAATCACATGAGCTTCACCGGCAATGCCGAGGAATTCATCGCCTGGTCGTTTCCAGTCATGGGTAGCATGGATCAGTCGCAACACTTCATCATGAACGCCCTGATCACGATCACTGGCGATCATGCGGACGTCGAAAGCTATTTCTACGGCTTCCACCGCATCAACCTGCCCGATGGCGCAAAGAACGACGTGATCGGTGCGGGACGGTATCTCGACACACTAGAAAAGCGCGGCGACGAATGGCGCATTTTCAAACGCAAGGTCGTCACCGACTGGTTCCGCCACTATCCCGATTCTGCTGACTGGTCGCAAGGCATGCTGGGCATCATGATCGAACCAGGCGGGCGATTCCCCGACGATGACAGTTACAAGCTGCTCAACCTTAAATAGTTAGTTGTGTGCAAGACTGACAGCGTTCTGGAACGCTTTGTCGGGTCTTACGAAACAGCCTTAGCAAAATCTTAACTGCGCGCACCCCATTTAACCCGGCAAGGCAATCGGGGAATGACAATGGCGGATTTCATCAGGCTGGCAGAACGTATCACCCTGGTGGTGCTGGCGGGCATGGTCATCTGGCGCTTGTTGCCGGTGCTGGGACCGCATCCTCACGTCATCCTGCTGCTCGCTAGCGAGGTTTCGGCAGTGGTTTTTCTGCTGATCCAGCGCAAGGGAACCTGGGCCACTTCGTTCTATACCACTTTCATCGCCTTTGCCGGCACGGCTGCGGCATTGCTCGTCACGCCCGGCGGTATAACGCTGGCACCTGATTACGTTACTGCGCCACTGATCTGGACCGGCACAGCGATTGCGCTGGCCGCCAAGCTGTCACTGCGCCGCAGTTTCGGGCTGGTTCCGGCCAACCGCGGGGTCAAGAAAGGCGGTGCCTATCGGTTCGTTCGCCACCCGATGTACACCGGCTATCTGCTCAACCAC
>JANPPM010000220.1:0-2924 GCA_031428495.1 Novosphingobium sp.
TCGGCCAGCACCTTGGCATCGATGTGATCGAGGTGGAGGAAGATGTGGTCCTTGTTCGGCCCAACGCCGCGCCCTTCGCGCATTTCCAGCGCCATCGAGCGGGAAACAACGTCGCGTGACGCAAGGTCTTTCGCGCTGGGCGCATAGCGTTCCATGAAGCGCTCGCCTTCGGAGTTGGTCAGGTAACCGCCCTCGCCGCGTGCGCCCTCGGTGATGAGAACGCCCGCGCCGTAAATGCCGGTGGGGTGGAACTGGATGAATTCCATGTCCTGCAACGGCAAGCCAGCGCGTAGAACCATGCCGCCGCCGTCGCCGGTGCAGGTATGGGCCGATGTGGCGGTGAAATAAGCGCGGCCATAGCCGCCGGTCGCCAGCACCACGCCCTTGGCGCGGAAGCGGTGGATCGTGCCGTCATCCATGCACAGCGCGATCACACCGACGCATTTGCCGCCGTCCATGATCAGATCGATGGCGAAGTATTCGATGAAGAAGTCTGCGTCGTACTTCAGGCTCTGCTGATAGAGCGCGTGGAGCATGGCGTGGCCGGTGCGGTCTGCTGCGGCGCAGGTGCGCTGAACCGGGGGACCTTCGCCCATGTTCTGCATGTGGCCGCCGAACGGGCGCTGATAAATCGTGCCGTCCTCGTTGCGCGAAAACGGCACGCCTGCGTGTTCCAGCTCGTAAACTGCGGCGGGAGCCTCGCGCACCATATATTCGATGGCGTCCTGATCGCCCAGCCAGTCAGACCCCTTGACGGTGTCATACATGTGCCAGGTCCAGTGGTCCGGGCTGTTGTTCTGGAGCGAAGCGGCGATGCCGCCCTGCGCTGCGACCGTGTGGCTGCGGGTGGGGAACACCTTGGTGATGCAGGCGGTTTTCAACCCGGCCTCGGCGCTGCCCATGGTGGCGCGCAGCCCAGATCCGCCCGCGCCGACAACGACGGTATCATAAGTGTGATCGATGATCTTGTAAGCTGGAGCGGACATCAGGCAGGGGCTCCCAGAGCAAGGCGGATCACGCAGAACAGCCCGAAGGCCGCGCCACCAAAGGCGGCAAGGTTGAGCGCGGTCATCACCGCGAACTTGTTGGCGGGCGTGTGGACATAGTCCTCAAACATCACCTGCATGCCCAGCCGCGCGTGCCAGAAAGTGGTGACGATCAGCAGCGCCATAGCGGTGGCAGGCACCGGCTGCGCAATCCATTCGCGCACCGTCGCATAAGACATGTTGGGCAGCATCAGCACCGATGCGATGAACCAGAAAATCAGCAGCAGATTGCCCACTGCGGTAAAGCGCTGGAGCAGCCAGTGATGCGAGCCGCTGTGTGCCGAGCCAAGCCCGCGCACTTTGCCGATAGACGTTCCATTACCCATGAATCAGGCCCTTAACGAAGGAGCAACGCAGCCCAGAAGGCAGCAGTTAGGAGAATTCCGGCAACCGGGGTCAATACCGACCAAAGGGCATTGCGGGACAATTCATAGCCCGCGCCAACGTCCATCACGAAATGGCGCAGGCCCGAAGCCATGTGGTTGAAGAAGGTCCAGCTGATGCCGACCAGCACCACCATGCCATACCAGGACGAGGCGTGCGTAGAAAACGCGGCATAGCTCTCCGCCCCGCCCGCCAGCGCGCCCAGCCACCACAGCAGCACGCCCAGGCCCGCGACCGCGAGGCCATTGCCGGACACCCGGTGGAGAATCGAGACGAACATCGCCGAACCCCAGCGCCAGTGCAGGCGAAAGCCATCGGCAAGGTGCGGCGAAATCGGGCGTTTTCTGGCGTCGGCCATGGGCGAGGTTCCCTGTTTGCTGTTGGCTCCCCTTAGCCAAATTGTGCTGCGGTGCAAGGTGGCTGAAGGAATGGTTTCGCGCAGAGGCGCAGAGGAAGCAGAGACCGCCAAGATGTCTCCCACGCGGCGAAGCCGCCCTAAATCCATCCGTTCGCAATATGAGGCGGATTATGAATGATGACGCGGCTTCGCAGAGAGAATATATCCCCTGAGGTCTCTGCGCTTTCTACTATGCGCCTCTGCGCGAAACCAATTTTCCTGATCCTGCAAAATGACGCTATGGCCGCGAGCATGTCCGAAAGCTGGAAAATCACCGCCCTCGCCCCGCGCACCGTCATTCAGGCCGCGCTGATCGCGCATGAGGACGCGTGGGACTGGGATCCCGAGATCGTCCTGTCTGGCAGCGAACTGGCCGATGACCGGCCCGAGGAATGGCGAATCGAAATGTGGCTGGCGCGTAAGCCCACCCGCGCCGACCAGGCCGCGCTGGCCGCGCTGTTTGCCGAGGGCGCACCGCCTTTCGCGGTCGAGCTTCTGCCCGAAACCGACTGGGTGACGCAAAGCCAACAAGGCATCGAGCCGATCCGCGCCGGGCGCTTCCACGTCCACACACCAGACTTCCCGCCGCTGGGCGAGCCCGGCCTGCGCGACTTCTGCATACCCGCCAGCCGCGCCTTTGGCACCGGCCAGCACGCCACCACCGCTGGATGCCTTGCCATGCTGAGCGAAATGAAGGCGAGCGGTGTGCAGGTGCGCAACCTCGCCGACATCGGCACCGGCACCGGCCTGCTCGCCTTCGCCGCGCTTCACCTGTGGCCGCGCGCACTGGCCACCGCGAGCGATATTGATGAGGTCTGCCTTGGCGTAGTGGCAGAGAATGCCGCGCTCAACGGCATCACGATGGGCGGACGGCAGGGCGAACTGGCCATGCTGGTCGCGGGCGGCATGGCCCATCCCTTGTTGCAGGCGTGCGGGCCCTATGATCTGATAATCGCCAACATCCTAGCCGGACCGCTGATCGAATTGGCCCCGGATTTCGGACGAGCACTGGTGCCGGGGGGGAGCTTGCTGCTCGCTGGACTGCTGGAGACGCAGGAGGCTGCGGTGCGCAGCGCCTGCCGGAAGGCCGGGCTGCG
>JANPPM010000221.1:0-5274 GCA_031428495.1 Novosphingobium sp.
AACTGCTCTTCCCAATAGCGCAGCACATGCTGGCGGATATCGAGCGCGGCCGACACTTCACCAATCGTGCGCAGTGCATCAGGCGCCTTGCCATCCGCGAAGGAAATCTGAGGCAAATTACCGCTCATTTGGTGGAGATACGATCCTTGAGCATCTGACTGGCCCGGAAAGTCAGCACCCGGCGCGGCGTGATTGGCACTTCGACCCCGGTTTTGGGGTTGCGCCCGATTCTCTGCGCCTTGTCCCGCAGCAGGAAGGTGCCGAAGCCGGAAATCTTGAGGTTCTCACCGGTGGCAAGGGCATTGCTCATATGGCCAAGAATCGATTCGACCATGCCCAGCGACTCGGCGCGCGAGAGCCCAAGTTTTCGGTTGATCGCCTCGGCAATTTCAGCCCGTGTAAGCGTATCCATGGAGCGCATGAGTCCCATCCCCGATTGCAGCGACCCTGGTGTCACGAAAAAGGATAGGCTAAAATGCGGCGAATGCAATGCCTTGCTTGCTGCCGTTGCAAAATGTGTCCTTGAGCGGGACTTAGACCCGAAGCAGGCTCGCGCCCCAGGTGAATCCACCGCCCATTGCTTCGAGCATTACGAGGTCCCCCTGCTTGATCCGACCGTCACGGATTGCCACATCCAGTGCGAGAGGAACCGAAGCCGCCGAGGTGTTGGCGTGCTGATCTACCGTCACAATCACCCGGTCGGGCGACAGCCCAAGTTTGCGGGCCGTGGCATCAAGAATGCGGGCATTTGCCTGATGCGGTACTACCCAGTCGATATCGGCAATCGTCAATCCAGCGCCTTCAAGCACTTCGTTGAGCACATCGGCGAGGTTGGTGACCGCGTGACGGAACACTTCCTTGCCGCGCATCCGCAATTTGCCGACCGTGCCCGTGGTTGAAGGTCCGCCATCGACGAACAGCAATTGGTTATGCGCGCCATCGGCGTGGAGTTTGGTCGCGAGGATACCGCGAGGAGTTTCGCCCTCGGCCTCGCGCGCTTCCAGGACAACTGCTCCCGCGCCGTCGCCGAACAAGACGCAAGTTGCGCGGTCTTCCCAGTCGAGAATACGGCTGAACGTCTCTGCGCCGATCACGAGTGCGCGGTTCGCCATTCCCGAACGCAGCATCGAATCGGCCACGCCCAGCGCATTGTCCATTCCTGTGCAAACCTCCGCAACATCAAAAGCGATGCCGCCGGTGCAGCCGAGATCATGCTGGAAGATGTTCGCGGTGGCGGGAAAGGTCTGATCGGGCGTTGCCGTGGCCAGAACGATGAGATCGATGGACTTCGCGTCGATCCCAGCGGCTTCCAGCGCGCACCTGGAGGCTTCGGTGGCAAGACTTGCGGTCGTCTCATCAGGCGCCGCGACATAGCGATTGCGAATGCCGGTGCGCTCGACGATCCATTCGTCGCTGGTATCGACCATTTTCGCCAGCTCAGCATTGCCCAAGGCGCGGCGGGGCAGCGCCGAGCCAGTGCCCAGCAAAACGGAAAGCCGTGTCATTTCGCAGTCCCCGCAGCCATCGGCACCGACGCATTGCGCAGGCCGACCGCGCCAATCCGGTCAAGATCGGCAGTGATTCGTTCGGTCAGGTTTTCCTCCAGCAAGCGTGCCGTGACATGCACGGCATTGGCAACACCCAGCGCACTGGCGCTGCCGTGGCTTTTTACAACGATCCCGCCCAGCCCCAGAAAGACCGCGCCATTGTGGTTGTTGGGATCGAGATGATGCTTGAGCAGTTCGGTAGCTGGCCGCGAGATCAGAAAGCCGATCTTGGAACGTATCGAGCTGGAAAAGCTGCGGCGCAGCAAATCGGCAACAAAACGCGCTGTGCCCTCGACGGCTTTGAGTGCGATATTGCCCGAGAACCCGTCTGACACGACCACATCGACATCGCCGCGGCACAGCTTGTCGGCTTCGGTAAAACCGTCGAACTGCATCGCCAGCGTGCCCGCCGCTTCCTTGAGTTGGGCCGCGGCATCGCGCAGAACGTCGGTGCCCTTGATGTCTTCGGTGCCAATATTGAGCAGGCGCACGCGCGGTGCTTCCAGCCCGGTGACCACCCGCGAATAGGCCGCGCCCATCACCGCAAACTGCACCAGATTGCGCGAATCGCATTCGGTGTTGGCACCCAGATCGAGCATGCAGACGTCGTTTTCACCCAGCGTTGGCAGCAGCGCGGAGAGAGCGGGACGATCTATCCCCGGCATGGTGCGCAGGGCCAATTTGCTCATCGCCATCAGAGCGCCGGTGTTGCCTGCGCTGACCGCTGCACCCGCCGAGCCGTCTTTCACCGCGTTAATCGCCATGCCCATCGAAGTGGTCTTGGCGCGGCGGATTGCCTGGCTGGGCTTGTCCTCGCCGCTAATCGTGTCTTCGGCGTGGAGAATCTCTGAGGCACCGCGCAAGTTGGGGTGATTCTCAAGCGCCGCCTTGATCAGCGTTTCATCGCCGACCAGCAGGAATTTGAAACGGTCATGACGGCGGCGCGCGAGCGCAGCGCCCTCGACCATGACGCGCACGCCCTCATCGCCGCCCATCGCGTCAACGGCGATACGCGGGAGGCTCATCTGGCGTTATTTCCGGAAATTGTGGGCTTAGAGCCCGACCGCGATAACTTCGCGCCCGTTGTAATGACCGCAAGACCCGCAAAGGTTATGCGGACGCTTCAGTTCACCACAGTTCGAGCATTCATGGAATGCATCAACCTTGAGCGCATCGTGAGAGCGGCGCATGCCCCGGCGTGAGGGGGAAGTCTTTCTTTTGGGGACAGCCATTTCGGCACCTGTTCCTGCAAAATTCCGGGGTTAAAAACCGGGATGTTTTCTGGTTGCCGCCCTATGCGAAGCTTCAGCGGCACACAAGCCCAGTGGTGGGAACACCGCGAGGCCAGAGCCGCCGTAGCCCCCCGGCGACAGCGAAGGCGGGCCTATACCCTAATTCGCGCCGCTTGCAACCCGTTGCCGAGGCTCTATGCGTGACGGCATGCTCTAGGGGGAGACTACCATGATTTTGCCGACCACACTTTGCTTTGCTGCGGCCGCCGTTCTGGTCAATTTCTGGCTGGGCATGCGCATCGGCAAGCTGCGCCATTCCGAAAAGGTTTCCATCGGTGACGGCGGCAAAGAACCGCTGATCCGCCGAATGCGCGCGCAGGCCAATTTCATCGAACAGACCCCGCTCACCGTCGTGCTGGTCGCGCTGGTTGAGCTTGCTGGCAAGGGTGGCCAGTGGCTGGCGCCGGCCTGTGCCGTGTTCATCATCGGACGGATCGCCCACGCATTTGGCATGGACGAAACATTCAAACCCGGCCGCGCGATCGGCATGCTGACCGCCATGCTGTTTCAGTTGGTTCTGATCGTCATAGCGGTGCTGATCGCAACGGCCCGGTTTTAGCCGAAGCGCTCATCCGCAACAAACGGATTGGTCCGCCGCTCCTGACCGAAGGTGCTGGTCGGGCCGTGCCCCGGCACAAATGTCACCTCATCACCCAATGGCCACAGCCTCTGGGTGATTGAGTCGATCAAATGCTGGTGGTTGCCCTGCGGAAAATCAGTGCGTCCGATTGACCCGGCAAACAGCACGTCGCCAACAAGCGCCAGATTTGACGGCGCGTGGTGGAAAACGACGTGGCCCGGTGTGTGTCCAGGGCAATGGACAACGTCGAGCGTCAGATCGCCGACTGTCACCGTATCGCCGCCCACCAGCCAACGGTCAGGTTCAAAGCTTTCGCCCTCCATGCCGAACCGCATCGCCGAATCGTCGAGTCCTTCGATCCAGAAGCGGTCACCCTCATGCGGCCCTTCGATCGGCACGCCCATTTCCTTCGCCAGAACTCCGGCCTGACCGCAGTGGTCCATGTGGCCATGCGTGACGAGAATCTTTTCCAGAGTCACTCCGGTCTTCTCCAACGCCGCCTTGAGCTTGGGCAGGTCACCGCCCGGATCGACCAGTGCACCGCGCATGGTGCGGGTGCACCAGATCAGCGAACAGTTCTGCTCAAAGGCAGTCACGGGGACGATGCCGACGCGCAGCGGGGGTTGGTCAGTTTCGGTCATGCCTTGGGAGATGGCGGGTGCTCACGGGGAAATCAACCCGTCGTCCCGGACTTGATCCGGGACCGGTGGCAGTGCCCTGCAAGCTCGCGTCAATCGGCCAGCGGTCCCGGATCAAGTCCGGGACGACGTTACAACCGCCCGCTTTTCCAGACCACCCGGCCGATCACCTCGACCTCCGCCACTGGAAACTCTAACGGACGATAGGCGGGATTATCACTGATCAACGCGACCAGACCCGGACGCCCGGTATCGAGCCGCTTGACCAGCAAGGCATCTTCGACCCGCACCACATGAATGCCATCGCGCAGGGTGCGCAAGGCGCGGTCGACCAGGATCTCGTCACCATCGCGAAGGGTCGGCTCCATCGAGTCGCCAGTGACCGCGATCGCCGAGAGTTGCGCCGGATCGAGCCCCTGCCCGCGCAGCCAGCGCGCTGCGAAACGGAAGGCGCCAATCGGCTGCTCTTCCGCCGCAAAAACCCCCTGCCCGGCCGAAGCGCCTAGCGCGAGACGCGGGACATCGAACCAGTCACCACGCGGTATCTTTCCAGCAAGTTTCGGGGAATTTTCCTCCGGTGCCCCCAGTTCCGACTCGTCGACACCGAAGAAACGCGCGAGCGTACGCCGATCATTTTCTTCCAGCTTGCGCGGGCTACCCTTGCGAACAAATTGCTGCAAATAGCTGGGGTTACGGCCAATCAGTGCGGAAAGCTGGGCGAGGCTCACACCCCTTGCGCCCGACAGATCGAGCAACAGCTGACGGGGATCGGCGTTCTTCATAAAAACATCCTACATGAAAGATTTTTCCTAGACAAGTTGGAATTGGTGTTTATCCCCTTGGAGCAAGTAGATGAAATGTGATACAGAGTGCGAATGGGAAGAATCGCGCAGACTATCGCCCGCTGGTTTGGCCATGTCGTGGACGCTGCAACAGCTTGGTCATTCCTTCCGGCAGGAGCCTTGGGAGTGATCGGCGGCTATCTGGCTTGGCTCAATCCAATGGGGCCATTTGGCTGGTTTGTGTCAGGTGTTTTGGTCTTTGTTGTGTCAAGTTTTGGTTTAGCCGCTGCCGCACGAACGAAACTGTGGCGACTTGACGCTAAGCAAAGGGAACGCCTCACAAGCAATAGCTCGCCCTTTGACCCCATGGCCCGGATTTATGAAAACAAACGGCTGTTTCTTACCGACCTGGCACCGCATCAAGGTCGCACCAGT
>JANPPM010000222.1:0-12413 GCA_031428495.1 Novosphingobium sp.
GACCTACCAGTCCTATTGCGGCGCGCAGATTTTCGACGCAGTCGGGCTGTCTAGCGAGTTCGTCGAGAACTATTTCACGGGCACAGCGACCACCATCGAGGGCGTTGGCCTGGCGCAAGTCGCCGAAGAGACCGTGCGCCGCCATGCGGCGGCCTATGGCGACAATCCGATCTACCGCAACATGCTCGACGTTGGCGGAATGTACGGTCTGCGCCTGCGCGGAGAAGAGCATGCGTGGACTGCGGCGAATGTCGCCAGCCTGCAACATGCGGTGCGCGGCAATCTGCCCGACGAATACAAAAAGTTCGCCGATACGATCAACGATCAGTCGCAGCGAATGCTGACCATTCGCGGGCTGATGGAAATCAAGCCTGCCGATACCCCGCTCGACATTTCCGAGGTCGAACCCGCCAGCGAAATCGTCAAGCAGTTCGCCACCGGGGCGATGAGCTTTGGCTCGATCAGCCGCGAGGCGCATACCACTCTGGCCATGGCGATGAACCGCATTGGCGGCAAGTCGAACACCGGCGAAGGCGGCGAAGAGGCTGACCGTTTTGTGCCGATGGCCAATGGCGATTCGATGCGTTCGGCGATCAAGCAGGTTGCCTCGGGCCGGTTTGGCGTGACCACCGAATATCTGGTCAATTCGGACGATATCCAGATCAAGATGGCGCAGGGCGCAAAGCCCGGCGAGGGCGGTCAGCTGCCCGGCCACAAGGTCGACAAGGTGATCGGCAAGGTGCGCCATTCGACGCCGGGCGTCGGCCTGATCTCGCCGCCGCCGCATCACGACATCTATTCGATCGAGGATCTGGCGCAGCTGATCCACGATCTCAAGAACGTGAACCCCAAGGCGCGGATTTCGGTCAAGCTGGTATCTGAAGTCGGGGTTGGCACGGTTGCGGCGGGCGTTTCCAAGGCGCGCGCGGATCATGTGACGATTTCAGGCTATGAAGGCGGCACTGGCGCTTCGCCGCTGACCTCGCTCACGCATGCGGGCAGTCCGTGGGAAATCGGCCTCGCTGAAACCCAGCAAACCCTGCTGCTCAACAACCTGCGCAGCCGCATCGCGGTGCAGGCTGACGGCGGCATCCGCACCGGGCGCGACGTGGCCATCGCCGCGCTGCTCGGCGCGGACGAGTTCGGTTTTGCCACCGCGCCCTTGATCGCGGCTGGCTGCATCATGATGCGCAAGTGCCATCTGAACACCTGCCCGGTCGGTGTCGCCACGCAGGATCCTGTGTTGCGCGCGCGCTTCACCGGTCAGCCCGAGCACGTGATCAACTATTTCTTCTTCGTCGCCGAGGAACTGCGCGGAATTATGGCGGCGATGGGCTTCCGCACGCTGCGCGAGATGACCGGCCGGGTTGACCGGCTCGATTCGCGCCTCGCGGTGTCGCACTGGAAAGCGCAGGGGATCGATCTTGCCAAGCTGCTCTATCAGGCGCCGCTGGGTGATGGCCCCTCGCTCAATTGGACGGGCACGCAGGACCACGGGCTCGAAGCGGCGCTCGATAACGATCTGATCGCCGCTTCTGCCGATGCGATGGAAAGCCGCCAGCCGGTCCGGATCGAGCGCAAGGTGATCAACGTCAACCGCACTGTGGGCGCTATGCTCTCGGGCGAGGTGGCCCGCCGCTATGGTCATGCCGGCCTGCCGGACAACACGATCAATGTGAAGCTGACAGGCGTTGCCGGGCAAAGCTTTGGCGCGTGGCTGGCGCATGGCGTGACGCTCGATCTGACGGGCGATGCCAACGACTATGTCGGCAAGGGCCTTTCGGGCGGCCGCGTGATTGTGCGCCAGCCCGGCCACGTCAATCGCGAGCCGACCGAAAACATCATCGTCGGCAATACCGTGCTCTATGGCGCGATCTCCGGGGAGGCCTTCTTCAACGGGGTCGCTGGCGAACGGTTCGCGGTGCGCAACTCGGGCGCGGTCGCGGTGGTCGAAGGCACCGGCGACCATGGCTGCGAATATATGACTGGCGGCGTGGTGCTGGTGTTGGGCCGCACCGGGCGCAATTTTGCGGCGGGCATGTCGGGCGGCATTGCCTATGTCTATGACGAACGCGGCGAAATTTCAAAGCTGTGCAATCCGGCGATGGTCGATCTGCTGCCGGTATCGCTTGCGCGCGATGAAGATGACGGAGCAGGCAGGCCGCAGCAGCGCACCAATGGTGTCAACGACAGCGGCATGGGCGACATGCTGCGTCACGACGGTGAGCGGCTGCGCATTCTGTTAGAGCGTCACCATCTCCACACCGGAAGCAAGCGCGCCCGCGCGCTGCTGGACGATTGGGCGAATGCAGTGCCCAAATTCGTCAAGGTGATGCCGCGTGACTATGCGCGCGCTCTGGAACAACTCGAGAGCGAGAGGCTCGAAGCCGCCTCTGTCGCCGCCGAATAAGGGTCATACGAAATGGGCAAAGAAACCGGCTTCCTTGAGTTGGACCGCAAGGACCGCACCTACGCTCCGGTTGCGGAGCGCGTGAAGCACTACAAGGAATTCGTCATTCCGCAGCCGGAGCCAGCGCTGAAGGCGCAGGCTTCACGCTGCATGAATTGCGGGATTCCCTATTGTCACAATGGTTGTCCGGTGAACAACATGATCCCGGACTGGAACCATCTGGTCTATGAAGATGATTGGAAGAACGCGCTCGAAGTGCTGCATTCGACCAACAATTTTCCTGAATTCACGGGCCGCATCTGCCCCGCACCGTGCGAGGAAAGCTGCACGCTGAATATCGAGGATCAGCCAGTAACGATCAAATCGATCGAATGCGCGATCGTCGACAAGGGTTGGGAAAACGGCTGGATCACGCCGCAGGTGGCTGCCAAGCGCACTGGCAAAAGCATTGCTGTGGTCGGCTCTGGCCCCGCAGGCCTTGCCTGCGCGCAGCAATTGGCCCGCGCGGGGCACTCGGTGACGCTGTTCGAGAAGAACGACCGCATCGGCGGCCTGATGCGATACGGCATTCCCGACTTCAAAATGGAAAAGCACCTGATCAACCGGCGCTGCGTCCAGATGGAAGGCGAGGGCGTGCAATTCCGGCCTTCGACCGAAGTCGGAGTGACGGTCTCGGTTGCCTCGCTCAAGCAGAATTTCGATGCCATCGTCCTGTCTGGCGGAGCGGAAGAAGGTCGGCGGCTGGAAATCCCCGGCGCGGAATTGCCCAGCGTGCGGCTTGCGATGGAATTCCTCACCCAGCAGAACAAGCGCAATGCGGGCGACGATGAAATGCGCGCTGCGCCGCGCGGCACGCTGAGCGCGACCGGCAAGCATGTCATCGTCATCGGTGGCGGTGATACCGGGTCGGACTGTGTCGGCACCTCGATCCGTCAGGGCGCGGCATCGGTGACCCAGATCGAGATCATGCCCAAGCCGCCTGAAATGCCGGACAAGGCGATGACCTGGCCCGATTGGCCGCTGCGCTTGCGCACTTCGTCGAGCCATCAGGAGGGCGTTGACCGCGACTGGTCGATCCTCACCAAGCGGGTCTCGGGCGAAAACGACGTTGCGGGCCTCGAATGCGTCCGTGTCGAATGGAACGGCGGCAAGATGGAAGAAGTCGCGGGCAGCGAATTTACCCTGCAAGCCGACCTCATCCTGCTTGCTATGGGCTTTCTTGGTCCGCTTAAGCAGGGCCTGCTCGATCAGGCAGGCGTCGAATTGGATGCACGCGGCAATGTTGCGGCCAATGTGATCGACTACCGCACCAGCGACCCGCAAATATTTGCGTGCGGCGATATGCGGCGCGGACAAAGTCTGGTGGTCTGGGCGATCCGCGAAGGCCGTCAGGCGGCGCGCGCGGTCGACGAAATGCTGATGGGGGTTAGCGAACTGCCGCGCTAAGGCGACATGCGTTTGATCTGAACCAAACCCGTTCGTCCTGAGGAGGCATCGAAGCTGAAGGCTGAGAGGCCGTCTCGAAGGACTGTGCGCGACACTGGTGGTTCGAGACGAGCCTTCGCATTCGCTCAGTCTCTCCTCACCAGGAACGGTGTGTGTTGCAGATTTCCCGCCAGTCGCGCTAATTCAGACGTCTTAAAAAGGACTCGCGCATAGGACCGGGTTGACTATGTTCTCCCCGCCATTTGGGCGTGGGGAGAAGTCTTATGTCTATGCGTCTGTTTACCGTAGCGCTTGCCGCAGCATCGCTGGCCGCTTGCGGCGGAACCAAGGAATCCGAAGCGACTGCCACTGATTCGGCGGTGCCGAGTGAGGCCGCTGCCGCAACGGGCGCACCTGCAACCACCGCTCCCGCCGTTACTGGGGCCGCTGCCGCCACACCCGCCAAGGGTGCCGCACCGACCAAGGAATTCATGGTCGGAAAATGGGGCGAAGCGGGCGAATGCGATATGGCTCTTGGCTTTAAAGCCGACGGCACCATGGATGGTCCGTTCGATGGCTGGTCACTCAGTGGAAACGAGCTGACCATGGTTGGCAATCCGCAGAAGATCACGCTGACCGTGGTTGACGACAAGACCATGGAATCGCGCAATGGCGATGGCGCTCCGCGCAAGCTGACGCGCTGTCCCTGATTTTGGCTGGCCTGCGCGCGGCTGGTCCATGCGCAGGCTCCCCAATTCAGATAGTGTTGCCTGCGCCCGCTGCGTGCTTGGCGGCAACCCAGCCGAACACGAACGATGGTCCGACGCTCGATCCCGCGCCGGGATAGATGCGTCCCATTACCGATGCAGTGCTGATGCCGGTGGCATAGAGCCCTTCGATCACCGAACCGTCCTCGCGCAGCACGCGGGCATTCACATCGGTGACCACCCCGCCATAGGTGCCGACATCGCCCGGTACCATCGGTGCGGCATAAAATGGCCCGGTGTCGATCGGCCCCAGAGTGTGCGAGCCATCCTCACGGTAAAAATCGCCGAGGAAGTTGTCGTAGGCGCGATTACCGCGGTTGAATTCGGTATCCACCCCCCGCTTGGCATCAGCATTGAAGCGTTCGACGGTTTGCGTCAGCACTGCCGGATCGATCCCGATCTGCCCGGCCAGATCGGCAATGCTGTCGGCGCGTTTCAGGAACCCGGTATCATACCATTCCTGTGGCTTTTTGCTGCCGGGCATGGTGCCGGTGTACATATATTGCGCCATGTATTTGGCATCGACGATCCACCAGCTAGGCACGGCTGGCACGGTCTTGTTGCGTTTCAGCATGTTCTGGCAAAACTCCATATAGGAGCCAGCTTCGTTCATGTAGCGCACGCCCGACTGGTCGACGACAATTGAATAGGGCTTGGTCACGTTCATCTGCCCGCCCACGGCCGATAGGCTGATCCCGTCGCCTTCGTTCTTCACGCCTGGCGGGATTGACATCTGGTTGCCGACCATCTCTTCCATCTGGCCGATAGCTGCGCCCAGCTTCATCATTTCGAGGATCATCTCGCCGGTATTGCCGCCCGGGGTCGCGGTCCATTCCACTGATGTGCCTGGCTGATACTTGTCGCGCATCTCCTGATTGTGCGAAAAGCCGCCCGCGTTGACCAGCACGCCCAGCCGCGCACCGATCCGCCAAGGCTTGCCGTCCTTCTGAGTGACCACGCCCTTCACCGCGCCACTCTCGCCTGTGATAAAGCTCGTCACCGGCGCGTTCACGCGAAGGTCCACGCCCGCCTTTAGGCTCGCCTGCATCATCCGCCCCTGCAAAGCTCCGCCCGCACTGGTCCAGCGCTTGCCGGTCAGCTTGGCGATGGCAATGCGCATACCGACCTTGAGCATGGCAAGTTTACCGTGGATCGAACTTTTCATCAGAGCGATCTTGAAGCCCTCATAGTGATACGCCGGGATCACCATGAAATTGGGTTCAAGCTTATCGCGCCATTCGCCAAGCTCATTGGTGTCAAACAGGTCAGCGATGATTGTGCGGCCGGGGACCGAACCACCGGGCCGGTCGTCGTAATAATCAGGCCAACTCTTGATCCGTTGCAGCTTTATGCCGTTTTTGATCAGGAATTCGACCATGCGCGGCCCCTCAGTCACATAGGCGCTGCGCCGTTCGCTGGTCGTACCCGGAGCATCCAGAGACTGCCCGGCAGTCGCCTCCATATAGGTCACCGATTTCTCGTAGCTGTCCTCAACCCCGTCAGCCTTCATGAAATGGCTGTTGGGGATCCACATCACTCCGCCCGAACGCGAGGTGGTGCCGCCGATGCGCGGCATTTTTTCGAGCACGACCACGCTCTTGTCCATTGCCCGCATGACGAGGCCAGAGACCATCGATCCGCCACCGCTGCCCGCGACAACGAAATCGAAAGTCTCGTCGAATTGCATAGTGCTCATACTGTCTGCTCCCTGAAAGACTTAAGAAATGAGCCGCGATCAACCTTGCCGGTTGCGGTGCGTGGCAAGGGTTCGGTGCGAAAGGTGATGGCGCGAGGAACCTTGTAGATCGCCAGACGCTCGCGGCAAAAAGCCTTGGCTGCCTCCTCATCGACAGGGGTTTCCGGCGCTGTAACCAGTGTGGCGATCAAAATTTCGCCCAGCCTGCTGTCAGGACGGCCATGGGCAATCGCCTCGTGCACTCCGGGAATTTGGGCCAGAACCCGCTCAACCTCGGCGCAATAGATGTTCTCGCCGCCTGAAATGACCATGTTCTTCTTGCGGTCGACGATGGTGTAGATGCCAGCCTCGTTGACCGTAGCGATGTCACCTGATGCCAGCCAGCCGTCGTGCAGCGCCTCGGCAGTCGCCTCCGGGTCATTGACGTAGCCGTTCATCACCATCGGGCTGGAGACGAACAGTTCGCCCGGCTCGCCGATCTCCGGTTCGCTGCCATCATCGCGGCGCAGCTGGACCTTGGCGGTTGGCGCGGCCCAGCCGCAGGCGGCGGGGTGTTCAAGGTAGATTTCGCCGCTGATCCCGCAGGTCCATGCGGTGCCTTCGGTCTGTCCATAACCATTCGACAACTGGCAGTGCGGCATCCGCGCCTTGATCTGCTCGACCAGCGCCAGATCGAGCGGGGCTGCGCCGTTGGCCATATAGCGCACCTGGCCCAACAGTTCAGGAGTGGCGCGCGGGCTGGCGAACATGTCGAACAGCATCGCTGGAACGAAGCTCAGCCGGGTCATGCCGATCTGCTCGATCATATCGAAGGCGATGTCGGTGTTCCACTTGCCGATGATGTGGATCGTTGTGCCGACACTGATCGCGCGCAGTGTCGGCATAATGCCGCCCAGATGGAACATCGGTCCCAGAATGACCGCCGGGGTCGCCATGGCGCGCTGGTGATCGGGCAGCGTCTCGCCGCTCTCCTCCTCATAGCGGGTGTCGTAAACCGTCCCCATGAAGGTCGCCACCGCGACAGATGCGGCGAGTGCCCCGTGGCTGAGCAATGCCCCTTTTGGAAAGCCGGTGGTGCCCGATGTGTAAAGCACCACGGCGCCCTCGTCGGGGTCTATGTCATCGGGAGTAAACGTCATGCCTTCGACCGGCGCGCTGATATCCGCGAATTGGGCATCCATGCCGGGACGCAGTGGATTTTTGGGCACGCCTGAAACAATCCGCGCCCAGCCGGGTTCGGGAAGCGCGGCGGAAATGACATCATCGCGCTCGCTGTCGAGAATCACAAGGCTGGCCCCGACCTTGTCGATCGCCCGGAGCATTTCTTCGGCGACTCCGCGGCTGTTGACCAGTGCGGCAACTCCTCCCAGCGAGGTGATCGCAATCAGGCTAAGGATCCATTCGGGGCGATTGGCCATGACCACCGCGACAATCGTCCCCTTGGTGACGCCAAATTGCTCGCGCAGTGCCTGCGCCAGCGCAGCCGCCCGAGCGAACCCTTCGGCATAGGTAAAGCTCTCCGCACCGTGGACGATCATCGTGCGGTCCGCGTAGGCCATGCCTTTGGCGAACAGACCGGCAAGGTTGCGCGGCGCACCCTTGAATACCTGCTGCTCGCGCCCGCGCACGGTGACCGTCTCAAGCTCCCATGACTTGCCCGCGCCGATCAGGCGCTCGGCAAGCGGATCGCGAATGTTGCCGCGATAGGGCGGCGCATCGCCTTGATCGGGCATGGTACTCTCCATTGCAGCGCACTGATTGCAACGCTGCTGTGGCATTTGGATAGCCTTACCGGTGCTATCGAGCAAGTGCTGCGCGGCGCGCAAATGGTTCCCGGCTACGAAACCGGATTGCAAGCGCAGCGCTGAAGGGTAGGTTGAGCACTCGCAATCAGAGGAAGCCCAATGGCCTTAGTTTCTCGCCCCGTGAAGATTCGCTCGCTTTCTCTGCTTTGCGCCGCTTCAAGTCCTTTCATCAGCACCGCCGTAATGGCCCAGCCGGTTGCAAATGCCGCTGGATCGCTGGTCAGTGCTGACCCGGTCACAGAAACATTGCCGGGTACGCAGGCTTGGCGGATCGCCTATTGGACCACGAATGGGCAGGGCCGCGCCCAGCGGGTTACCGGTATGGTGGTTGCACCGCGCGAGGCGATACCGGCTGCGCCGCGCCGGGTGATTGCCTGGACGCACGGCACCTGGGGTGTGGTTGAAAAGTGCGCGCCCTCGCTCAGCCCCAATTTCAACACCGGAACCCCCGCGCTCGCCGAAATGGTGCGGCGGGGATATGTGGTCGTCGCGCCGGATTATCCGGGGCTTGGGTCGAGCATGCCCCATCCGTTTCTGGTTGGCAGCGATACAGCCCGTTCGGTGCTGGACGCGGTGCGCGCCGCCCGGCAAATCACCGGTGCCGCAGCCGGGCCGCGCTTTGCGGTCTGGGGGGAATCGCAAGGCGGCCATGCCGCGCTGTGGACCGCGATTGAAGCGCGCAGTTATGCTTCCGATCTCAGCCTGGTGGGCACTGCCGCCGCCGCCCCGCCGACCGATCTTCCCGCGAACATTCGCCTTGCCAGCGAACCGAATATTCGCGCCATGTTCACCGCGTTCACGACCTACAGTTGGTCGCAGCGCTTCGGAGCACCGCTCTCGACATTGTTCAACCGCACCAATCAGGGAGTCGTAACGCGGCTAGCCCGCAACAATTGCATTACGCTGGGCGCGAGCCCGCGACTGGGGACTGTGCTTGGCATAGTTTCACTTCGCAACGCGCTCAAAGGCAAGGATGTCGGCGCGATTGCACCTTGGGCCGGGATCGCACGGCGCAACAGCGTTGATCCGCGGCGTGTTCCGGGGCCGCTGCTGGTGGCGCAAAGCGCCAATGATCCGCTGGTGGCGTCCAGCGTCACGCGCGCATTTGTTCAGCAGCGCTGCCTTACGCGCCAACCGCTGCGCTGGGTTCCGCTGCCGGGCGGCGATCACGCCAATTCGGCGCGCGATAGCGCCACGGTGACGCTCGACTGGATCGGGGATCGGTTTGCCGGAGCAAGCGAACCCAACGATTGCGGCAGAATCTAGGTTCCCAGACGCGCCACGGCTGCGGCCATTTCGTCCTGTGCCACCATGATAATACCGCCGCGCGGCCGGTCCAGATCGAGCACTGTCGCAAATGCGAGTGAGAGGAGCAGGAAGAACATCACCGCCGGTGTCCGGTGTTTTGCACCTGAGGCAGCGACGGTATAGCCGAGCAGGCCAGCACCGGCGATGCAATAGAGCACGAGCAGTGCCAGAACTGCGGGCGGGAGGCGGGCGCTGCGTGCCGCGCTCCGTTCGGCTGCGACATCGCCCAGCACGTCGAACTCCTGCGCAAGCAATGTTGTGCGGGCGTCATAGGGGCTTCTGGCCAATGCCGCATACAGCCCGGTACCGAGTGCGTCGTGCAGCGCCTCAGCCCTTGCGCGATCACGCTGTCCTTCATCCTGCGCCATGCCAACCGCCAGCCGCGCTTCGGCATAGGATTTGAGTTGTTGCCGCAAGACAGGTTGATCGGATTGCGGCAGCAGCGCGAGCCGGGTTGAGAAAGATCCAATCGAATTGGCTTCGGCAGTGACCAATCCACGGCGCTCTTCATAGCGATCAAGCGCGAGGCTGAAGGCAAAGGCCATCAGTAGCGCCAAAAGTCCGAATACGCCTGACAGCGAGTGGCTCTCGTCGCTTGAATCGCGCTTGTTTGCATCAGCGCGGGAGCGCAGGCGCGGATGCAGCCGCATCCCGGCTTCGTAAGCTGCGCCCATCGCCGCCAGCAACAGCAAAATTACCAGCCATAACGGCACTTGCCCGCCCATCTGAATTTCCCCGCTAATTGCTTGCCAGTCCGATCATAGCTCCTAATCTGGTGCGCGGGGCAAGTCATTGCGCAAGAGGAAAACCATGAAAACTATTGCTGTTTTTGCAGGCGCAACCTGCCTTATGATGACCGCCGCTGCCGGGGCATCAACGCCTGGTAGCTGGGCCCAGCTCAATACCCGCGTCAACCGCGCCTGCATTGCGATGAGCGATCTCGCACGGCCCACAGTCCTGGCGCACAGGGTAAGTACCAGCGACGCACTGGGCGTCGAAATTCGTATGGTGCGCGGCTATGATTCGCGAAATCGCTTTCACCGCAAGATTTGCGTTTTCCGGCGCAGCAACAGCCGCACCGAAGTGCATGATGCGGCTAGCTGGTTTGGCGCGACGGTGCGGCCATGAGTGCGCGGAGCCTGACGGTTGCCTTCGTGGCCGGGCTGCTGGGTGCCTGCGTGCCAACACCGCAACTGCAGCCGACGCTTCCGCTTGCAGACCAGTGCCCGGTGATCGATTCCCGCGCCTGGTCCGCGCGGTTGGAAGCTGCTGCGGGGCCGGGCAATCCCAGCCAGACACTGGTGATCACGGGCGAAGTTGATCTTCCCACTCCCGGTTTTCGCCTGACAGTGACGGAAGGCCCGGCCGACCGCATGCTGCCGCCCAGCCAACGCTTTCGTCTGACTGCCACGCCGCCAAGCGGAATGGTTGCACAGGTTGTGACCCCGACTGCAGTCGAATATCGCGGGAAGGCGTATTCCCAGTCGTATCGGTCAATCATAATTCTCTGCGGTGAACGCGCGCTCGCCACGATTGAGAACGTCACCACCCGCCCTTGACTTGCATCCTGCGATAGAGGTTATGCAACGCTAGAATGTCATTAAGGCAGAACGGGAAATGGATGTCAGCACGGCTTGAGGGGAATGCACGCGGGGAGTGGCAGCAGCACTGGACCGTAGTGCTCGCGGCCTCGGCGGGCTGCGCCATGTCGGCAATCTCCAGCTATTCGACCAGCCTGTTTTTTGATCCGCTGGAACGGGAATTCGGATGGAGCCGGGTCGAGATTTCCTCGGTGCATCTGTTTGGCGCGATGGCCGCAATCAGCCTCGGTCCGGCGGTGGGACACATGGTCGATCGGCTGGGCGCGCGCCGCGTCGGGATTGCCTCGATCTTCGCGCTTGTGACTGCATTCTCTCTGCTGGGTCTGTCAGGCCCGCAATTATGGACCTGGCGCGCGCTGTGGGTGCTGATGGCGCTGGTTTCGGTGCTGTTCCAGCCGATGGTCTGGAGCTCGGCGGTTGCCAGCTTCTTTGCCGCAGGGCGCGGGTTTGCGCTGGCGGTGACGCTTTGCGGAACCAGTATCTGTTCGGTTATCACGCCGCCGCTCACCGTCTATCTCATTGACACGTTTGGCTGGCGACTGGCGTTTCCGGTACTGGTGCTGTGCTGGGCGGCTATCGTCTTACCGTTGGTTCTCCTGTTCTTCACCAGCAGGACCGACAAGGCGCGTCTGGATGGAACCGCACTTCCAGAAATCGCCGCGCATCAAGGCTTCTTTGCCGCCTTTCGCAGCGAGGCGATGACGCCGAAGTTCCTGCAATTGCTCGCCGCCGGTTTCTCGATTGCACTGGTGGTTGTGTCTGTGGCGCTGACCATCGTGCCGATCCTCTCGTCGAACGGCATTGCGCGCGGAACGGCGGCGGGGATCGCCGCGCTTCTGGGCCTCGCGTCGATTGCCGGGCGGTTGACCATTGGCGCCCTGCTCGATCGCTTTTCCGGGCGGCACATTGCCTCGGTCGCCGTGTGTATGCCGATCATCGGCAGTCTGGTGCTCATCGCTGCTCCGGGATCGGTTCCGGCGGCCATGGTGGCGGTCGCGATCTTTGGCCTCGCGCTGGGGGCTGAGCTGGATATTCTTGCCTACCTGACCTCGCGCTATTTCAAGGTCGCCAGCTTTGCGATGCTGTTCGCCACGGTAGGGGGCTTCGTTGGTCTGGCCGGGGCTATCGGACCGGTGCTGCTTAATGCAGTATTTGATGCAACGCAGTCTTATCAGCTCGCGCTGTGGGGCGTGATGCCGGTGTGCGTTCTGTCGGCAGCGCTGTTCCTGACACTCGGGCCCTATCCGCAGAGCCGAGAAGACTAGGTCACATACCCATAAAGGGGATTCCCAATTTGGCTGAGGTATGATTCAGTTGCCCGAACAGGGAGACGGGTCATGGCGCGGTTTGATTTGTCGGATTTCGAGTGGTCGGTGATCGAGCCGTTGCTGCCGACCAAGG
>JANPPM010000223.1:0-5846 GCA_031428495.1 Novosphingobium sp.
ACCGCCGCGATGCGGGCCGCTGGTGCGATGCTGGACCTTGGTGACAATGCCTTCGGCCTCAAGCCGGGCAATCAGTTCATTGGCGGATGAGGATGCAATATAGCGACGCATAATCCTGCGCACGCGCTCTGCCTCCTCGGGGACCGGAATGAGCTTGCGCTCGATAACCTGATAACCGAGCGGTACCGGGCCTCCCATCCACATGCCCTTGCGCTTGGAGGCGGCGATCTTGTCGCGGATGCGCTCCCCGGTCACCTCGCGCTCAAATTGGGCGAAGGACAGGAGGACATTGAGCGTCAACCGCCCCATGCTGGTCGTGGTGTTGAACGCCTGTGTGACCGAGACGAAGCTGGCTTCCTCCGCATCGAGCCGTTCGACGATCTTGGCAAAGTCGGCCAGGCTGCGGGTCAGCCGATCGACTTTGTAGACGACGATGACATCGACGAGGCCGGCCTCGACATCAGCGATCAGTGCCTTCAGGCCGGGCCTTTCCATATTCCCGCCCGAGAATCCGCCATCGTCATAGCGGTGCGGCACCAGTGTCCAGCCCTCGTGGCGTTGGCTAAGGATGTAAGCCTCACAGGCCTCGCGCTGGGCATCGAGACTGTTGAACTCTTGTTCGAGTCCATCCTCGGTCGATTTGCGGGTATAGACCGCGCATCGCAGCACCTTCATCGCCGACCGCCCGTCAGGCCAAAGAACCGAGGCCCGTTCCACTTGGTGCCGGTGATGGCGAGGGCAATGGCGGTCAGCGACTTCCAGTACTTGCCGTCATACTCGTAGCCATCGACCCGCACGGTGACGGTGTGGCCTACGCCGTGCCAGTCGCGGACCAGGCGAGTTCCGGGCTTGAGTTTGCGGGAGAGCGGCGCTTTTGCTGCCCCCTGCCCGCCCCGCGCTGCAATCTGCCTCAGCATTGCCCGTGCAGACCGGCTCAGACCGCCGAGTTTCTGCTCCTGCATCTTATGGCCGAGCCCCAGCCGCAAAAGGTCAGGCGACAGGGTGGGAGTGGGCGCACCATAGCGGCACGCCCATTCGGCTTTCAGGTCCTCGGGTGCCAGCGCCGCTAGCCGCCTGAGGGTCAGGTAAGACCTGCGAGCCATCAGGCGGCCGCCTCAGTTGGAGCAGCTGTTTCTGTATCGCCGCACGAAGCCTTGACCTCCAGCTTGTAGATGGCGACGCCATCATCGCGCTTGGTTCGCACGATATTCATGCCCTTCTTGCGCAGGCCGGTGAGGAAGGCCCGGCAGGTATGCGCTAGCCAGCCGGTCGCCTGGCAGAGCTCGTCGAGCGACGCGCCGTCCTCTCGGGCGAGCGTCATCTCGACCAGCGACGCCTTGGTCTGCGGCTTGGGTGCCACGTCATTTATTGTTAGCGGCGACACAGCGGAGGAAGTGGGGCCGGTGCCGTCAGCCTTGGGCTCGCGCGCCATCCTACGCGGGCGCTTCTTTGCAAGCTGGGTTTGGATTGTATCAGTCATTGGGTGGTTCTCCAGGGAGCAGCACCGTGCTGCTCCCACCACCCAAAGCCCTGCCGGTCGTGCCGGTCAGGGCTGCAGACCGTCATGCGGTCTGCGATTCACAAGGCAGAACAATGCTTGCGGTGCGCACGAAGTCCAATGGAATGTGGGTGTGGGAAAGATGGTGTGTCTGGACTGCCCCGGGATTGTCGGAGGCCCCAACTCCTGTGAGGATGGGCCTGTTATGAGCAAGACAACGAACAAGTTCGCGCCGGAAGTTCGCCAGCGGGCGGTACGCATGGTTTTGGATCACGAAGCTGATCATCCATCCCGCTGGGCAGCGGTGACATCGATAGCCCAGAAGATCGGTTGTTCGGCGCACACGCTGCTGGAGTGGGTGAAGAAGGCGGAGGTCAACAGCGGCAAGCTCGATGCCTTGCTGCTGCTCGATCACCAAACCGGCGGCAGCAACCTGTGGGAGCGCCGGTGGATCGCGTCCCAGATCGCTAACCTCGGACTGGAATAGCTCGCGGTCGGCCATACCGTCGGGCCGCAATTGATGCTATCCGGTGCACTCTGGAGAATTGGCCTTGGCGTCACAAACCTATTCTGCACCCGGCCGAAGGACAAGTCCTGCCCCTTCGCGTCGGCAGGAGCGTAACCTTGAGGTCGACGCAGAAATCCAGCTTGCCCATGCGCATGTGTTCCTTGCGAAATTGGACCACAAGGGGCAGGAACAGCACGCCTTTCGCCGCGACCGGGTTTACTGGATCGATCTTTGCCTGACCCCCCGGCGTCCCAATGTGGCCGCGCGCTTCTGCGATCATTGGAGTCCCGCCCGCCATATGCAGTTGGGATCGTTGATTGCCCTGCCTCCGCGCAAGCGCCTGGTAATCAGCACAGCGGGCGGGCGCCATGTCTCGCTCATCTGCCAATTGCAAGCGCAGGCGGTGGAGCGCTGGCTGCCGGACGACTATGTCTGGACCGAACGCCGGTTGGAAGCCTCGCTGGGCATAGCGAATGAGGCGATCAAGTCTCTCATGCTGCGTTTGAATGAGGAACTGAAGAGGCCGAGCAGCAGCAGTGTAGCCCTGTGCGATGCAATTGTTGCACAGCTTGCCATAGAACTGGCCCGGCATTTCGCGGCCGCGAGTGCTGCTGATACCAAGGGTGGTCTGGCCTCGTGGCGCTTGCGAGCGGTGGATGAACGCGTCGCTGAGCCAAGTGAAATTTACCCCACTGCCGCAGAACTGGCCAGGCTGTGCAGACTTTCACCGCGCCAGTTCAGCCGGGCATTCCGGGCCAGCCGCGGATGCTCTATCGGCAGTTACCTGGCGCAGGCACGCATCGAGGCGGCCAAGCGAAGGCTGTTCACGAAAGAAAGTATTGCCCAGATTGCCGCCGCACTGGGCTATTCCTCGCAATCGAGCTTTTGCGCGTCGTTCCGGCGTTCGACTGGAACAACGCCCGGTCTGTTCCGCAAGCAGTCCAGTCTGGGCCGCCGCTACTGACGAGTCGCATTGGCCCAGTGTATAATTTCAGACTTTTTTGTCTTTATCGGTCATAAACGATCCCGACAGGCCACTCTGGACTGCCGTTAGCGACGTTTTGCTTTGCGAAATGATTGGTAAGACCGGTATTATGAAGTGATCGACCTGCGCAGGACGCCCGACAAAGGGCGTGCGGTGACAAGTTCGCGTTTCATATGGGGAGGTTTTATGTCCACTACGAACTCAAGCGCTATCCGGCGCAGCATTCTGGCAAGTGTTGCCATGATCGCCCTTTGCCCTGTCGCTTCCTGGGGGCAGGCCAGCGACAGCGAGGACCGTGATGATGACATCGTCGTTACCGGCACGCTGATCCGCGGCATCGCCCCGGTGGGCTCGAATACGACCAGGGTCAGTGAAGCGAAGATCGAAGAGGTTGGTGCCATTTCGGCGAACGAAATTCTCGCATCGATCCCGCAGGTTTCCAGCCAGTTCAACAACGTTCCACTCGCCGACCTCAATATCGCGGTGAACCAGGTCCAGACGTCGCGCCCGCGAATTCGCGGAATTGGCAACGCGACCAGCGCAACCTCGCCGACGCTGGTTTTGGTCAATGGACACCGTCTTTCCGGCGTCGGCACCACTAGCTCATCGGTCGATCCCGACATGATTCCGTTTGGCGCGATTGCCAGTGTCGATGTCATGACCGAAGGCGGTTCGGCGACCTATGGCGCCGATGCCGTGGCCGGCGTGATCAACTACATCACGCGCCGCCGGTTCGACGGCGTCAAGGTGGATGCGGACTACGGCTTTGCCGACGACTACAAGCAGTGGAGCGGCAGGGTCACCGTCGGCAAGTCCTGGGAAACCGGCTCGGCCTATGTTTCCTATTCCTATGCATGGACGGATTCGCTGTTTGGACGCGACCGCGATTTTGCCCGCAACCTTGATTATGCTTCGCAGCCCTACCGGGGCATCGATCGGACCTGTTTCAGCCCGAACCTCTCCCTGCAGCTGGTCGGAATCAATCCGCAAGATGGCTCAACCCTGACCACTGTTGGCGCCCCCGTAACCTATGGCGCGCCAGCTTTTGCCGTGAACACGGAAAACCGCTGCGACAACTCGAAAAATGCAACGCTGGTGCCCAAGTCTGAGCGGCATGGCGTTTTCGCAAGCCTGACTCAGGAGATCGGTGACAAGACGACGATCGATCTGAGGGGCTTCTATGGCCAGCGTTTTACCGAAGCTCGAGCCGAAGCTACTGGCATCGTCGCCGTTGCCCCGCCCAATCCCGCATCGACATCGCTGCCTGCAGGCGTGATCATTGGCCCGACCGGTGGGACGGTTCCCTTCTCGCCGTTTCCCGGTCTGACCTTCCAGGTGCCAGGAGTGAACAGGGCGATCGTCAACTTCAGCTTCGCGCCGCTCCTGGGACCCAGCCCGCTGACCCAGACCGTGTTCCTGAAACAATGGGGCGCCGATCTGGAAATCACCCACAATTTCAGCGAAGACTGGCAATTGAAGGTTCTTGGCAATGTGAGCGAGAGCGACAGCCGCTTCAATCTGCAACAGGTCAATCAGACCCGCCTCAATGCGGCCGGGCTGGCCGGAGGCGCGACCACCTCGTTCAATCCTTTGAACGTCGCCACTGCCAACCTCGCTGTGGTCAACGACATTCTCGACAATGAAATCGCGGGCCAGGTCATCGACCGGCTGGTCCAGTTGCGCGCGATTGCCGAAGGCCGCTTGTTCTCGATTTCCGGCGGTGATGTGCGGATGGCGCTTGGCGCCGAGTACATGAACGAGAATCTGCGCAAGAGGCAGTTGACCGATATTCGTCGCGGCACGCTGGTTAGCTCGGCCTACACCCCTTACAAGCGCAATGTGGAATCGGTCTTTGGTGAACTGGTGGTTCCGATCATCGGCGAGGGCAATGCGTTCGCGGGTGCTCGGTCGCTGGTGTTCTCCGCCGCCGCGCGATACGACCACTACAGTGACTTCGGCAACACCTTCAATCCCAAGTTCGGCCTCACCTATGTGCCGGTCGAAGGTGTCACGCTTCGTGGCAACTGGGGTACGTCGTTCACCGCACCAAATTCGCTCGATCAGCTTGGTGGGCTGAACAACACGATCACGGCATTTCCGTTCAATCCATTTCAGCCAGCAGGCAACCCGGCGCCGAACGGCTCTTTTTCCGTAGCCATCCAGGGTTCCCAGTCACCGCTCAAGCCGCAGGAAGCCACCACTTGGTCGGTTGGAATCGATCTTGAGCCGACCCAGGGCCTCAAACTATCTGCGAGCTATTACGACGTCAAGTTCACCAATATCATCAGAATTCCGACGCCGGGTCCCGACATTTTTACCGACTTTGCGAGCACGAATTTTGTCGCAAGACCTGGCGCGCCGATCACCAATGCGCAGGCCCTCGCATTTGCTACTCAGGTGCCCGGTGGTACGTCCGTAATCCAGAATTTGATCAACAACGGCACGGTGATCTACTCGCTGATCGACTTCCGGACCGGCAACTATGGTGTGCTCGATCTCTCCGGGCTCGATCTTTCGGCGAATTACACCCGCGATACAAGCTTCGGATCGTTCGATCTGGCGCTCAATGCCAACGTGCAGCTCACGCGCAATGAGCGGGTCAGCCCGACCGGTATCTTGCGTGATGTCCTCTCCCGGGATGCCTCGAAGCTGTCAGTTGCGGCCAGTGCAGGGGTGAATGTCGGCGATTTCCGGGCTCAGGCGAGCTTTTATCACAGCAAGGGCTACGATCTCACTCCGACAAACAGTGTGCCGCCGCAGACACGGATCGGTTCGTTCAACACGGTGAATCTGTTCTTCAAGTACGATGTTCCCGGCGAGAGCATGCTTCTGAAGGACCTGAGCTTCACGCTTAA
>JANPPM010000224.1:0-4655 GCA_031428495.1 Novosphingobium sp.
GCGAAGTCGGGATAGGCCCCGAGCTGCAGAAACAGCACTGCGGAAAGCAGGCATAGCGGCGCCAATGCCCAGAGCACGGGGTCGTAGCTGCGGGCGGTGTCATAGACATAGTTCGCGACCAGCGGCGCAAGGCCCGCACCGAACAGCAACAGGCCGTTGATCGCGCCGAACAGGGTGCCGAAAGCCGCCATCCCGAAGTGCCGTGCGGCGAGGTAGGCGCAGGCATCGACCTCGGTGCCCAAGGCGAGGCCGAGGAGCAGGCAGGCGGCGATTGCGGGAGCGCTTTCACCCGGCAGCGCGACGAGCAGGAGAGCACTCAATACTGGCGCAAGCGTACTGACCGCGGCGACCTTTTTGGCATCAAACATGTCGAGCAGAAAGCCGCCGAGCAGCCGCCCGGCAATCGAACCAATGCCGATCAGACCAGCCATGGCCGCGGCATCGCCTGCATCGAAACCCTTATCGCGCAGCACCGGCACAGCATTGGTGGTGAGCGCGATGGTGCTGATGCCAAAGACGAAGATTGCGGCCGCAAGTTTGAGGAAGGTTGGCGAGCGCAGGCCATCGCGCGCGGATACGCCAGGGACCAGCGCAGCAGCGACAGCCGTTGGCCCCGCGTCTGCTCGCGCCCGGTCAATTCCGCTGCGAAACAGCAGGACGACCAGCGGCAGGACGATCAGCGCCGAAAATCCCGCCAAGGCGAGATAGGCTGCGCGCCAGCCGTGGCTTTCGACCAGGGCGTTGGTCAAAGGCGGCACGATTGCCGCGCTGACCCCGGTTCCGCAAAGTGCCAGCGCCAGTGCCTTGCCCCGGTTGCGGTCGAACAGGCTGTTGATCGCCGCCGTCCACACCACCGGATTGATGAACATCACGGCAATGCCCAGCAAAGCCCAGCGCAGCCACCAAGACAGGATAGCTGGACCCGCGCTGGCCGTGAAAGCGAGCGCGGCGCAAAATAGAAGCACGCCGATTATGGCGATGCGGCGTGGGCCGTGGCGGTCAACCCCGATCCCCACCAAGGGCGCGCCGATCAGGGCGATAAACGAGATCACCAGCGGTCCCGCCGCAATCTGCGCGCGCGACCATCCGAACTCTGCCTCCAGTGGCGGGATCATCACGCCGAGCGAATAGCCATGCACGGCGGCCAACGTGATCCCGGCAAGGCTGGGCACCAGCATCGGCCAGTGCTGGCGCCATTCGCTTGTCGATCCTGTCACAGGCCTGTCTTTCCGTGCGCCGTTATTTGCTTGCCATCGACAGCATCAGCTTCATGAAATCATCCTCGCCCAGCAGCGCCTGGCTTGGCTTGAATTCGGTGAACAGCCAGTTGCCATCAGCTTGGCGGTGGTATTTCATGCTGCAATCGGCAACTGCGGAGGGGCCGACAAGCCCCGTGGCCGGGGCCGGGCCTTCGGCGGCATAGTTGACATTGGTGAACAGCAGCGTCGCGTTGTCGGCATCGTGGATGTGGCAGCGAACATTGAGGAAGGTATGGCGCCCGGTGCGCTGGCCATCCTTCTGGAACTTGGCGACATTCTCATTGCGCTTGTCATAGAAGCCCTGGATCGCGGCGGGTCCGACGAAAGAGGAAACCGGGGTCACGAAGGCACCGTCATCGGTATAAAACCGGCCTGCGTCCTTGCTGCCGTTCAGATCGAGCTCCTCGACATAATCATACAGCATCTGCTCAAGCTGATAGGCGATCAGCATCTCTTCGACGGTGAATTTGCGCATAACCTCTCCTGTTTTTGACCTTGCTTGCCGGGGAGCATAAGTGAACCACGGGTTTGGAGCGAGGAAGAAAACATGAAAATTGCTGGCGGAAAATTTGTCATCACGGGCGGTGCAAGCCTGATTGGCAGCCATGTCGCAGACCGGCTGCTGGCCGAGGGCGCACATGAAGTGGTCCTGCTCGACAATTTTTCGCTCGGCACGCCAGAGACGGTACGCCATCTCGATGGCGATGCGCGGGTTAGCCTGGTGAAGGGCGACATCCTGCGGATCAACGAGCTTTTTGATGCCTTCAAGGGTGCGGATGGAGTTTTCGCGATTGCCGGTTTCCTCACCCTGCCGCTGAGCCAGAACCCGCCGCTTGGTCTTGCGGTCAATGTCGAAGGTCAGGTCAACACCTTTGAGGCCTGCCGTTATGCGGGCGTCAAAAAGCTGGTCTTCTCCAGCTCAATCGCCGCTTACGGCGAGCCGGAAGGGGGTGCGGTCATCGACGAGACATTCCCCGCCAACCTCGCAAGCTACCAGCCGGGCTCGATGCTCTATTCGTGCACCAAGCTGATCGGTGAGGCGCTGTGCAAGCTCTACAGCCAGAAGCACGGGATCGACGCGGTCGCGCTGCGCTATGCGACGGTTTACGGCGAGCGCCAGCATTACCGCGGGGTCAACGCGCTCTATATCATCAACAACTGGGACAATATCGTGCGCGGCAAGCGACCAGTCCTGCCCGGCGATGGCAGCGAGGTGCATGACTATATCCACGTGGCCGATGTTGCCCGTGCGAATGTCATGGCAATGGCGAGCAACGTCACCGGCGAAGTGATCAACGTCGTCTCCGGTGTGGAGACGACGGTAAAGCGCATCGCCGAAATTCTGCTCGATATTGCCGACAGCGATCTTGAACCCGCCTATGCCGACGACGCGGGCGCCGTGAAGGCCACGGCCAGCGCTTCGCTTAAGCTTAGCCGGGAAAAGGCAAAAAAATTACTTGGCTGGGAACCTGAGGTGAGCGTCGAGCAAGGCATTCGGCGGCTGATCGAATGGAGGCGGGGGCAGGCCTGATGCCTCTCCGACGTATTCCTTGCACCTACATGCGCGGCGGCACGTCCAGGGCGCTGGTGTTCCGCACCGCTGACCTTCCTGCTGACCGCGCTGCATGGGACGCAATTTTCCTCGCTGCGATGGGTGTACCCGATCCGGGCGGGCGCAATCTTGACGGGATGGGCGGCGGATTGTCGTCACTCAACAAGGTCTGCGTGGTCGGCCCGCCGAGCCGCAGCGATGCCGATGTCGATTACACTTTCGCCCAGTGCGCGGTAAAAGAGGCGCGCGTCGATTACGGCGGCAATTGCGGCAACATGTCCGCCGCCATGGGGCCATTCGCGGTGGAGGAAGGGCTGGTCGCCTGCCCATCGAGCGGTGAGGCCGAGGTTCGCATCCACAACACGAACACCGGCAAAGTTATCGTCGCCCGCTTTCCAGTCGAGGACGGCGCCTTGGCGGCGGACGGCGCTCTTGAAATCGACGGCGTAGCGGGGACTGGCGCGCCGATCCGGCTGGAATTTTTGTTGCCGGGCGGCGCGAAGACTGGCTTGTTGCTGCCGACCGGGAACGTGGTGGATGTGCTTGATCTATCCCCAACCCGTTCGTCTCGAGCGAAGTCGAGAGACGCTGGCGCGGTGAAAAATGTCTCGACTTCGCTCGACACGAACGGAATAAGTTTAGCGTGTTTCGAGGTTAGTTGCATCGATGCCGCCAACCCCTGTGTTTTCGTCCTTGCAGAGGCGCTCGGCAAGACCGGCCGCGAAACCCCGCAGGAGCTTGAGGCCGATGCGCAGTTCCTCGCGCGTATGGCCACAATACGCGAGGGCGGCGCAGCACTGATGGGTATTTCAGGCTCAGCCAGCGTGCCTTTGATGGCGATGGTGTCCGCAGGCGGCAGCGATGCCGACATCACGGTCCGCATGATCTCGATGGGCCAGCCGCATCGCGCCACGCCGATCACCGGCGCGATCTGCCTCGCGCTCGCCTGCCGCATTCCCGGCACCTTGCCGAATCGGCTTTGCAGCGCGCCCGCAGGCCCGATCCGCATCGCGCATCCTTCGGGCGTGACCGTGGTCGACGCGGCGCTGAATGCAGCAGGTGAAGCGGAATACGGCGCGGTTTACCGGACGGCGCGGCGGCTGTTCGAGGGTGCAGTCGTGTTCCGCGATCAAGGCAGATGAAGCCAAAACTGCTGACCACGCTGCCGGGATACACAGTACGCGCATTGCTGCGCGATAGCCTTGCCGGGATCACCGTTGCGCTGGTCGCATTGCCATTGAGCATTGCCATTGCGATCGCTTCTGGCGCGCCCCCATCGACCGGGCCGATCACCGCCATAGTTGCGGGATTCATAGTATCCGCATTGGGTGGCAGCCGGGTGCAGATCGGCGGGCCGACCGGAGCATTCATTGTCGTTGTCTATGATGTGATCCAAAACCACGGCTATGAGGGCCTGCTGGTCGGCACCTTGCTGGCGGGCGGAATTCTGCTCGCGGCTGCCCTGTTGCGGCTCGGACGGCTTATCCGCCATGTTCCTGATCCAGTCATCGAAGGGTTCACCATTGGGATCGCGGTGGTTATTGCCGTTAGCCAGATTCGCGATCTCGCCGGTCTGGAAACTGGGCCGCTCGCCGCTGATTTCCTCCCCAAGCTGGCAGCGCTTTGGGAAGCACGGCACACGGCAAACCTGCCTGCCCTAGGATTGGGTCTGGCAACGATTGCGTCAATGCTGGTCACGCGAAAACTAGCGCCGAAGTTTCCTTCGATGCCGTTCATCATTGGTCTTGGCAGCATAATCGCCGTTTGGTTTTTGCCTGGTATCGAAACCGTCATGAGCCGGTATGGTGCCTTGCCAAGTGGACTACCTTGGCCAAAAATACCGC
>JANPPM010000225.1:0-31735 GCA_031428495.1 Novosphingobium sp.
AGCCATAGGTTTCGAGCAGGTCGCCGTCTATCTCGTCATCCTCAATGACGATATGCAGCCGGTCTTCCATCTCGGTCAGCAAACCCGCGACTGCCATTGAATCCAGCTCGGGCAAATGGCCGAACAGACCAGTATCGTCAGAGAAGGCTGCGGCCTGATCCGGCTTGAGGCCGAGGACGTCGGTCAGGATCTGACGCAGCAAGTGATCTGTATCTCGGCGCATCTGTTCCCCACATGCTGGTGCGTCAATCGCGCGCGCTCTAGCCATGCGCGCGCTGGCGGGCAAGGCCGCGCAGCAGATGGCGCGCAATCGCAGGCCAATTGCCCGGATAGGCTGGTCGGTACATCTCCAGCCGATAGCGTGGCCGCACCTCCTCCATCCAGTCGCGCTTATAGGCATCGTTGCCGGTGCCAAAGTCGATCACGGACACTTTATCGCGGTCCATGACATGCTCGAACAGCGCGGCAGTCAGCGAGGTTCCTGCCGACAGCGGCTTGGATTCTTCGGTGTGCGCGAGCTTGTGGATGAACGCGGTCCCGCCTTCAACAGTCCAGAATTGTGCGGCAACCGCTTCACCACCGGCGCGCGCAATACCGAGGCGCAGGCGTCCTGCAGCTCCTTCTTCCGCAGCGAACCGGCGCAGGAACGCGGGCGAGCCCTCCTCAGGCTTCCAGCTCTTCGCGTAGATTGCTTCATAAATCGCCCAACTATCTAATTTAAAATAATTCTCTACTGTGATTTGGACCTTGGAGGCTTTGCGCTTGAGCGTCGTCCGCACTGCGCCGGGCCGTGATTCGAGGAATTCTCGGTAACTGCGGCCATTCACGTTCAGAATGTGATTCACATCGCACTGGCTGCGAAAGGTTAGCCAGCCGGCGCGTTTGAACGCTGCCGCTAGTCGCGTGGTTTCGCCGCCTTCATCCGGCAAGGGGGCAAGTTCGATGTGCGGCGCTTCACCAGTGAGATCGCGGGCCATGGCATCGAGCAGAGCGTTTCCATCCGACCCCACAGAGACAATGGGCTGGATGCGGAAGCTATACCAGTTGGCCAAGGCCTTGAGGCTGCGGCCTTTGCGCGCCATTGCCAATGCAGCGCGATCATTTCCATTGCGGGCGACCGCGATCACCGGGAAAAGCACGCATTCTTCGGCAAGCCCCTGCCACCATGCAAGCCGATCGAACGGACTTTGCGCAACGGGCGCAATCAGCAGTGCGGCAAGTGGTGCGTCGCCTTGCACTTCTTTAAGATCATCGTGATATTCGACCGAAATCAAATGCTGAATTCCCTGCCTGTGGAGCATGCCCAAGTGTCCCGCGAACCCGATAGTGCGATCCGGCCGCTCGACCATCTCGCACTGCGGGGTGCGGATGATGCACCTGCGCTGCTGCTGCGCGGGACCACGCTTAACTTCAAAGATTTAAGAACGCGTGTCGCGCGGCTTGCCGGATGGCTGCTTGCGCAAGGTGCGCCGCCGGGCGCGCGGGTCGCAAGCTGGACGGCCAAGGGTGAACTTGCCTGCCTGATGCCGCTGGCGGCGGCGCGCGCGGGGCTTGTCCATGTGCCGATCAATCCGCTGCTCAAGCGCGCACAGGTAGCGCATATTCTGGAAGACAGCGGCGCGGCGTTGATGATCGCGACCCCCGCACGCCTCACCACGCTGGAGCGCGGCGATGTGCCAGAAATTTGCGCGCTGGTGAGTGAGGGCAATGCGCTCGATATGGCGCTGTCAGCCGCCGATCTGCCGCCATCACCTGCCGATCCCGGCGAACTGGCCGCCATCCTTTATACCAGTGGCTCGACCGGCAAGCCCAAGGGGGTAATGCTGAGCCATGCCAATCTGTGGCTGGGGGCCGCGAGCGTTGCGACCTATCTGCACCTCCAGAGCGATGACCGGGTGCTGGCCGTGCTTCCCCTTTCGTTCGATTATGGGCAGAATCAGCTGCTTTCGGCTTGGTATGCCGGTGCCAGCGCTGCGCCGCTCGATTACCTGACGCCGCGAGATGTGGTGAAGGCAGTTGAACGGAACCAGATCACCACTCTTGCTGCCGTGCCGCCCTTGTGGGTGCAACTGGCCGAGCTTGAATGGCCGCCAGCGGCATCCGCCAGCTTGCGGTGCCTGACCAATAGCGGCGGCGCGCTGACCCCTGATCTGGTGCGCCGACTGCGCGGTATGTTTCCGCAAGCACAGCTTTACGCCATGTACGGCCTGACCGAGGCCTTCCGCTCGACCTTCCTTGATCCGGCACTGATCGACAGCCATCCGACCTCAATCGGCACAGCCATCCCGCATGCCGAGATACTGGTCATCGGCGATAGTGGCGAGATCGCTGGCGATGACGAGGAGGGCGAGCTGGTCCACTGCGGGCCACTCGTAGCGCAGGGCTATTGGCGCGATGCGGCGCGCACGGAGGAACGATTTAAGGCTGCACCTGCGGCATCTCGTTATGGCGGCATGGCGGTATGGTCGGGCGACCGGGTGCGCCGCGATGCTGCCGGTTTGCTGACCTTTGTGGGTCGGCGCGATGCGATGATAAAATCGGCGGGCAACCGGATCAGCCCGCAGGAAATCGAGGAGGCGGCGCTGGCCACGGGTCTGGTGGCCGAAGCAGTGGCGCTGGGCGTTGCCGACGAGCGACTGGGGCAGGCGGTCCACTTGATCGTGCGCGCGGCACCCGGTAGCTGTGATGCCATGCAGGAATTGCCGCGCAAACTTATGCAGGAACTGCCGAATTTCATGCAGCCCAAGCAAATTCACTGGCGCGAGACGATGCCGATTGGCCCCAATGGCAAGATTGACCGCAAGGGCCTGCAAATGGAACTGGCCGCATGAAGCCGCTCGGTCCTATCCCGCCGGGGTTTGAAACCATCGATGGGGAGCTGGCTATTGATGGCCTGCCCGGCAGCGTGTTGGTGGAAAGAGCAGGCGGTACGCCGCTTTTCGTCTATTCGTCGACGATGATCCGGCGCAAGGTTGAGGCACTGCGGGCCGCCTTACCAAGTCAGGTTTCGTTACATTATGCAATCAAAGCAAATCCCTATCAGCCAATTCTAAAGCTTTTTGATGGTCTGGTTGACGGTTTCGACATCGCTTCAGGCGGCGAGCTTGAGCTAGTCCGCGCGGCGGGGATCGATACCGAGAAGGTTAGTTTTGCAGGCCCGGGCAAGCGTGATGCGGAGCTGGAAGCGGCGATTGCAGCCGGTGTGACGCTCAATCTCGAATCGGAAGGCGAGGCAGACCGCGCGCTGGCGATTGCACAAAGATTGGGCCGGACTCCCCGCCTTGCTATCCGGGTTAATCCTGAATTCGATCTCAAGGGATCAGGCATGAAAATGGGCGGCGGGGCCAAGCCGTTCGGCGTCGATGCGGCACGCGTTCCGGCGCTGGCGAAGCGGATTATCGCTGCCGGGGCCGACTGGCGGGGGTTCCATATCTTCGCGGGCAGTCAGGCGCTGGACGCCGATGCCATTGCGGAAACGCAGGCGCAGACGCTCGACCTTGCCGCCCATCTGGCCGAGGCAAGCGGCGCGCCGCTGCCGCATTGCAATCTGGGTGGCGGCTTTGGCATTCCCTATTTTCCGGGCGATGAGGCGCTCAATATCGACCGCGTTGGCGAGCGGCTTGGCGAACAGCTGGGCCGTTTGCCCGAAGTGCTCAAATCAACAAGATTCTGCATTGAATTGGGGCGCTATCTGGTTGGCGAATCAGGCATTTACCTGACCCGCATTGTCGACCGCAAAGTCAGCCACAGTGAGGTGTTTCTGGTCACCGACGGCGGCTTGCACCACCAGCTTGCTGCCTCAGGCAATTTCGGCACTGTAATTCGACGCAATTACCCATCAGCCATTGCCTCACGCTTCGGTACGCCCGTTGACGAAGAGGCAACGATCGTCGGCTGTCTGTGCACGCCGTTGGACCGCCTTGCCGACAAAGGCGGCTTCCCGCGCGCCGAGGTGGGCGATCTGGTAGCGATCTTTTGCGCCGGAGCATACGGTGCAACCGCCAGCCCGGCAGCCTTCCTGGGGCAGGGGCCAGCCCGCGAAATGCTGGTTTAACCGCCGCTGCATCACCTGTCCCCAATTGGGACAAGGCACAGAAAAACCCCGATTTTCTGCGATTGGCGCTCAAGGCTAACGCAATGTTCACCCTTTTTGCCGATAGCGGAGGGGTAACAGCCAAGCCGTCACTCGCGATCACCTGATCGGGAGGAAGCGTCTGGCCTCGTTAAGGACACGCCGGATGCCGTTCGATCGTTTTTCCCGTTTGCTCGCAAGCAGTGCCATGGCGAGTCTCGCACTTGCGGGCTGTGCCGGTGCCGGTAATGGCCCGCAGCTACCGCCCGCGTCGTTTGTGGCGATGCAGGAAGGCCCGGGCGAGGAATACGTCATCGGCCCGCTCGATGAGCTGACCGTATTCGTCTGGCGCAATCCAGAGCTTGGCGCGTCGGTGCAGGTGCGGCCTGATGGTCGCATCACCACGCCGTTGATCACGGACATGCCCGCCGTCGGCAAAACGCCCTCGATGCTCGCCGAGGATCTCAAGCTCCAGCTTTCGCAATATATCCAGGATCCGCTGGTCTCGGTGATCGTCAACAAATTTGCCGGCACCTTCAGCCAGCAGGTCCGCGTTGTCGGCGCAACCGGCAAGCCAGCGTCCTTGCCCTACCGTGCGAACATGACCCTGCTCGATGCGATGATCTCGGTCGGCGGGCTTTCCGAATTCGCTGCGGGCAACCGCGCACGGTTGATCCGGTTCGACAAGGAACGCGGCGCGCAAAAGGAATTCGCGCTGCGGCTCGGCGATCTGCTGCGCAAGGGCGATAGCCGGGCCAACGTCATGTTGATGCCCGGCGACGTCATCATCATTCCCGAAAGCATGTTCTGAGCGCTGCGACGAGGCACACCGACCGATGAATTCGATTTACGATGAACTGCGATCAGCAATCCACAGCGTCTGGAACCGGCGCTGGCTTGCCTTGGCTGTGGCCTGGGGGGTCTGCCTGCTCGGCTGGCTGGTGGTGGCCATGGTGCCCAACAGCTACGAATCGCGCGCCCGCATTTTCGTCCAGATCGATGATGCTCTGGCCGAGCAGATCGGCATCGGGCTGAACAACCGCAAGCGCAATATCGAACGCGTGCAGCAGACACTTACCAGCGCGGTCAATCTCGAAAAAGTCGTTCGCTCGACCCGGATGAGCAATGACATCACAACGCCCAAGCAGATGGAATCGGCCGTTCTCGGACTGGCCAAGGACATCAAGGTCGTCAGCCAGCAGGACAACCTATTCGAAATCAAGGCAACGGCGAGCCAAGGCTCGCTTACCGAAGCCGAGAACGCCAAACTGGCGCAGGACATCGTGCAAAAGCTGATCGACATCTTCCGTGAGGAAAACATGGGCGGCGGGCGCGGCGAGATGACCGAGACGCTCGATTTCATGAACGCGCAGCTTGCATCGCGTCAGAAGGAACTCGAAGCAGCGGAAACGCGCCGTTCGGCCTTTGAAACCCAGCATCCCGAAATGGTGCAGGGCGGTGCCGGTGCGATGCAGCGGCTGGAGGCTTCGCGCTCTGAACTGCGCGGGATCGACGGCGATCTTGCTGCGGCACAGGCAGCCTTGGCGGCGATCAACGGACAGCTTGCGGGAACTCCCCAGTCCATTGCAGGCAGCGGCCCCACAGGCGGCCCGCGCGGCGCGCTGGCTTCGGCAACGACTGAGCTTTCGGGAATGCGCGCACGCGGGCTGACTGATAATCACCCCGACGTCATTGCGCTGAAAAACCAGGTTGTGGCCTTGCGCGCGCAGGTTCAGGCAGATGGCAGTGGCAACACCGGCGGCGTGCCCAACCCGGCATATTCCTCACTCGAATCGATCAAGGCTGAGCGGGGGGCGAACGTCCAGTCGCTGCTTTCGCGGCGCGCGTCGCTCCAGTCAGAGATTGCCCAGCTGACGTCCAGCCGGATCAGCAATCCGCAGATTGCCGCCGAAGCGCAGGCAATCAGCCGTGACTATGACGTGCTCAAGCAGCAGTATGACAAATTGCTGCAGGACCGCGAACAGCTGCGGCTGCGCGGACAGGTTGAGACTGAGCGCAATTCGGTCAAGTTCCAGGTGGTTGATCCGCCG
Organism: Novosphingobium sp.; assembly: GCA_031428495.1. GTDB lineage: Bacteria > Pseudomonadota > Alphaproteobacteria > Sphingomonadales > Sphingomonadaceae > Novosphingobium. The sequence continues at coordinate 6,124 of JANPPM010000225.1, forward strand.
ACGACCCCGCGCGCGCCAATCGCGCCCAACCGCCCACTGCTGCTGATCGGCGTGCTGATCATGGGGCTTGGGGCTGGTGTGGGTGCGGCGTTTGCCATCGGCCAGTTACGCTCGACCTTTTCGACCACTACCAAGCTTGAGAATGCCATCGGTCTGCCGGTGCTTGGCTCGATTTCCGAGACATTGAACGAGACCGGACGCGAGCTGCGCCGCCGCCGCCAGCGCCAGTTCTTTGCGGGCACGGCGGCTCTGGGCGCGATCTTCGTGCTGCTGCTGGTGGTCGAATTCATCCAAGTCCGAATGGTCGCTTGAGGGGGATGTCATGACCGAACACAGCAAATTCCCGCTCCTGCCCGCTGAGGGTGACGAAGCAGCCGACGATTCGTCGATAATGCGCGCGGTCAAATCGTTCGACTGGCGCAAGATGATGCCGCCGCCGGTGCCGCTTGACCTGCCAGAGAGCACGCCGCGTCAGCTCGAAATGGCGCGCAAGCCCGGCATTGGCGAGATTGGTGACGGATTGGCGGCGCTTTCGCCGACGGATGAGCCACAGACGCCGAGCCAGCCAGTGGCTGATCCGCAAGCCGCTGCTGCGCCAGAACGCCGTCCGCAGTCTGCCACTTTCAGCACCATCACGCACCCTGTCGATCGCAAGCAATTGCGCGAGCAAGGCATGATTGTGCCGGAGGGGCAGGTTACCGGGCTGCTCGAAGAATTCCGCATTATCAAACGGCATGTGCTGCTGCGCGCGGCAGAATTGCGCGAGCTGGACCGTCAGAGCCATAAGGCACAGCGCGTGCTGATCTGCTCACCGCTGCCCGGCGAAGGCAAGACCTATTGCGCGGTGAACCTCGCGCTCTCGATAGCCGCCGAGAAGGAAAGTGATGTCCTGCTGGTCGATGCCGACTTCGGCAAACCCTCGGTGCTCGCCACTTTGGGACTGCCGCCTAGCCCTGGACTGATGGATGCGCTGGCAGATCCCCGGATCGACGTTGCCGATCTGGTCCTGCGCACGGACATTCCCGGCCTCTGGGTGCTCCCGGCGGGTAATGCGACCAATTCGGATAGCGAATATCTCAGCTCATCTCGCACGGCTGATGTGCTCGCGCGGCTCACCGAGGGCGCGCCGCACCGTATAGTAATTTTCGATTCACCGCCGGCGCTCGCGGCTTCGCCCGCAGCGGAACTCGCGAAATATGTAGGCCAGGCGCTGGTGGTCGCACGCGCCGACCGCACCGGTCAGGGCGCGCTCGAGGACGCCATTTCGCTGCTTTCAGCCTGTCCAGACATTCAACTGCTGCTCAACGCGGCAAATTACAGCCCGAGCGGGCGCCGCTTCGGCTCCTACTATGGCTACAAGGGATGACTACCATGTCCAACAATCCCCGGCTCTTTGCGGGTCTTGCTGTCTTCGCAGCGGGTCTCGTACCTCTGGCCGCGCATGCCCAGTCTCTTGACTATGGTGATGTCGGCGGCGGCGGAGATGGCGGTGCACAAGCCGAAGCCTCATCAGGCAGTGGCAAGAGCAACAGCGGCGGCGGGGGACGTCAGCGGCGCGGTGGACGCAGTGGCAGCTATGTTTCGCCCTATATCGAGGCACAGCAAGTCGTCACGGCCGAGCTTTCGCCAGGCAGCGAAGTGCTGACCTACAGCCAGATTGCTGCCGGGGTCGATACGATGATCTCCGGACGCAATAATGCCCTGTCGGCATCGCTGCGCTATGAGCGCCGGATCGGTTGGGGCAAGGCGGAAAGCGGCGATACGATTAGCGGTCTCGTTCGCGGCTATGCCTCGGTTGTGCCGGGCACGCTGCGGATTGACGCCGGTGCTCTGGCCGCGCGAACTTCGATCCAAAGCAACGGTGCCGCCGTGCTCGCCCCGGTTGGCGACAGCGGGTCCACCTCGCAGGTCTATTCGGCCTATGCCGGACCGACGCTGACCGGCGAGCTGGGAGATGCCCGCATCGATGCGCATTACCGGATTGGCTACACCAAGGTCGAAAGCCCCGATGACGTCGTCACGGCCCCCGGACAAACGCCGCTCGACGTGTTCGACAAGAGCGTCGCGCATGACGCCGGGATCCATATTGGCACCAAGGCTGGCACCGTCCTGCCTATCGGGATTGGCGCGGGGGCGGGCTATTACCGCGAGGATATATCCAATCTCGATCAGCGCATTGAGAACCTGCATGCACGCCTCGATGTCTCGTTGCCGGTCTCCAGCGCGCTGGCTCTGGTTGCCGGAGTTGGTTACGAGGACGTCAAGATTTCGGCCCGCGATGCCTTGTTCGATGCGGGCGGCCTTCCGGTCCTCGCCGGTGGCCGTCTGGTCACCGACAAAAGCTCGCCGCGCCAGATTGCCTATCAGGCAGAAGGCCTGATTTGGGATGCCGGTGTGATGTGGCGTCCCAGCCGCCGCACCCAGTTTGAGGCGCATGTGGGCCGCCGTTATGGCTCGACCAGCTATTTCGGCTCGTTTTCCTATGCGCCCAACGAGCGCAGCGCCTTCAACGTCGCGGTTTACGACAGTATCTCGGGCTTTGGCGGCCAGCTTAACCGCGCGCTCGCCGATTTGCCGGTGGAGTTCACCGCGAACCGCAATCCGCTTTCGGGCGACCTTGCTGGATGCGTCTCTGCAGTCGAAAAGGGAGGATGTCTCTCGGGCGCGCTTGGTTCCGTCCGTTCGGCCACGTTCCGCGCACGCGGCATCGCAGCGAGTTATAACATCGATCTCGGCCGAATTTCGGCAGGGATCGGCGCAGGCTATGATCGCCGCAAATTCATCGCTGCGCTCGGAACGGTGCTCGCGGTGGCGAACGGGGTAACCGATGAGAACATCTGGTTGTCGGGCTATGTCAACGGCCGGATCGACCGGAGCTCGCACTATACGGTCAATGTTTACGCAAACTGGTTCCAAAGTGGATCGGCATCGATTGGCGATTCCAGCGCTTTGGGGGCAACCCTCGCATATTACCGCAATCTCACCGATCGCCTGACTGCCACGGCAGCCCTGGGGATCGATTCGATCAGCCGGGCCGAACCATTCGATGACCAGACAACCGCCTCGGCGCTGGTTGGCCTGCGCTACAACTTTTGATGCCTGATAGGGGACATACCATGTTCGACGATTTCTACGGGCTCAAGGGGCGCCCGTTCCAGCTGACACCTGATCCGGCTTTCTATTTCGAGAGTCTGACGCACCGCAAGGCGCTGTCCTATCTAGGCTATGGCCTGGCGCAGGGTGAGGGCTTCGTGGTCATCACCGGCGAGGTTGGCTCGGGCAAATCGACGCTGGTGGCGCACATGATGGCGTCCATCGACCCGGCACGACTGACGGCGGCGCAAGTAGTCACCAGCAAGCTGGACGGCGAAGAGCTGGTCCATGTCGTGGCGCAGGCCTTTGGTCTGTTCATCGATGGCCATGACAAGGCCTCGGCGCTCGGCGCAATCGAAGGCTTTCTGCATGAGGAAGCCCGCGCGGGCCGACGCTGTCTGCTGATCGTTGACGAATCACAGAATCTATCAATCGGCGCGCTTGAAGAGCTGCGCATGCTGTCGAACTTTCAGCTCGGCTCGCATCCGTTGCTGCAGACGCTGCTGCTGGGTCAGCCAGAGTTCCGCGAGACTTTGCATGAGCATCCTGAGCTGGAGCAGCTGCGCCAGCGGGTGATTGCCGCCCATCACCTTGATGCGATGGAATCGACCGAGGTTCAGCCGTACATCGAACACCGGATGAAGTGTGTTGGTTGGGAGGGTAATCCCACTTTCGATCAGCGCGTCTTCGCTGAAGTTTACACCGCGTCGGGCGGCGTGCCGCGGCGCATCAACCAGATCGTCAACCGTTTGCTGCTCCTTGGTGCGGTCGATCAACGCACGCGCATCGATGCAGTGATGCTCAGCCAGATTCTCTCGGAACTGACTGAGGACGGCACCCTGTCACTGCACCGCCAGTCGTCGAGGCAGGCTACGCCAGTTGCGGCACCGGTGGCACCTGCGCCGCAGCCCGAGGCATCAACTTCGAGTAAGGTCGAACCAGCAGAGATCGCTGCCTATGCGGAGATCGAGGGGGCATTGGCTGAGCGCGACGCGCAGATTTCAGAGCTGCAACAGGCGGTCCTTGAATTGGCGAATGTCAGCGATACCCAACTGGCCCCGCAGGAACAGGCTGATCCCGCCGCCCTGACTGAGGCACTGGACCGGATAGCGGCGCTGGAAAACCGGATGTTCGAACAGGACCGCACGATCCGCCACACGCTCACCATGCTGATCGAGTGGATCGAAGCGGGCGAAACCCACCGCGCTGCCGCCTGATCTGACACTGGAGCATTTGTGCATTTGGACCCGGTTCTGCCCACTAATGGACTATCGGTTGACGTCGAGGACTGGTTCCAGGTCGGCGCGTTCGAGGGTGTAATCGAACGCGGTGACTGGGACGGCCTCGCTGACCGGGTTGAGAACAATTGCGCGGCAATTCTCGATCTGTTTGCCGAAGCCGATGTTCATGCCACCTTCTTTACGCTCGGTTGGGTGGCACAGCGCCATCCGGCCCTGATGCAGCGCATCGTCGCTGCCGGGCATGAAATTGCCAGCCACGGCTGGGATCACGAGCGCGTGTTCCGGATGGACCGCAAGAGCTTCGCCGAAGACCTGATCCGCAGCCGCAAGGCAGTCGAGGATGCGGCGGGCGTCGCGATCACCGGCTACCGCGCACCCAGCTTTTCAATCGATTACCGGACGCCATGGGCCTATATGGTGCTTGCCGAACAGGGCTACAGCTACAGCAGCAGCGTCGCCCCGATTGCGCACGATCACTATGGTTGGCCAGAGGCGCCGCGCTTTGCCTTCAAGCCGCTGCCGTGGTCCGATCTCATCGAGATTCCGGTGACCACGGCGATGTTTGCCGGACGCCGGATGGCGGCAGGTGGCGGCGGATTTTTCCGTGTGTTGCCCTACGGCTTTTCGCGCTGGGCAATCCGACAGGTCAACCGGCGCGAGGGCCGCCCGGCGATCTTCTATTTCCACCCGTGGGAAATCGATCCGGGCCAGCCACGAGTCCGCGATGCACCGCTCAAATCGAAGCTGCGCCACTATACCAATCTCGACGGCATGACGGACAAGCTGCGGCAGTTGATCTTCGACTTTCGCTGGGGACGGATGGATGTGCTCGCCGCGCGCGAGGCGCTTCTGGCCGTGCCACTCGCCGCATGAACGCGCCATTTTTCCTGTCACGCGACATTGTGCACCTCGCCGCTCTAGCCGAGCCAGATGAGCGCGCGCGGATAAATGCCTTTCTTGCAGAGCGCCCCGATGCAACGCCATTCCACCTGCCAGCCTGGCTTGATGCGGCGGCGCAGGGAACCGGCAACGGTGCTTGTGCGCTGGTGGCTGAATGCAATGGCGAAATTGCCGCCTACTTGCCGTTGAACGAGATACACTCGCCGCTGTTCGGGCGGATGCTCGCTTCCAGCGGTTTTGCCGTTGGTGGCGGGCTGCTGGCCCGTGACGGTTTTGATCCAGCGCCGATCTTCGCTGCCGCCGAGGAACTTGCCCAACGCCTGTCTATTCCGGCCATAGAACTTCGCGGCGGCCTTTTGCCGCAGAGCCGCGCGGGCTGGCAGATCAAGGACAAGTCGCACTGCGGTTTCATCGCTCCGCTTGCAGCAGACGACGAAGCGCAATTGCTTGCCATTCCGCGCAAGCAGCGCGCTGAAGTGCGCAAGGGCCTGGAGCAGGCTCTCGAAGTTACCACCGGGTCTGCACAGGTTGATCGCGACGCACACTATGCGGTCTATGCGGAAAGCGTCCGCAATCTGGGCACGCCAGTTTTCCCGCGCGCACTGTTCGAGGAAGTGCTCGATCACTTTGGCGCGGATGCAGACATTCTGACCATACGTCATGACGGCAAGCCCGTCGCCAGCGTTCTCTCGCTGTATCATCGCGGCGCAGTGATGCCCTATTGGGGCGGCGGCATCCGGGATGCGCGGCGGCTGCGCGCCAATGATCGGATGTATTTCGAGCTGATGCTGCATGCGCGCCGCCGCGGCTGCGCCCATTTCGATTTCGGCCGTTCAAAGACCGGCAGCGGCGCCTATGATTTCAAGCGCAACTGGGGCTTTGAGCCTGAGCCGCTGAGCTATGCCAGCTGGACTGCGCCGGGCAGCGATGTGCGCGATGCCGACCCGACCAGCGCCAAACATGCGATGCAGATCGCGCTGTGGCGCAAGTTACCGCTTGGCCTCGCCAACCGGATTGGCCCGATGATCGCGCGGGGGCTGGGCTAATGAGCGAAATCCTGTTCCTGTCGCACCGTATTCCGTTCCCGCCCGATCGCGGCGACAAGATCCGCTCGCACCACATCGTCAAGCGGCTGGCGCGCATCGCGCCGGTACATATCGCCACATTTGCCGACGACGACCACGATATGTCGGAGGAAGTCGAACTTGCGGCAATGGCGCGTACTTACAAGTTGCTGCGCCGGACCAAGCCGCTGGTTCTTGCTGGTGTGCAAGCGCTGGCCACGCGCCGCCCGGTGAGCTTGACGGCGTTCTATGATGAGGAACTGGCGGCCTATATTAACTCAGTAATCGCGCAGAATCCGATTTCGACCATCTTTGTATTCTCGGGCCAGATGGGTCAGTATATCCCGCCGGGTTATACCGGGCGGGTCGTGGTTGATTTTGTCGATGTCGATTCAGCCAAGTTCGAAGCCTATTCCCGCAAAAAGCACGGCGTCGTGCGCTGGATAGACGCGCGCGAGGCACGATTGCTACGCGATGAAGAGGCGCGGCTGGCGGCCCGGGCTGATGTCAGCCTGCTGATATCGACGGACGAAGCTGCCTTGTTTGCCGCCCGGCTTACGCCACAGGAACTTCAGACCGCCGACATTCGCGTACTCGGCAATGGGATTGACAGCGCGCTGTTCGATCCTGCCATGGTCGATGCCGAACCAAAGCTCGCAAAGTTTGCCTATCCGCGCCTGATATTCAGCGGGCAGATGGACTATGCCCCCAATGTCGAGGCTGCGCTTCGAGTAGCCACGCACATTTTGCCTCTGATCCGCCAGACGTTTCCTGATGCCAGTTTTCACGTTGTTGGCCGCAAGCCCGCAATTGAGCTGCTAGAACTGGACGGTAAGGACGGCTGCCATATCTGGGGCCGGGTCGACGATATGCGCTGCTGGCTCAAAGGGGCCGACATGGCGATGGTTCCGCTGGAAATTGCGCGCGGGGTTCAGAACAAGGTGCTCGAAGCGATGGCCATGGCGCTGCCAGTCGTTCTGACACCCGGTGCCGCGACCGGCATCGCGGCACTCGATGGCGAGCATTTCTCTGTTGCGACAAGCGACGAGGAGCTCGCCGCAGCTGCCTTGGATCTGCTTCGCGAGCCTCGCCGGGCCCGGATCAGAGGCGTCTCTGCACGCCGCTTTGTCATGGAGCAATCGAGCTGGCAGGCCGCGCTGGCTCCGCTGGCCGAGATTGCCGGATGGGGTGGGCGTGCCGCACGCAATGCTGCCTGATGGCCCCGCCGCGCGGCTACCCCGGCTGAACTTGCAATGGCAAGTGCTGCCAGTTTGGCGCACTCCGCTGATTCATATCGCGCTCGTTTGGCTGGCACTGGTCCTACTGTTTCGCGCTGATTGGTCGGCCATGGCCGCGCAGTGGTGGGACATATCGACCTACAACCATATCCTCTTGATCCCGCCGATTATCGCGTGGCTTGTTCAACAGCGGGTTGGCGGGTTGGCGCGGCTGGAGCCTTTGGCATGGTGGCCCGGCCTGGTGCTGTTTGCCGGGGCGCTGTTTGTCTGGGTGTTGGGCAGCTTTGGCGGACTGGCTATCCTGCGGCAGGCGGGAGCAGTTGCTATGCTGATTGCTTCGGTGTTGGCCCTGCTGGGGCCAAGGGTCAGTGCAGGCCTTGCCTTTCCGCTGGGATACATGCTGCTGCTGGTCCCGTTTGGCGAGGAACTGGTGCCGCCGCTGCAAATGGTAACCGCGGCGATGACGGTCGCTCTGGTGCACCTCTCGGGCATTCCCGCGACCATCGACGGCGTGTTCATCGATACGCCTGCCGGGCTGTTCGAGGTTGCCGAGGCCTGTTCCGGGGTCAAATTCCTGATCGCCATGCTCGCCTTCGCGGTGTTGACTGCGCATGTCTGCTTTGTCAGCTGGCGGCGGCGGATCGCGTTTCTCGCATTTGCCTTGGCAGTGCCGGTGCTGGCCAATGGCGTACGCGCATGGGGGACTATTTTTGCCGCGCAATACATTGGCGTCGAGCGCGCCGCCGGGTTCGATCACATCATCTACGGCTGGGTATTTTTCGGGTTGGTAATCGCAGCGACGCTGGCTGTTTCATGGCGCTTTTTCGACCGGCCGCATGATGATCCGATGATCGATGCCGAAGCAATCAAGGCTTCGCCGTTGCTCTCGCGAATAGAGACATGGCGCCTTGCTGCTGCTCCCACGTTGGCAGCGCTTGCCGTGTTGCTGCTTGGAGGCTTGGCATGGGCCGATACTGCTGAGCGTTTGTCTGCGCCGCTACCTGCTCAGATACACCTTCCCGAAGTGTCGGGTTGGCAACGGATCGACTATGCCCCGCGTGCACGGTGGGAACCACGCGCAAACGGGGCCGAACATCGGCTGCTGGGGCGTTATGCCGACACACAGGGCCGTCACGTCGATGTCTTCATCGCGGTCTATGCTGCACAGCGAACCGGTTACCGCGCCACCGGCTTTGGCGAGGGTGCACTGCGCCCGGAGAGCGGCTGGGCCTGGCAATCGCCCGGACCGGCGACTCCCGATGCCAGAGCTGACCGGCTGCTTGGGCCTGGCCGCACCGAACGGCTCGCGTTTACCTCCTATCGTACCGGTTCGCTGCTCACTGCCAGTGCGCCGCGCCTGAGCCTGGCCAATATGCAGGACCGTCTGCTGCTGCGTGCCCGGCCCACTTCAATGCTGATCCTCTCCGCCGAAGAACTCCCGGGGAAACCAGCAGCCGCATCAATCGCCGCGTTTCGCCAATCCACCGGTCCGCTGGGTGACTGGATGGACCGCATAGCCGCGCTCCGCTAGGCGCGAGACCTATGTGCGGATTTGCCGGGATATTTCATCTTTCCACGCCCAAGCCGGTTGATCCGACGCGGGTCGAGCGGATGTGCGATGCCATTGCGCATCGCGGGCCTGATGGCTTTGGCGTCTGGACTGCGCCCGGCGTGGGGCTTGGCCATCGTCGTCTATCGATCATCGACCTTGCCGGTTCGCCGCAGCCGATGGCGTCGACTGATGGCCGCGCGATGCTCGTGTTCAACGGCGAGATATATAATTACCGCGAGCTGCGCGAGGAATTGCGCGCGGGCGGGGCGCAGTTTCATACCGACGGCGACAGCGAGGTAATCCTTGCCGCCTGGCAGCGCTGGGGTCCGGATTGCCTGCCGCGATTGCACGGCATGTTTGCCTTTGCGATTTATGATCTGGGACAGCGCACGCTGTTTCTCGCACGGGACCGGCTGGGGGTGAAGCCGCTGTTCATGGCACCGCTCAGCGACGGCAGCCTGATTTTCGGGTCTGAGCTCAAGGCGCTGACGGCTCACCCATTGCTGCGCCGCGAAGCCGACCCTCTGGCGGTCGAGGATTACCTCACCTGGGGCTACGTTCCCGATACCCGCTCAATCCTGAAAGGGGTGACTAAGCTTCCCGCCGGGCACTCGTTAATGCTGCGTCACGATGCGCCGATGCCTGCACCGCAGCAGTGGTGGGACATATCCTTTGACCACCGCCGCAAGGGCAAAGCCGCCGATCTCGAGGCCGAGCTGCTGCACCTGCTGCGCGACGCCGTGACTTCGCGGATGGTATCCGACGTCCCGCTGGGCGCATTTCTTTCGGGCGGAGTGGACAGCTCAAGCGTGGTTGCGCTCATGGCGGAGGCGAGCGGATCGCCGGTCAAGACCTGCAGCATCGGCTTCGATGTCGCAGCGCTTGATGAGAGCAATTATGCGCAGTCGGTGGCAAATCTTTTTGCCACCGACCATCACAGCCGCACTGTCTCGCCCGACGATTTTGAGCATATCGATCAACTGGCGTGGATGTTTGACGAGCCGTTTGCCGATGCCTCAGCGCTGCCGACCTGGCGCGTGTGCCAGCTGGCACGCGAGACGGTAACCGTTGCACTGTCGGGCGACGGCGCGGATGAGGCTTTCGCTGGATATCGCCGCCATGTTTTCCAACACGGAGAGGATCGTCTGCGCGGTTTTCTGCCATCGGCGATCAGAAAGCCACTGTTCGGAGCGCTGGGCCGCGCCTATCCCAAAGCTGACTGGGCTCCGCGACCATTGCGCGCCAAGACCACTTTGCTCTCGCTCGCAGGTAGTAGCGAGGAAGCATACGCCTCTGCTTTGTCGGTTACTGGGCCGGAGGCGAGGGACGCGCTCTACACCCCTGAGTTTCAGCGCCTGCGCGGCGATTACCGTGCCGAAGATGCCGTGCTCGAGCTGATGCGCAATGCCCCGGCGCGCTCCGGGCTGGACCGGGCGCAATATGCCGATCTCAAATTCTGGCTTCCCGGCGATATTCTCACCAAGGTTGACCGCGCCAGCATGGCGGTCGGGCTTGAGGCACGCGAGCCTTTGCTCGATCACCGGTTGATCGAATTTGCCGCGAGCCTGCCCGAGGACATGCGGGTGCACGGCGGGCAGGGCAAATGGTTGATGAAGCGCTCCATGCGGCGCTATCTTCCCGATGATATCCTGTTCCGCCCCAAACAGGGCTTTGTTACCCCCATTGCGCAGTGGCTGCGCGGCCCACTGGCGGGTGCAGCGCGCGGAATTGGCGACAGCGCGGCAATTGCGCGGACCGGTTGGTTTGACAGTGCTAAATTGCGTGAGGTCGCCGAATCGCACATTGCTGGGCGCCGCGATGCTTCGCGATTACTTTGGCAACTGCTGATGCTTGATAAATCACTCACGCGACTGGGTCTTGTATCGTAGTTTTAGCCGCTACCGATATGAAACTATTATCAGTGTTGTAAGTAAGAATAATTTAACTATAATAATATGTTGAATTAACCATCAATCTTGAACTGAGTTTGATCAGGACTGAAAAGCTGGCCTCGGTACAGCCCGCACGAAAGTCTCGTTTGTGAATTCGGGAAGGGGTCAATTTTGCTTTATTGCCTCTTCGGTTGATCCTTTCGGGGACTCAGTTTGGCGCAGGATGTGCAGAATTCCTTTGCCAAACGACTCTTGGCTAGCTTAGATTCCGGAAATGTCGGGGTAAATTGCTAGAACGCGCCCGGGCAGGTCGCACAGGGGGTACGAATGGATCGGCTTACAGGCGGTCTTGATAGGCACAACGCGGAGGGGCCGATGATCGAAGGGTCAGCGATCCCGCTGAACAGTGACGACGAAGTGTTGCTGCGCGGCTCGGCTGGCCGCTTGGCCTTGCCGGAGCGGCTTTTCGCTCTGAATGAACTCGATGTGCTTTATGACGCCGAACAGCGGGCGCTGTGGACTTTTATGCGTCCGAGCAACCGGCCCAGTTTCACGCCAACGATGCTTGGTGATTTTGAACAATGGCAAAGTCTCATCAGCGCCGGTTTTGGTCCAGAGCGGACCCCGCTTGACTTCCTTATTCTGGGAAGCCGGTATCCGGATGTTTTCTGTTTCGGCGGCGATCTGCAGCTTTTCGCCGAACTTATCCGCTCTGGTGACCGCGATGGCTTGGTGGGATACGGCAACCGCTGCGTCGAAATTCTGGACCGGAACATCCGCACGCTCGACCTGCCCATGGTTACTGTCGGGCTAGTGCAGGGCAAGGCGCTCGGCGGCGGATTCGAAGCGCTTCTGTCATTTGATTTCATCATTGCCGAGCGTGGCTCGACCTTCGGCCTGCCTGAAGTCATGTTTGGGTTGTTTCCCGGAATGGGCGCACATCCTTTGCTTGCGCGCAAATTGGGCACCGCAATGGCAGACCGGATTATCCTGTCCGAAGAGACCTATACTGCTGAGCAAATGTACGAATTGGGGATCGTCCATGCGCTTGCCGAACCGGGCGAGGGCATTGCTGCGGCGCGCGGCTTTATCTCAAAATCGAACCGCCGCCTTGCCGGACTGGTCGCCGCGCGCCGCGCAATGCGCGTGACCGCGCCAGTCCCCATGGCTGAATTCTATGCCATCGTGGAGTTATGGGCGGATGCCGCATTGCAACTGGGTGACAAGGACTTGCGGCTTATGATGCGGCTGGCCTCGGCGCAGGAGCGCCTGACCAAGACCAGCCAAGCAGCATGAGGTCCCAATCAGCTTGAATTCAGGGCGTATCGACCAGAACGACTTCAGCATCGTCCAGCGCTTCGACCACGATTGACTCCTCGCCCGTGATAGCGACCCCGTCGCGCGCCTGAGCCTCCAGACCATTTACTGTGATCCTGCCGCTGGCAGAGACCAAATAGTAGTGCCGGGCCGGATCGACTGCATAAGTAGCTGATCCGCCCGCAGCCAGATTGGCCGCAAGGACACGGGCATCAGCGCGCAGTGGTAGTGCAGCATCGCCTTCGGGATCGCCGCTGGCAACCACTTCCCAGCGTCCCGAGCGATCCCCGCGAGGAAATTCGCGCTGGCCCCATGACGGTGCTTCGCCGGTGCGGCTTGGCCTGATCCAGATCTGGAACAGGGTTGTAGCCTCGCTCTCGCGGTTGTGCTCGGAATGAACAATTCCGGTTCCCGCACTCATCACTTGGACATCGCCGCCAGCGGTGCGGCCCTGATTGCCCAGGCTGTCCTGATGAGTAATCGCGCCGGTGCGCACGAAAGTGACGATTTCCATGTCGTTGTGCGGGTGCGGCTCAAAGCCAGTGCCACCAGCAATGGTATCGTCATTCCATACCCGTATATCACCCCAGCCCATTCGGGCGGGATCGCGGTAATCTGCAAAGCTGAAATGATGGCGGGCATCAAGCCAGCCGTGGTCTGCATGGCCGAGGCCAGCAAAGGGACGAATTTCAATCATGGGTACTTTCCACCTCAGCGGGGTGTTGCCGCTGGAATCACCAGAATATGGGCAGGTTCAACTGGGTTTCAAGCCTCTCCGTGCCCCTCGGCCAGATACTCTGCGCTTTGCATTTCCGTCAGGCGGCTGATCGTGCGTTCGAACTCGAACCGTCCGTCACCGGCATCGTACAAGTCTTCCGCTTCGGCATTGGCGGTCGCGAACAGCTTGACCCTGTGTTCGTAGAGCGCGTCGATGAGGGTGACGAACCGCGCCGCTTCATTGCGGTTTTCCGGCCCCATGCGCGGAATGCCGACGAGGATCACGGTGTGATAGGTTTGTGCGATGGCCAGATAGTCGGCCGCGCCGCGCGCTTCGCCGCACAGCTTCTTGAAGCTGAACACAGCAACGCCCTTCAGAGTCTTGGGCACTGAAAGCATCCGCCCACCGCCGACATCGAGCTCGACCGAGGGGACATGCTCATAGTCCTCCGGCGAATAGTCGGTCAGCCGGAAAAATGCCTCGCGGACCTGCGCGGTGGCCTCGTCACCCAGCGGGACATGCCAGGTATCCAGACCGGCAAGCCGCTGAAGCCTGTAATCGACCGGTCCGTTCAAGGGCAGCACATCAAGATCACGCTCAATCAGCGCAATGAACGGCAGGAAATGTTCGCGATTGAGCCCGTCCTTGTAAAGCTGGCCCGGCGCGCGGTTCGACGTGGTCACCACGCTGACGCCTTCATCACGGATCAGCGCGGTGAACAGCCGGCTCATGATCATCGCATCGGCAGAATTGTTGACCACCATCTCGTCAAAGGCGAGGCATTTGAGATTGCGGGCAATCGCGGCGGCAACCGGCGGAATTGGATCGCCGGCTTCCTTTTCACGCTCCTTGCGCAGCCGCGCGTGCACCTCGATCATGAAAGCGTGGAAGTGAACCCGGCGCTTCTGTTCGATTTTCAGGCTGTCGTGAAACAGATCCATCAGCATCGATTTGCCGCGCCCGACCCCTCCCCACAGGTAAAGCCCGCGGGGGTTCTGGCACTTTTTGGCAAATATCCTTCCGAGCAATCCCTTGCCCGCTTGCGCTGCCTCAAGCTCGCGCTGCAACTGCTCCAGCCTCTCGGCGGCAGCAGCCTGTTCAGGGTCCTGACGCAGTTCTCCGGAAGCTACGAGGGCTTCATAGCGAGAGATCAGACCGGTCATTGTTGGGATGGCTTGCGCGCAGTGGCGCTGAATGACGCTACAATATCGTCATCCTGCACCACCAGGCCGCGCAGGAAGGCAAGGCGGCGGGTTTCGCGTAGGAGCTCAACCACAGAATCGAGCGGGCGGCTTGCATCGCCTGAACCGATCAACTGCGATGTCAAATCCAGCGTAACCGAACGCCCGGCGTCCATGCCGCGCAGCACATACATTGCGGCAAACAGCGATACATCGATCAGGGACAGCGTAATCGCGCCGTGGACATTGCCTGCGGAATTGGTGTGCAGCGGTATTTGAGGCACCATCCGCATCCTGCAGCTGGTATCGCTTTCCGCGCGGACCAGCTGCTTGCCGAGCACCGCTTCATTGAACCGTGTGGCATCGGCGATGCGCCAGCGCAGCCAGCCGGGATTATCCGCGTCAGGCTCGCAGATGAAATTGGTCAGGGGCGCTGGGTCGGCCATCGTGTGGCCTTATGGCCTAAACGTGCCGCTCGACCTGCATCTTTTTGATCTCGGCGATAGCCCGCGCTGGTGACAGGCCCTTGGGGCAGACATTGGCGCAGTTCATGATGGTGTGGCAGCGATAGAGCCGGAATGGATCTTCCAGTTCATCAAGCCGCTCGCCGGTCATTTCGTCGCGGCTGTCGGCCAGCCAGCGATAGGCTTGCAACAGAATAGCCGGACCGAGGAACTTGTCCGAATTCCACCAATAACTGGGGCACGAAGTCGAGCAGCAGGCGCACAGGATGCATTCGTAAAGCCCGTCGAGCTTCTCACGCTGCTTTGGTGATTGCAGGCGTTCCTTGCCCGAAGGAGTCGTGCTGACGGTTTGCAGCCAAGGGCGAATTGAGGCGTATTGCGCGTAGAAGTGCGTGAAATCGGGGACGAGATCCTTGATTACTTCCATATGCGGCAATGGAGTGATGCGGATGTCACCCTTCAGATCCTCAATCGCCGTGGTGCAGGCGAGTCCGTTGCGGCCGTTGATGTTCATCGAGCACGAACCGCAGATGCCTTCCCGGCACGAACGGCGGAAAGTCAGGCTGGGATCAGCCTCCGATTTGATCTTGATCAGTGCGTCGAGCACCATCGGCCCGCAGGCATCGAGATCGAGTTCATAAGAGTCATAGCGCGGGTTTTCGCCGCTGTCGGGATCATAGCGATAGACCGTGAAGGTCTTGGGTTTTGCAGCGCCCTCCGACTTGAACGTGCGGCCCTTGCCGTTGATCTTGCTGTTCGCGGGGAGAGTGAATGTCGCCATGGTGCCCTGTCCGTCGGTAAACGTCTGGCAATCCCTCTAGCAATTCGGTGGGGGCGGTCAACCGAGCGTTCGCGCTTGCGGCATGACTTGTTTGCCAAACCTCTGGACATTTTTGCAACGGGCCAGCCTTGCCAAGCCCTGGCGATTACCCCAGCCATGCCGCGATACGATGCCAGACCGGGATACATAAGCCATGACATTCCCCAAACCGCTGTTTGTGACCGAGGATTCCGTCGATCCGGATTTTGCGGAGCCGTTCGTCGAGGTGGAGGAAGAGCGCACCGAGCCGGTGCAGCACCGCTATGTCCATGGCGGATTCAAGGGCACCAATGCACGGTTTTCCTTCTATTTCCCGCCCAAGGATCAATATCAGGGACGCTTCTTTCACAACACCTATCCGATGGCGACGAGTTCGGACATCGGCCCGTTCCCCATCGAATTTGAAGTTGCGATGGGCGATCTGGGGTTCACGGTCGATAGCGGCGCTTACTATGTCCAGACCAACAATGGCGGTTCGTTCCGGGTGGCCGGCATTGATCCGGCAATTGCGGCGTACCGGGTCAATGCGGCCGCCGCGAAATACTCGCGGATTGTTGCCGCCGAGGTTTATGGACCGCACCGGGCCTATGGCTACCTCTTTGGCGGCAGTGGCGGTGCTTATCAGACGATGGGCGCAGCGCAGAATACGGCGGGGGTATGGGACGGCTTCGTCCCCTTCGTGCCCGGCTGCAACCATGCGATCCCGAGCATGTTCACCGCGCGGATGCATGCGCTGCGGGTTTTGCGTCAGCGCGGTAAACTTGCGGACATTGCCGATGCGCTCGATGTTGGCGGCACTGGTGATCCTTATGATGGGCTGGATGAGGATGAGGCAGCGGCGTTCCGCGAAGTCTCGTTGATGGGTTTCCCGCCGCGCGGCTGGTACACTTACGAGACAATCGGTTCGGGCTATTTCGGCAATATCTCGGGCATGATGCCGGTGATGGACCCTGACTATGTCGCCGATTTCTGGTCCAATCCGGGCTACCTTGGCGGTGATCCCGATAACGCGATTCACGCGCAACTCTCGGCCTTTGAGGCAGAGGTGACTCTGACGAGTGATGGATTGCCCCGCCGGCTCGATCTGACTGACGTGGGTGAGGGTAATCTTGCCGATGCGCATCTGGTCGTGCTGACCGGCGATGCTGCCGGGGCGACGCTGCCGATCTGGCATGGAGATGGCAAGACTGTCACCCTGATCGCGACCGCCGATCCCGTTGCCGCGATGGCAATCAAGCCCGGCGACCGGGTCCGCGTCGACAATTCGTGGCCGCTGGCGCTGCAAACCTATCACCGCCATCAGGTGCCATCGGAGCCCGGCTATTACGGCTGGGATCAGTTCTGCGATGCGGGTGGCGTGCCGCTCTATCCGCAGCGTCCGATCCAGATCGGCCCCACAGGCACCGCCAATGCTGCAGGCGATGTGATCGATGGCACGATCCACGGCAAGGTGCTCTCGCTCGCCTGCCTGATGGATATAGATAGCTATCCGTGGCAGGCTGACTGGTACCGAAATCAGGTCAAGTCGGCGATGGGCGGGAACTTCGCTGCGAATTTTGCGCTCTATTTCATCGACAATGCGCACCATGAAAACCCGATGACGCCGCTCGCGCGGACCCATGTGATTGGCTACGGCGGCGCACTGCAACAGGCGCTGCGTGATCTTGCTGCCTGGGTTGAGAAGGGCAAGCGCCCGCTCGAAACCGTCTATCGGATTGAGGATAGCCAGGTCATGGTTGCGGCGAGTGCAGCCGGTCGAAAGGGCATTCAACCAGTGATTGCGCTGTCAGCCAATGGCGGCGTGCGGGCTGAAGTTGTCGCGGG
Source organism: Novosphingobium sp. (assembly GCA_031428495.1). Classification (GTDB taxonomy): domain Bacteria; phylum Pseudomonadota; class Alphaproteobacteria; order Sphingomonadales; family Sphingomonadaceae; genus Novosphingobium. The sequence goes on from JANPPM010000225.1 coordinate 23,428, forward strand.
CGATACTGTCAGCTTCGCAGCGGTCATCGATGCGCCGCCCGGCGCGGGCAAGATTGTCGCTGCCGAATGGGATTTCGAGGGCACGGGCGAATTTCCTGACGCGGTCGAGATTGGTGAACCATCCGAACGGATCGTACTGACCGCAACGCATGAATATGCCGGGACCGGCACATGGTTCGCCGCGCTGCGCGTAACCTTGCAGCGCGAAGGCAATGCCGCGACGCCCTATGGCCGCGTGCTGAATCTGGCGCGGGTCCGGATTGTGGTGAGTTGAAGGCTTAGCGATCCGCCCCAGCAATCAGCCGCTCCGCATCGCTATCGAGCAAAAACCGGTCGCGCCGCAGCGCTTCTGCTGCTGCCCTGAACTGCGCTGCGCGCGCGCCTGCTGCAGGATAGCGGCGCGCCAATGAGAGGCGCGCGTCTTCGCTGCTCGGTGGCCCGTCAGCGGCGAAAGGCACATGGCTGCCCGCCAGCAGGCACAGATCGCCGTCGCCATAACCCGGTTTGCGCAGGTTCCAGCCAAGCCATGTGCCCTTTGGCGCAGCTAGCTCAGGCAAGCGGATGCCGGCCATATCGTTGCCATCGGGATCGACTGCTGGGACAAAGACTGGCCATCCTGGCTTGCCTAATGGCGCTTCGGGGCGGTTCATGACTTTGGGCCAAACCAGACCTTGTGATGGCACCGCCCGCCCGCTCAGTGCCTGCAGGGTCACCAGTTCGCCTTTTGCCAGGGTCGGCCAACGGCTGGCAGGCGGTTCGACGCCCTGCGCTGTCCAGTCGATCATGGCACTCACCAGCGCCCGCACAATTGGCGTATAGTTGAGGCTGTTAGCGGGATAGCGGCAGGCCGGGAGCATCATCCCCGGTGCATGGGCGCCGCCCGCGATCAGATAGGCACGGACATTGGCAGGCAGGGCAACATCGCGCGCAGTCCCTCCCGTGCTGATGAGCGAGGAGCCTGCCTGCCAGAATTCGGCGCTGGTATCGATGTGGAACAGCCGGGGGCAGGTGCGGCTGGTAGTGCAGGACTTCAAAATGCCATCGCGCTTGCCGGTTACCGGATCAGAGAGGGTCGCATAGGTGAACGGGAAGCTGAAACCGGGCACGCCGTGGTCTTCGTGCTGGCGTGAAAAACGGCCCGGCTCGGCAAAGCGGTAGTTGGTAAAGGTCTGGCGTGCGCCGGGGATGAAAGGGATCACGCCATCGAAAACGCGGCGGCCGGACAGATCGCGGTTGAAACCCTGCCACAGGAAATCGCGCAGATAGCGTCCCGATTGTGAGCCGCCGAAAGCGATGGTCGATGAGTATGCGCCAATATCGGCCAGCGGATTACTTTGGGCGGCAGATGCGCGGCGCAGCCAGGCGATGAAATCGCGGGTTGCGGCAAAGCCCAGGCCCATGACTTTGGGATCACGCGCGGTGTATTCGAAACGGTAGATTGCGCCTGCGTCCATATCAGCCGGGCGATCAACCAGAACGGTGCGATCATCGGCGAAGCGCCACTGCGCAGCGGGGACTTCGCGTGCGGGACTGTCAGTTACCGCGCGAACGGTCAGCCGGGCCTTGCTCTGGTCCAGCGAGGCTGCCGGATAACCCAGCACGATCCGGTTGCCAGACTTGCTGTCGAATATGGTCTCGGCAGTGGCTGGTCCGGTCAGCAGCTGGGGACCAGCAGTTGCAACCGGAAACCGTGCACCGATCAGGCTGCTCGCCGCGACATCCCCCTGCCAGCCGCTGGCGACCAGAGTGTAGCCCTGATTCTGCAACAGTCCGTCACCCGCATCATTGGGGTTCATGCCGCTGCCCATCATCATCGGCATCAACCGCATGCCGCGATTGACCACTTCGTAAACAAGAACCCGCTGGGCCTTGGCGGGATCAGCAGGGCGTTGGATAGTGAAGTCGATGTCATATTCGACCATGCCGTCAGCTGCACGCGGTGCCCGCGCGAGGTCAACAATGCTGCGATTGGCACTTGCGCGCGGATCGATTCGCATGTGTGCGATGCCGGTGATTGTCTCGTAAGCACCGCGCGACCCGAAACTGCGGCTATTGAAGGCGGGCGTACGCGATTTTATTTCAAGGCGGACGGCGGGCTGCGAATCCTTGGCCACTGCGATCTGCGGAACAGCGCAAGCGATCAGCAGGCTCAAAAAGCGGCGTAAAACAGTCATGACATCCTCCGGTTTTGCCTATCGTCGCAGGAAACCGCGTGGTTGAAAAACGGTTTGTCGCGGCACAATTCCGGGTTAGACTTCCTGCGGGGGAGAACACAGGAGATTTGCAATGCCCGGCCGAGGACACCGCGACATTTTTGCCAAGGATATTGTTTGGGGTGAGGGCAGCGGTCCTGGCGTGCAATATGCCCGCTTCCTGATGGATGAGGACGATACCAGCGCGCCGCTGGTGATCCTGACCAAATTCGCTGCGGGGGAAGTGGTCGATCCGCACACCCACGGCACCAACTACTTTGAATATATCGTTGAAGGTGAACAGACCGTCGGCAAGACGCTGTTTGGCCCCGGCGATGTGCGCTTTGCCAAGGCCGGCACCGGCTATGGACCGATCACAATCGGGCCGGATGGCTGTACTGTAATTATCGTTTTCCAGAACGCGAGCGACGCAAATACGATACCACTGGGCAAGGCCAAAGCGCTGGCAGTCGCCGAGGCGATTGCCGAGGTGGATTTCTGAGTCTAGGCCCCGTTTGCAGGCATCAGGGTGCCGCGTAACGGGAGGGTAGGCATGGGCAATCCACGGGCAGGGATAACTGCCGTTATCACCGGTGGTGGGCGCGGGTTTGGCGAGACATTCGGGCAAGCGCTGGCAGCAGAAGGCGCGCATGTCGTGCTGGTCGATCTCGACGGCGCGGCAGCGGACAATGCGGCTGCCGGTATTCGGGCCAGCGGTGGGTTGGCCACTGGTTTTCAGGGCGATGTCACTGACGAGGCCCGCATGGCCGATATTATGGCGCAGGCTGCCATGATCCAAGGTGGAATTGATATTCTGATCAACAACGCCGGATTGCATAGCGACGAATACGGCCAGCCGATCACCAAAATGGGCCTCGCGAAAACGCGGCGGCTGTTTGAGGTGAATGTCAACGCCACGGTGCTTTGCACGCTTGCTGCCTTGCCGTACATGCGGGGCCGGGCGGGGGCGAGCATGGTCAACATCGCGTCATCCGCAGCCCATATGGGCGGCTCGGCCTACGGTGTTTCCAAGCTTGCCGTTGCAGGCCTGACGATAACCTTTGCGCGCGAACTTGGGCCTGATGGAATTCGCGTGAACGCCATCTCACCGGGGCTGATGCTCACCGAGACGATCAAGGCTGAATTGCCGCCAGAGACCATGGCGCGGGTCAAGGCGATGCAGTTGATTTCGGATGACGGCCTGCCTGCGCATATCGTCGACGCCATGCTGTTTCTTACCTCTGACAAGGCGAGTTTCATCACCGGCGAAGTGCTTCGGGTAACCGGCGGCGCGGCGGCGGGAATTTAGGCCATGGCTAAAGGTGATATTGCCCCGGAAAAGGCGCGCGAGGCCGCCAGCGCCTATCCGCCGCCGCACGCGGATAACCTTGCCGGCCGCAAGACATGGCCGCTGACCCGGCAGTGGCAGCTGACCCAGTTCGGGGTCAACATGGTCGAACTGCCGCCCGGTGCCTGGTCGACCAACCGCCACTGGCACCGCAATAATGACGAGCTGGTGGTGGTAATTTCGGGCGAATTGGTGGCCGTGACGGACGAAGGCGAAGAAATGCTGCGGCCGGGCGATTGCATCGGCTTCAAGGCCGGGGTGCCCAATGCACACCACCTGCAGAACCGCAGTGACAAGCCAGCGGTCTATTATGACATCGGTGGGCGCGATGCCTGGGATGTATCGACTTTTCCGGACATCGGCCTTGAGGCCTATACCCATCAGGAACTGCGCTTCCGCGCGATCCGCGATTCTGGCCTCGAGCCGAAATGACGATGCAGCTCTACTATTTTCCGACGCTCAACGCCCACAAGGTGACGATTGCGCTGGAGGAATTGGGCTTGGCCTATGCGGTCGTGATGGTCGACATTTTGGGCGACGAGCAGCTCCGCCCCGAATTTCTCGCCATCAATCCTAACGCGCGCATTCCTGCACTGGTCGATGGCGATGTTACGGTGTTCGAATCCGCCGCCATCCTGCAATATCTCGGCCGCAAGACCGGGCGCTTCTATCCCGCCGGCGAGCCGACGCGGACGCAGATAGACAGCTGGCTGTTCTGGCAGATGGCGGGGCTGGGGCCGATGTCGGGACAGGTCAACTATTTCACCCGCGCCGCGCAAAAGCCTGAGCGTGAAGCTGCCGACACGGCCTTCGCGCTTAGCCGCTATCGGCGCGAGACGCAGCGCTTGTTCGGGGTGCTGGAACGCGGCTTGCAAGACCGCGAATATCTGGCCGGTGATTACTCTATCGCCGACATGTGCTGCTGGACCTGGGTGCACAAATACCCGGAGAATGGTGGCGGACTTGACGCATTTCCCGCCCTTGCCGCATGGCACGACCGCATCGCGGCGCGCCCGGCGGTGCAGCGCGGATTGGCGATTTCCCCGGTGACTGATGAGATGCGCGCCCGCTGGCTAAAAAAGGACTGATCCCGAATGACTGCACACTTCATCCGCCCTGATGTTCAGGCCTATCTCGACCAGTTGAAAGCGACACCGCGCCCACCGATGAGCGATCAGCTGATCGCGATGATGCGCCAGATTCCGCCGGAAATGGCGGCTGAAATGTTTGCCTTGCTGGAACTTCCGGTGGGTGAACTTGCGGTAATCAGCGATCTGGTGATCCCGGGGCCGGGCGGTGATCTGCCTGTGCGCCTGTTTGATCCGCGCGAAAACCGCGCAGCCGGGCCGGTGGTGGTGTTCTTCCACGGCGGCGGGTTTGTTGCGGGCAGCATCGAGACGCATAGCTCTCTGGCCGCCGAAATCGCGCGCGGGCTGGACCTGCCGGTAGTCTCGGTAGAGTATCGGCTGGCGCCAGAAAATCCCTGGCCTGCTGCTCCCGATGATGCCGAAGCAGCAGCGCGCTGGGTGGCGGAAAATGGCGCGGCGCTGGGGCGTCAGTTCACCAGCCTGATCCTGTGCGGAGACAGTGCTGGCGCAACCCTGACGATTATCACAGCGCTGGCCCTGCGCGACAAGCCAGCGGCCTTGCCAGTCCTGATGCAGTGGCCGATCTATCCCAAGTCGGATTCCAGCAAGCCCTATCCTTCGGACGAATTGTTCGCCAACGGCTTTGCGCTGGATGGCGGCGACATGCAGTATTTCCACAAGGCCTATGCGTCCGATCCGTTGCACTGGCGTGGTTCGCCAATCCTTGCTGATCAGGCGGGCCTACCACCGACCTTCGTTGTCACCGCCGGGCTGGATCCACTGCGCGATGATGGCCGGGCCTATGCCGCCAAATGCATCGAAGCAGGGGTGCAGGTCACCTATCGCGAGGCCAAAGGCACGATCCACGGCTTCGCCTGCTATCGCAAGGCGATCCCATCCGCACGCGATGATTTGGCCGGGATGCTGGCAATAGCGCGGGAAATGATTGCGGAGGCCTGACCTGGGCTAATCAGCTCAATCCTTGCGGGCGATCCGGGCAATGGCTTCCATGCCCGGCAAAGTCAGGTTGCCCAGCCGCAACAGAGTGAACGGCGAATCGCGCCACAGGGCAAAGCGCTCGGCAAGGCGGGCCTCATTGCCAACCAGCGCGCCGTCATCAATGTAGTCATCGGGCACGGTCGCTGCGGCTTCTTCCTTGTGCCCGGCAAGATAAAGCTCCTGAATGCGGGCGGCCTCTGCGGCAAATCCGCGTTCGACCATGGCGTCATTGTGGAAATTCTTGCCTGCCGCTCCCATTCCGCCGACGTAGAGCGCGATGTGCGGCTTGATCGCGTCGAGCGCGGCGCGCACGTTGTCGGTCAGAAACAGTTGGGTATTCGCGGCAATCTCAAGATCGGCGAGTTTGCGCCCGTCGCCGCGCCGCGCAAGGCCTTCTTCCAGCAGCGCCATCTTCGGTGCCGCATTGCCCGGCGTGACATGCATCGACAGCCAGCCGTCGGCGATCTCGCCGGTCAGGCGAACATTACCGGGAGTCGAAGTACCCAGCATCACCGGAATGTCAGGATTGCCATGGAGGATGCTTTTGAGCGGCTTGCCCAGCCCGGTTGCGCCTTCGCCTGTATAGGGCAGCGAGATTTCCTTGCCCTGATGGCTCACTGGCTCCTCGCGCCGCCAGATCTTGCGCAGGATGCTGACATAGTCGCGGATGCGCGTGCCCGGCTTGCCCCATGGCTGGCCGTACCAGCCTTCGACGATCTGCGGCCCTGACACGCCAAGCCCGACAACCATCCGTCCGCGCCCGGCCAGTTCCTCGATTGTCTGCGCGGTCATCGCGCAATTCGCCGGGGTGCGTGCGGCGATTTGCGCGATGCCGGTGCACAGGCGAATGCGCTTGGTCTGGGCGGCAATGAATGCCAGCGGACTGAACACGTCCGAGCCATAGCTTTCCGCCGTCCACACCGAATCGAACCCCAGTTCCTCGGCGCGCAGGATCAGGTCCATCGGAAGCGTCATTTTCGCGCCGCTATAGCCGAGTTCAAGTCCGAGTTTCATGGGCATCATCCTGCTGCTGACGGCGCTTTGCATGACGGATAACCGGTGCAATAGTCCATGCAATGGAATTCGAAGTCCTGCCCGTCACGCGATACGCGCAAAACTGCTCGATCCTGTGGTGCGAAAAGACCATGCGCGCGGCGGTCATCGATCCGGGCGGGGATCTGTCCGAGATCCTCAACTTTCTTGAACTGATGGACCTGACGGCCGAGGTGGCGCTGATTACCCATGCCCATCATGACCATGCGGGCGGGGCGGCGCAATTTGCCGAATTGACCGGCGCGCGCATTGAAGGCCCGCATATCGGCGATGCGCATGTTGCTGCTCGGCTGGAGGAATTGGGCGAGCGTTATGGGATGCCTGGCGCGCGCAGCTTTGTTCCCAGCCGCTGGCTTGACCATGGCGACCGGGTGCATTTCGGCGAGGAGCAGCTGGAAGTTCTGCACTGTCCAGGGCACTGCAAAGGCCATGTCGCCTATTTCAGCGAGACGTCGCGGCAGGCCTTTGTCGGTGACATTTTGTTTCGCGGAGCCATCGGTGCTTGGGAACATGGCGACGGAGATTTGCCGACGCTGATTGATTCGATCCGGATGAAGCTATTCTCGCTGGGCGACGATGTGAGTTTCGTACCCGGACACGGTGAATGCTCGACGATGGGGCGCGAGCGGATGGACAATCCATTCGTCGGAGAGGCGGCGATGGAGAAGTGGCGCGCGCGCTTCGGTAATAGTCGGATTGCCTGAGCTATACTGGACCTAGAACGGCGTACTTTTAATCTGAATCACCGTTTGTGGTGAGGAGGGACAGATCCCGGACTTGATCCGGGGGAAGGCCCATCTCGAACCACCAGGCGCTGCGCGAGGTCCTTCGAGATGGCCTTTCAGCCTATGGCTTCAATGCCTCCTCAGGACAAACGGATTTGGGTCAGACTAAACGCGATTTTCTCTAGACCGCCTCCAGCGCATATCCCGCAGAGCGCACAGTGCGCACAGGATCGGGCGCATTGGGCAGTTCTATGCCCTTGCGCAGCCGTCGGATATGCACATCGACAGTGCGCATCTCGATGTCGCTGCCGGTGCCCCAGACGGCATCGAGCAACTGACTGCGCGAGAAAACGCGGCCGGGATGCTCCATGAAGAATTTGAGCAAGCGGAATTCGGTCGGCCCCAAAGACAGAGTATTGCCGCGCCGCGCGATGCGGTGGGCAGTGGCATCGAGTGAGAGATCGCCCACAGTGAGCATTTCGCCCGCGAGTGCCGGGCGGATGCGGCGCATGACGGCGGCAACGCGCGCCAGGAGTTCGCGTGGGCTGAACGGCTTGGTGACATAATCGTCGGCCCCGGTTTCTAGCCCGCGTACCCGGTCATCTTCGGTTTCGCGCGCCGTCAGCATGACGATGGGCACGTGCGCGGTTTCCTTGGCGCGGCGCAGGCGGCGGCAAACCTCGATGCCGCTGGTGCCCTCGATCATCCAGTCGAGCACGACAAGGTCGGGGGTCTGTTCGCTGGCCAGCAACAAGGCTTCATCGCCATCGGGGGTGGTGACGACGTCATAGCCTTCCGCCTTGAAACGGAATTCCAGCAATTCAGCGAGGGCCTGATCGTCTTCGACCAGCAGGAGGCGAGGGGCGGGCATTATTCGGGCACCGGCTCGTCGCGCTCGGCGAG
>JANPPM010000226.1:0-4554 GCA_031428495.1 Novosphingobium sp.
GATATTGCCAGGATGCGATGTCCAGCTCGGCCAGCCACCAGGTCGATGTTGCGAACAGCAGTGCGGCGCAGGTGGCTCCGGCAATCGAGCGCAAGCCATGCCCCAGCGCGCAGACAATCAGCAGGATCGCGCCTTCGACCATCAGGCCGTGACGGATGATGGTGAGGATAATCGCTCCGCCTGCCAGCAGGATCGCCAGCGCGTTGCTTTCCGCTCGGCTTGCCAGCCAACTGGACACAAAAGGCAGCAGTACTGCCGCAAGCAGTAGCAGCACATAAGTCAGAACCGGCAGGGAGCTGGCCGTCACGCCTGCGCTCAGCCTTGCGGCGGGCCGGGAGGAATGTTGATCCGCTCACGCTCGACCACCATCGGCCCGCGCCGCACCTGGGCATGGATTGCCGTCACATATTCACCCAGCAGCCCGATGAAGGCGAGTTGCACTCCGGCGAAAAAGAAGATCGCGGTGATCATCGTCTGGGTGCCTGCAGGCGCGGCACTGGGATCGATCAGCGTCGATATGATCGTGAACACCGCATAGAGAAAGGCGAATGCCGCGATGATGAAACCGAGGAAGCTGCACAGCCGCAGCGGCACGGTGGTGAACGAGAAGATGCCGTTCAGCGCCTGATCGATCAGCGCCAACGCGTTGTTCTTGGAGATGCCGCGCTTGCGGGCCTTCCAGGTGTAGGGCAGGATCAGCCGCTTGAAGCCGGTCGATGCGATAATGCCGCGAATGTAGGGATACTGGTCGGTGTGGCTGACCACGACTTCCCAGACCTTGCGGTCGATCAGCTGGAACTCGCCGACGTTTTCCGGGATTTCAAATTCGGACAGCGAGTTGGACATGCGATAGAAGATGCGACGAAAAGTGCGCAGCATCAGCGTTTCTTCGCGGTTGGCGCGGCTGCCGGCGACGACTTCGATGCCGTTTTCCCAGTGCTTCACCATCTCAGGGATGATCTCGGGCGGGTCCTGCAAATCGGCGGGCAGGAACACCACCACGGCATCGCCAGTGGCATAGCGCAGCGCGTTGAAATTGGAGCGGAAGGGGCCGAAATTGCGGGCGTTGAGGATCACTTTGACGCAAGGGTCGTTTGCCGCCAGCCGCCGCAGGATTTCGGCGGTGCTATCCTCGGAGGCATTATCGGCAAAGATGTGTTCGCGCTCGTAATTTTCGAGCGGGCCGCCCTTGGCGAACAGATCGGCGACGGCCTGATAGCAGGCCTCGACATTGTCCTCCTCGTTATAGGCGGGTGAGATGATCGAGATGCATTTCATGGTTCAGGCGCTCGCAGTCATGAAGTGTGACTGGGCGAGCCAGCTGGTGATCGGGGTCGCCTCAAGTGCCGGTTCGATAGCAAGGGTCGGTGCGACCAGTGCTTTGGGCAGGCCGGGGAGCAGGAAATCGCGGGTTGTGACGCTGACATCGCGCCAGCCTGTGCCGCTCAGCGCATTCAGCAACTCGCTGCGCTTGAAGGCCATTTCGTCAGGCTCCAGCTTGGCAAAGCGCCGCCCCACGCTCGTGCCAAAGGCAAAGGCGCAATAGGGGTTCATGAAATTGGGTTCGATGAACGCCATGCCGCCGCCCGGATTGGTCAGCCGCTTCATCGAAGTGAGCACATCGGGCAGGCGGCGCACCAGATGATGCAGGATGCCATTGCCGCAGACCATGTCGAATTGACCGAAAGCTAGCGGTTCATCGCCCAGCAGGTCGAACAATTCATAGCGCAGGTTGGGCGCGCGGTATTTGGCGCGGCTGGCGGAAATGAACGCCGGGCTTATGTCGACCGCGATGACTTCGGCCTGCGTGCGCGCGGCAAGGTAAGCGGCGCTTTCGCCGGTGCCTGAACCGATTTCGAGCACGCGCTTGGCGCCGACGCGGGCAATCTGTGCCAGCGTCCAGTCATTACGGCGTTGCTGGCGCAGCGGGGTCGAGCCAATCGGTGCGAACACCTGATTGTAGCCGCCTTCGTCCTTGATGATCAGCTCTGCCATTTCTCGATCAATCCTTTTGCGCAACCAGACCATAGCCCAGCGGATCGAACTTCGACCCCCAGCCAAACCAGAGCGACAAGTGAGCGATTGCCAGCGCAATCAGCGATGCGGGAATGCCGAGCGCCAGCAGCGGCCAGCGCAGCAGGTTGAACTGGCGTACTGTCACGACGATGATCTTGTTGGCGATCACCGCCAGGTCGTTACCGCGTTCCTCGACCGCCAGTTTGCCGAAAGCGCCGAACAGTTGCTTCAGGCCGTAACTGGTGAAGCGATGGAAATCGTACGGAATGTGGTGGACACGGGCCGAAAAGGGCACGGTCAGCACCAACTTGCCGCCCGGCCTCAGCACCCGGTGCATTTCGGCCACCAGCACTTCGGGGTGGGCTGCGTGCTCCAGCACTTCGGTACACAGGATCGCGTCGAAGTGGTTGTCGGGAAAAGGGATGTGCATCCCGTTGAATTCAATGACCTCAGGGTTCCGGCGCATGCCGAATGCTGTCGCGTCGGGAATGTCGATCCCGGTATAGCTGGTGCTGGCGGGCAGCAGATGGCGAAACGGCATCTGGCCGCAGCCGACGTCGAGCAACTTGCCGGTCAGCGCGGGGCGGTGCGCAGACACGAAGCGGATGCAGGTGACTAATGGCAGGTCGATCCAGCAGCGCATGCGGAACAGCAAGGGTGAAAGCCAGCCGCTGCCGCGCTCAACCGGAACTGGCTTGAATTCTTCGATGGTCTCGGCGCGTGCCATATTATGCGGCCCCCCGCTCGCGGAAGACCAGCAGGCGCATGCCCCAATAACCACTGATCGCAAGTAACGGGACGAGGAATGCCTGCGCAATCAGCGGGCCGATCCCAGCCTTTTCGAAAGCATGCAGGCCCAGATAGTTGGCTACGCCCAGCGCGGCATAGAAGGCGAAAAATGCGGGCAGATAGCCGCGCGATGTTTTGCCGAATACCAGTCCACCATAGGAATAGAAATTGAAGACGATGGCAATCAACGTCGATCCCGTAACTGCCAGCCACAGCGGCATGCCGGTGAGCACCAGAGCCGCGTAGCTGGCATAGCCAAAGCCGGTGTTGAGCGCGCCCGTGAGCACGAAGCGCAGGAACGGGGTGAGGGTCAGGCTCATGCGGCCAGATCCCGGCGCTGGCTGCGATACCAATTGACGGTGCGCGCGATGCCTTCAGCAAATGGCACTTGCGGAGACCAGCCAGTGGCCAAGCCCAGGCGCTCGACACTGGCCTGCATGAGCATCACTTGATCGGAGCGAAAAGGAATTTCGCCGAACACCAGTTCCATGTCCGGCGCGGCGAGATCGCGGATTGTCTCGACGGCCTGGCGCACTTGCACCGCCTCGCCCGAACCGAGGTTGAAAATGCCTGCGGCTGTTGGCGTTTCTGTCGCCGAAAGCAGCCCGCGTGCGACATCATCGACGAAGAGCCAGTCCCAGAACTGGGTGCCCAGCGTCGTCTTGGGCCGCTCGCCGTTCAGCATCTGAGTGATCAGTGATGGGATCAGCCAGCCCGCGTTATCGTCCGGGCCATAGGTGGAAAAGATACGCAGCCATGCATGGCGCATGCCCGCCTGTGCGGCTAGCTGCCGGGTCAGGTAAAGCGCTGAAACCTTTGCTGCGCCGTAGAGCGTGGTCGGTTGGGGCAGGGCGTCCTCCAGCATGGTGCTGCCCACGCCGTATTCGCCCTGGCTGCCGGTGCCGATGAAGGCGCCGCAACCTGCGGCTGCGCCCGCTTTGACCAGTGCGCAGGCGGCATCGATGTTTTCGGAAATCTGGGTGTGGTCGAACCGCGCGGCATTGGCGACCCCGGCCCATGCGAGGTGGATGATCGCATCAGGCCGGAACTTGCCGACCGCCGCAGTGAGTGCTGCGCGGTCATTCAGTTCAAGGCTGAGATGTTCGTAACGCCCGGCAAAGGGCACGAGCCGCCGCGCGGCACTTTGCGGCCGCACCGGGGCGGCGACTTCGTGGCCAGCAGCCAGCGCCAGCTCGAGCGTCTTTGCCCCGACAAAGCCCGAAGCGCCGGTGATCAGCAGCCTCATAGTAGCGCCGCAGCGCGCGTGGTGATGGACGGCAGCAAGTCCAGTAGGTAGCTCTGGCTGCCGACCTTGCCGCGCAAGGCATCGGTGGTTCCCCATTTGGCAAAGCGCACCGGGGTTCCGGCTTCCATCAGCAAATCAGCAACCCGGCTGCCGAAGCCACCCTGCTCGGAGTGCTCTTCAATCGTCAAAAGCGCGCGGTGGCTGGCGGCGAGGCGGGCAATGCAATCGGCATCAAGTGGGGTGATCGCGGGGAAACTGACGACGCTGGCGGAAATGCCCTGTTCGGCCAGCTCATCGGCGGCAGCGAGTGCACGGCCCAATATCGGCCCGGTGGCCAGCAGCGCAATGTCGCTGCCCGTGCGCAGGGTGATCGCCTTGCCGAGCGTTACCGGCGTGCCGCCATCGTGCAGCACCGGCTCGCCCGCGCGGCCAAGCCGCAGGTAGGCAGGCCCGCGCCGCTCCATCAATTGCGGCAGCAGCTCTTCGGCCTCGTGCGGATCGGC
>JANPPM010000227.1:0-7494 GCA_031428495.1 Novosphingobium sp.
TACCGTGATGTTGCGAGCACCCAACTCTCGCGACCAGCTTTCGGTAAAGCTCTCAACCGCTTTCTTGGCCGCAGAATAGAGGCCTGCGCCGGCCACAGGATACTTTGCAACGCTCGAGCTGAAATTGATGATGCGCCCGCCATCGCGCAGCCGCTTCGCGGCTTCGCTCGCAAGGTATAGGGGGCCAAACACGTTCACCCCGAAGATCTGTTCAATCTGTTCGTCGGTCACGTCAGCGAGCATGCCTGACGTCATCACACCAGAGTTGTTGACCAGGATGTCGAGGGCGCCAGGGCTTCGGTCGATCTGCTCGAACATTCGGACGACGTCCGCTCTGCGGCAGATGTCAGCCTGATAGGCAACGGCACTGCCCCCGGCCTGTGTGATGGTCTGGACGGTCTCCTGCGCTCCCGCCTTGCTGCCCGAATAGTGCGCGATGACTGAAGCGCCATCTCGCGCAAGGCGAAGAGCAATCGCGCGCCCAATGCCTCTACCGCTACCTGTCACCAATGCAATTTTGCCCGCTAGCGGTGCCATGATCTCTCCAATTCTTGTTCTGTTTCCAACCCGAAACCGGGCTATTCTGCCGCGATGCTCATCATTTGCGTGTGATCGCTCGCGGGGCGCTGATCGATAACCCAGCGCACGTTCCGACGAAGGGGCTCAATCCCGTCGTGAGGCATGCCGGGTGGCAGAGTATGCATGTCATGGAAGATCTGCATTGGATCGCTGCCCGACAGCGACACCATTCGCTGCACCCCAACCAGCGAGAACGTGTCGAGCAGCTCGTCGCGGATTGCTTCGGGGTAGATTCCTACAGTCTGTGTGGTGTCATCGCACCACTTGGCGACCTCCCTTAGGTTCGAAACGGGTACGATGTTGACCACACGATTATTGAGCTGATCGTAGAAGTCGACGCGATCTTCAAACTTGGAGATCACCACACCGCCGCCGAGCGTGTCGCCCTCAACATGATAGAAATCATCTTCGAGAGCGGCGGCTTCTAGCTCCGCCGCGAGGTCCTCATTGGGCTTCTCGAATGGTGTGGAGATGACCGGCGGCAGTTCGCCAAAAGCCGTGACGATTTTGCGACCAAAGGCCGCCAGTTTTTCGATGGAGTCCTCGTCAATATCGCTTTCGACATAGACCACGCGGGTGTTCGCGCATGCGGTCTGGTTGAAGAATCCGGCGATCACTGCCACGCCAGTCGCAGCCTCTTCCATCGCTGCCTCGCTTTCCAGCGCCTCGGCTCCAATCATGGACATTGAGTACTTCGGATTGAGCGCGGTCAGATCGATCCCCGGCGACAGAAATTTCTGGATATGCTTGACCGAGCTCATCCCGCCCCAGGCGGTGATCTTGTCGATGCGGCTGGTGCGGATGATCTGCGAGTCCATGAATTCGTCGCCACCCTTCCAGTAGGCGACGGCAATGTGCCTTACCACGGGATTCGAGGCATCGAGCTCAATCAGAGTGCGGGCGATCGCATTGGCGGTGAGCGGGTCATTCGACGGCGACTTGATCAGGATGTCGGACTTGGTCAGCGCCCCCCGCACTATCGTCAGCGCGGCAACCACCGGGACATTGCCCGCGGTGATGTGCAACTGGCGCGTCCCGACCGCGCGCACGCGAACGTTTTCGTGCGGCGCGGGCGCGGGCACCCACCCATCGAGATAAGGAATGCCGATTGTCTGTTCCGCCTGCGCGGTAAGAGACTGGCCGTCGAACATGTAAGGAAGCTGATCGTAAACGCCCCGCAAAATCGGCTCGGCTAGCCCGCCTGCCTGCAGTGCCAAGGTGAAGCTTTCCTGCAAATAGGGATTGTCCTCCAACCGCAGCCGCTTTCCGGCCTCGGCGAGAAATTCGATGATATCGGCCATCTTCGTCGCGTTCAGATCGGCGAGATGCGCGGCGTTGCCGAGCACGAGATCTTGGATGTGCTTGTGGGGATCAGGCGAGCGGAAGCTCGAGCCGCCGCGCCCCTTGAACTCAACGGCATCACCGTCCGCCGGCATGAGGATCCGGCCGCGGGCGATGATCGGAATATCGCGCAATTCGCTCATCACGATTCTCCCGCCACGAAGTCCATAAACTCGTTGTAGGCATCGGCGGTGCCAGCGCAGGTGATCTTGTCGTCGCCTCCTTCCATCTCGTGGAAGCGGGTGATCACCGGGCCGATCCGCGGGCCTTTCCAGCCGCAGGCACAATCCTCTTCCCAGTTGATCGACACCTGGTCGCCCGAGATGAACCCGCCCCAGTAGGTTTCAGCCATGAGGTCGAAGAATGCGTAACGCCCGGTCTGCTCACCTTCGCGCGGCAGCAGCTTCATGTCGCGGTCGAACAACAGCGGGATCGTATGCGGCATGATGTGATAATTGCCCTGCGAACAGCGCGGGGACATGCCCATCACCTCGGACATGCCGAAGAACATGCCGACGTTCTGGATGCCGAAATATTCTTTCACATAGCCTTCCCAGTCGTCGGGCGCGTCCTTCAGACCCTTCATCCCGCCGCCAGTCATGATGAACGAGCCTGCGCCGAACTCTGGCTTGAGGCCTTTGGCAATGCCGCTGCGGGCCGTCTTGACGAGGTCCCCGAAGCTCCCGCCGAGCTTGACCCGCTTACCGCGGAACTCCTCGAACAGCTCAAAGAACCAAGCCTCAATATCCTGTTCGCGGCGCCTGCCCTGGACGAGCAACGCTTCGCGCGCCTGGAGCAAGGCCGGATCAAGCCCGAGCTGGTTGAGCTCACCCCGGTCTTCAGCGACCTGCATGCGGGTAGCTAATGACAATAGGTCAGACGAAATGTGACCTTGATAAAGCGTGTGGTAGTGCTCGGGACCGCCCGCTGCAGGGATGTTGAAGAGGCTGAGCATCTTCATCATCATCTGGTGACCTCCCCGATAACCGGGAAAGAAAGTTTCCACCGGATCGGTGTAAGCATCGACTCCCGTTGTTGCCCGCTGCGCTTCGTAGTAAGAGCGCTGCCAGGCTGGGAATTCCACCTTTGAGCGAGGCACAAAGCTGAGCTTGCCCGTCGTGCCCGAAGAGTGCCCCACCAGCATGCCGAAGTCGTCAAGACGGTCCAGCCAGTGGTCGATCATTGTGACACCGGAGATATCAACCTGCGAGAGGTCGCGCGTCGTCAGGCGCCCAAGCCAGGCATTCAGCTTTGGAATGTCGCGCTTTTCGATCAGTGACAGAGGATAGCTTTTGTAGACACGGTGATCGAACAGCAGCGGGAGCGCATCCTCGACGCTGTCCACGCGGGTTACGCCTTCGCGCCGAGCGAGCTTCTCTAACGCTGCAACGGACGTGCTGAACTTGTCGAACTGAAGCTGCAGAGCTTTAAGCTGGACATCTTCGATGTCGCGCCAGCTCAGCGCGTAAAGTGCCTCGAAGCCGTGCTCGAGCCACCTGCCCGGAGTTTCAGGCGCGAGTGTCGGCGCGTCGAGAATGGCTTCGGTCATGATTAGGCTCCTACAGTCGTGGGGACCGGCTGCTGCGCAGAAGCCGGGGTGAAGCAGATGGGTAGGGACTCGATGCCCCAAACTCCGGGGAACCGGCGCCACGTGACTTGCCCGGCGAGTTGGGGGTGCTTGATGCGCTGAGTGATCAAGTGCAGCCCTTCCTCGATCTGTAGCCGCGCCAGATGCATGCCGAGGCACTGGTGGGCGCCTCTGCCGAAGGCGAGGTGACGAACCGACTGGTCACGGTCCGGATCGTAGGTCAGCGGATCGGCAACCACGGTCGGATCGCGGGCAGCCAGGTTGTTGAGAAAGATGAGGTGCGTCCCCGCAGGGATGAGCACGCCCTCGTATTCGATGTCTTCGAGCACGATGCGCGGCACGTTGCTCGGGCTCGCCAACCTGAAAGCCTCCTCCACGGCGAGGACACAATACTGGCGATCGACCGCACACCGCTCCCACAGATCGGGACGGTCGAGCAGCATCCACACGGTCAACGTGAGCTGGTTCTTGGAAGTGTCGTAACCGGCGCCAAACAAGAAGAAGAGCAGTTCTCGCAGCTCTTTCGGGGTCAGCTCACCACTGTCTTCGGCGGCGATCAAAGCCTGCAGCAGGTCGTTACGCGGTTCACCGGAAGCCCGACGCTTGGCGATGAGCTCGTCGGTGAACGCCATCATCACCTGGTATCCCGCCTCGAGTTCCGGCAGCAGCGTAGGGTCCATGCTGAAACTCAGCCCCTGCACTTCCAAGGCTCGCTGGATGCGCGGCAGGTCCGCAGGATCACCGCCGATCAGGCTGAACATGACCGTAACCGGGAACTTGGCCGAGAACTCGGCAAAGTCGAACGCCTCGCGAGGCGCCCACTCGTCGAGCAGTGCGGTTACCACCTCGCGAATCCGATCTATCTGGGTCACAACGCTGCGAGGCTTGAAGTAAGGCTCAATGGCGCTGCGAAGGCGCTGGTGGTCGGTGCCGCGCATGGCGATCATCATGTCGCGCATGAAGCCGCCCCACGGAGAGCCTTGCGCGCCCATGATGTTGACCACGGCGTCCATCGCGATGTGAACCTTGTCGTCACGCGGCAGCAGATCACGGATCGCCTGATAACTGTGGACGACATAGCCGTGGCTAAAGCGCGCCAGCCATGGGTGCTGAGCGCGGACGCGGTTTAGTTCCGGATTTGGATCTGCAGCGAAAGCCGGTTCCTCAATCGGCAGCATCGCCAATTGGAGTTCGGCAACTGGGAGTGAAGTCATCATAATGTCCTTGCATCAGCCTGACGAATGAGACGGCGACCCGGCGCTAAGCCGCAGGAACCATCAAGTTGGTGTTGTGAAGGTCTTCACCGACGCTGTCGGCTGGATACTGGTCGAGGTAAGTGTATTGCGTGCAGGTCACGCGCTGGAGCGTGCGTGCGCCCTCGCCCACGGCACCCCGAGCGTGCTGCAAAGCAAGATTGTCCCACACGACTAGGTCACCGGCCTGCCAGCGATGCTCGTACACGGCATCCTCGGCATAAAGATACGAGAACAGCTCTGCGAGCAGCGCATCGCTCTCCTCATCCGACATCCCTATGATGCAGGCCGTCATGTTCTCGTTCACGAACAGGTATGGGCGCCCCGTTCCGTCCTGGTGGCGGACTACCGGATGAACGGTACATAGGTCGCCAGCTTCAAGATCTTCTAGGCGGTTGCGGCGCTCGGAAGTGCGTTGCCGGACCTGAAGCGCCTTCATTCCGCTAACCCGCTCCTGCAAAGGCCGAGGCAGCCTTTCGTAAGCCCTCATTCCGCTGACGAACTTGGTCGAGGTCGCATCCGGGTCAACGTCGACTGCGTGCAATGCAGCGACCAAGTAGGGTGATGGCAGGTAGGGCACATCGTTGTGCCACTGAAGCTCCTTCGTTCCTAGGAAACCGTCAGCCCGCTTGTTTGAGACGTAGAAATTTTCGTACGGGCTGTCTGGGATTGGCCCAAACGTGCGGCAGAATTCCTGTTGCTCCGACATCGTCAGGTTCAAGCCACGGATGACGATTAGCCCCTCCTCCTTGTACAAACGAAGGAGCTCATCTTGGTCAGCCCCGTTCAGGCAATACCCGCTACCTGCGCGAACTTCGGCACCAAACGGCCATATTGAGCACAGTCCCTTGAACGACGACATGCCACATCCTCTTCCGCGGTTGGCCGGTTTACTCGACTCACTAGCCACTTGTTCCTCACCATGCTAGCAACCCTCTGCGCTTGTCAAGTGGTGCCAGGCTCTGCCAGGGCAAGCGGAGGAATTATCGCGATGGGAGTACGGCGTGGTGGCAAGACGGATGGGACCACCGGATTCCACTGTCCGCGTCAAACTTTTGGATGCGACGGAGCGTGTGCTCGGACGCGACGGGTACCCTGCTGTGACCTCGCGCAACGTCGGCAAGGAGGCAGGCGTCGATCAAAAGCTGGTATTCTACTACTTCCAGAACATGGAGGAACTGGTGGTCGCCACGTTCCGCCGTCGAAGCGAGGGATTTCTTGCTCAGCTAGAGGCGTTGCAAAGCTCCGTGGCCCCGGTGCGGTCGTTGTGGTCGCTGATCAGCGACCGAAGTGGCAGGTTGGTCATCGAGTTCATGGCCATGGCCAATCGCAACGAAGCGCTTAGGCAGGAGGTGGCGGCCTACAGCGCCCGGGCTAATCAGCTCATCAACTCAGTACTCGCAAGATCCCTCGCCACGGGTCCCAAGCACGGTGGCAGCGCGTCGCCGTCGGTCGTAAACTTTGCTCTGGCATCGCTTGCCCGCAACTTGATCCTCGAGAGCGAACTAGGACTTTTGGACTCTCAAGCGGAACTGAACGGTTCAATAGAGAAATGGATCGACGAACTCGACAGCAAGGTAGCGGCCGGTACCGGCGCTGTCAGCTGACCGAGTTAAATTCGGCGCTGTAGGCTGCGGCCTGCGGGCGCTTTAAGACCTCCAAACTGCACTGATGCCAATTCTTCCGAAATCTGCCACACCATCCGGGCCGCATCATCATCCAGTGCGCCCTTGCCGAAAGCGCATTCTCCTGGAGGTCCCTTCATCTGCATCAACCCTGTCGGTCCATAGAGTTTGCCCCCGACCGCTTCGCTCGAGAGGGCGGCATGAATTTGCGGTCTCGCGCCATCCTTCGCTGATTGGCCGATCAAAGGAACAATCACCCGGCGGCTCATACGCGCAAAAAAGCTCTCGGTGCCCTGCTCAGCAGCGATTAGATTAGTGCCAGCAAAGCCCGGATGTGCAGCAATGCTCTTGAGTGGCCACCCAGACCTCACGGCGTGTTCCTGAAGCGCGCGGGCGAACAATGCGACGGCAAGCTTAGACTGGCAGTAGGCGGCGCCCGCCTTATAGGCGCGTTCGTTCTGGAGATCGCCGAAGTCCAAGCTGGCGTGACGATGGGCAAGACTGGTAACATGAATCACCCGGGCTGCGGATGACTTGAGAAGCAACGGCAATAGCCGTGCGGTCAGCGCGAAGTGGCCGAGGTGATTTGTCGCGAATTGGGCCTCGAAGCCGTCGCGGCTAACGCGCCGCACAGGCGGTGACATGATGCCCGCATTGTTGATCAACAGATCAATCGCGCGGTCTTCGGCCAGCAAGCGGCTGGCAAAAGCTTCCACGGAACCAAGGTCGGCAAGATCCAGTAATTCGAACCGAACCGATCTGCCATTGGCGTGGCTGGCGATGTCTGAGACTGCTGCCTGTCCTTTCTCCGCGTTTCTTCCCGCCACCACCACGCACGCGCCGTGTCGTGCGAGTGCTCGGGCGGTCTCGAGACCAAGGCCGCCAGCCCCCGTCACCACAGCCAGCCTGCCATGCTGCGGGGGATAGAATGCCATTTCGCTATCAACATCCGGACTCATCAGTCGCGCTCCCTTTCGGTTGTCCTTGCACTTTTTATATTCCACAGTGTAACATAAAATACCGATTCTGGGAGAATTTGGAGCCATGGGAAAAGTCGCCGATAGTTTGCTCGCCCATATGCCTGCGCGCACGGGCTTCGATCAGCCAT